>JBEKPC010000093.1:0-20399 GCA_049521155.1 Bryobacteraceae bacterium
CGTGTCGGAGCGGCCACCGTTGGCTCACTCGCTCTTCGTCCGTTCGGTTTGCTCCCCGCGCTCGCGCAGAGCGGAGCCGACTATCGCGCGCTGGTGTGCGTGTTCCTGTTCGGAGGCAACGATTCGAACAATACGGTGATCCCGATGGATGATGTGAATTATAAGGCGTATCAGTCGATCCGCGGCAGCCTGGCGTTGAGCGGCAGCAACCTGACGCCGATCGTCACCAGCAATACCGGAGCCCCGTTCGCCTTTCACGATAAGCTGGCCGAAGTCGCCAGTCTTTTCTCAAGCAAAGAACTATCGGTGGTCGCCAACGTGGGACCTCTGGTGCAGCCGTTGACTCGCTCGCAGTATCAAGCCGCGCAGGCCGCGACGATTCCACTCAATCTGTTTTCTCACGCCGATCAGCAACTTGCCTGGCAGACGTCAATGGCGCAAGGTCACAGCCCCACCGGATGGGCCGGCCGCGCGGCGGACTACATCGCGTCTGCGAGCATCAACTCGTCCAGCTTCCCGACGTTCTTTTCGGTCGCTGGCAACTCTCTTGAAGGAACCGGCGCGAGCACCCAGCAAGTCGCGCTCGCTCCCGGACAGTCGATGAAACTGAACGGACCCGCGGCAGGCATCAGCGCCATTGACAGCTTGCTCACCACCAACAGTGGCATGTCGCTGGTGCAGGCTGCCAATGATACTCTCTCGCACAGCATCACCGACGCCGCGGCGCTGGCGACCGCGCTCTCGAAGTCGACCAAACTGAAGACGATCTTCCCCACTACCAGCATCGGCGAGCAGTTGCAGCAGGTCGCGCAAATTATTCAGGTGCAGCAGTATCTCGGAATGCGCCGCCAGATCTTCTTCTGCTCCCTGGGCGGTTTCGATACACATGCCGGCGAACTTGAGGCGCACAACACTCTCTATCCACAATTGAGTCCCGCGCTCGCCGCATTCTACGCTGCCACGCAGGAGCTGAACATGGCGCAAAACGTCACCACTTTCACTGAATCCGACTTCAGCCGGACCTTTCAACCCACCACCACCGATGGCAGCGATCATGCCTGGGGCAGCCATCACCTGGTGCTCGGCGGAGCAGTGCAAGGGGGCCAAATCTTCGGCCAATTCCCAACTTTCGAACTGGGCGGCCCTAATGACACCGATACTCGCGGCCGCTGGATCCCGACCACGTCCATCGATCAATACGGAGCCACGCTCTGCTCCTGGTTCGGAATCCCAGCAAGCGCCCTGGCCGCGGTATTCCCGAACCTAGCGAATTTCCCGACCTCAAATCTGGGCTTCCTGACCCCGCCCGCATCGTAAGCAATTTGGGCAGGGTATTGCGGTATTTTTAAAAGCATGCCCGTCGAATCCGCCAAAGAACTCTTTCGCCATAGCTTAGCCACGCTCGCCTACCGAGGGGGGAAAGCCTTCCGCGGCGCGCCAGACGCGTTTTCCGATTTTCGAGTTGCCCCGGGCTCCCGCACAGCGGGCGAGATTCTCGCTCACATCGGCGATGTGCTCGATTGGGCGCTGATCATGGCCAAGGATAAACACGTGTGGCATGAATCAGCGCCACAGGCCTGGAACCAGGATGTCGAGCGGTTTTTCAAAGTGCTCGCAGAGCTCGATGCTTTTATTGCCAGCGATGCACCTTTGCAGGCTCCGCTTGATAAGCTGTTCCAGGGACCGGTGGCCGATGCGCTCACGCATGTCGGGCAGATTGCGATGATGCGGCGGCTGGCGGAGGCTCCTCTGAAAGGCGAGAATTTCTTCCGTGCCGATATCCTTATAGGGCGAATTTCACCCGCGTAAACTCCCGCCGCGCTCGTACTCCTCACGCTAAAGCTTCCCGCGACCCCGGCCGATTACCTATTGGGACTATGTGTCTCCGAGTCCTATGAACAGGACTTTGGAAAGATCGGCTTGCAGGAGGGTCGTAACGCGGTATGAATCGAGCTAAGTGGCTTATTTTAATAATGTTATTCGCTTGTGGAGGAGCCTGGGCTCAAACGATCAGCAGCGTCATGGTCGGCACCGTGCCTAGCGGTATCTCCTTCTCGGTCGACGGCGTGAACTATGTTTCCACCCAGACCTTTCTATGGCCGGAAGGCAGCAAGCATGTCGTGCAGTTCTTGTTCACCATTGGCCCCGCCGGCACTCCCCTGCCCTATCAATCCTCGCTCGATGGCAAAACGGAGTACTTTTTTTCCGGATGGACCGCGAATGGAACAAGCCTCGGGAGCGGACTTCCCGCAGTGACCCTTACGGCCGAACCCAGCCTTACCTCCGTCATCGCGACGTTGAGCATACAATACCAGGTCGTCGTCAGCTTCCCGGCTGGCAGCGCCGCGTCCTGTTCGGGAGCACCGGGCAATCCCAGCACCACCGGCACCGGATACCAGGGTGGAATCGCCTATTTCAACGGCACCTGCCTTGCCACCACCACGACACTCTTCTTACCGGCCGGAACGATCTCGCTGGTCGAATATCCTTACCCCGGCTGGGTATTTTACGGCTGGGTGGTCAACGGTTATAACAACGGAGCAATCGGCACCTACACTCTTAAGGGCCCCTCCACGTTCACCCCACAATTTTCGATCGCGAAACGAGTCAATTTCATGACCAATCCGCCGGGCTATACGGTGCTGGTGGATCGCACCATATCGCAGACGCCTCTGCTGCCTGCCTCGAACGGCGCCACCTGTAACCCGTCCACGAATTTGCTTCCGCCGCTGCCGCCGGCCGGATTCCCGGCGTTATGCATTGGCTCTTTCGATTTCCTTCCGGGGAGCACCCACACCATCGGTGCCAACACACCGCAGCAGGATTCCAAAGGCAATTACTGGGTGTTCGAGGGATACACCAACGGCTTGGGCCAGAACGCAAATTACGTGGTGGATGACGCCTATAACGTTGCAACCACGCTGACCGCGAGCTTCGTTCCGGGCGTTCACGTGCAATTAATCACCAGCCAAAACGGACTGAAATTGACCGTCGATGGGACCACCAACTTTGGTGGAGGCTATAGCTTCATTTGGGGCCAGGGGGAGACGCATACCATCAGCGCTCCCGCCACTCAGGTCGATTCAAATGGACGGACATGGTCGTTTGTCAGTTGGTCCAACGGCGGACCGGCAACGCAGACCATAACCCTGCCGACCACCAGCACCGTGCTGACGCTGACGGCGAACTTCGCCGAACTTCCGCAGGTCACCATCAACAGTGCGCCACAGGGCTTGCAATTCATGGTGGACGGATCAAATTGTACGACGCCTTGTGTGGTGAACCATGCTTCCGGATACGTGATGCCCGTGATCGCGCCCACCGCCATTCCGTCGAGTTCGGTGTCACGGATCAGCTTTACTTCGTGGTCGGACGGATCGACAGCGGCAGCGCGCACCGTCACCTTCGGCCAGACCACCCAGGTTTTATCAGCGACCTATCAGACCCAGTACGCAGTGATCACTACCTTGAGCCCCGCGGGATCGTCCGCGGTGACCTTCAGCCCGCCCACGCCCGACGGTTTCTTTCCCATCAACACGCAGGTGACGGTCACCGCGGTTCCCGCCAACGGCTACAAATTCGTGAAGTGGGCGGGCGACCTGTCCGGCGCCTACCCAACGGGATATTTGACGATGAGCAGTCCGCATGCGATCACCGCGTTTTCGCAATCGGTGCCGACCATCTCTCCAGCCGGCATCTTGAGCGCGACCGGTCCCACGCCGGATGGAGCGATGGCGCCCGGCTCGATCATTTCGATCTACGGGCAGAATCTCGCCTCGACGCTTCAGGTTGTGTCCACCAATCCGTTGCCGCAGACGATGGGAAATGTGACGGTAACGATCGGTAATTATCTTCTGCCGTTGTCCTTCGTTTCGCCCGAGCAGATCAACGCCCAACTGCCTGTTGAACTGGTGGACGGAAACTATACGCTGCTGGTCCATCAGACAGGCCAACCGGATGTGTCAGGCTCGCTGGTGGTCGCGAGAGATGCGCCGGGGATGTTTACCCAGGCCAACTCCCAAAACCTGCCGCTGGTGCTGGCGCTGCATCACGATGGCTCCTTAATCACATTCACCAGTCCGGCAATTCGTGGGGAGCAGATTTCAATCTACGGAACCGGTTTCGGTCCTTATGAAAACGCCACGCTCGACGGATTCTTTGCTCCGGCAACGCCGACGAACAGTGTCGCCGATCCAGTCATTTTGAATGTCGGGGGGATCAACAAAACGCCCGATTTCGCTGGTGCGGCGCCGGGAGCGGTCGGTCTCACGCTCATCAAACTGACCATTACCGACGACCTTCCGACCGCAACGACAGTCAATTTGTTCGCGACCGTGAATTCGACATCGAGCACCACGCTCCTGCTTCCGCTGCAATAACTTCGACGGGCGCCGGAACTTGCTCGTGTCAAGGTTCCGGCGGCCCTGGCCACGGCCCTCGCGCCGCTTCGAGCGCCGAGCCCAATTCAAGCAGCACATTTTCTTCCCAGGGCCGTCCGACGATTTGCACGCCCACCGGCATCCCCTCATCATCGAGAATGAATGGAATCGTCAGCGCAGGCAATCCCAACAGATTGAAGGTTGTCGACGGCATCATCGCCTGGAACAATCCGATCGCCTTCGTTTCGGTCGCAAATTTGCGCTCGCGGTGACGGAACGCCACGATGCTCGATACAGGCATCAGCAGAAACGGGACGTCTTTCATCTGCTCGATTAATCTGCGTCGCATCAGGTCGCGTGCCGCGAGCGCTTCCATGACCTGCCAACCAGTAGCAGACGGCCGTTCCGCAAGCCTGTCAAGATTCTCTGTGTAAGTCCAGTGCGCCTCCGCTTCCCTACCCGCAATCCGCTCCTTCGCGGCCCGGGCGGGTAATTCGGCAAAGAAAAAGCTCCACAGATTCGGCGCGCGCTCCAGCCCTTCCGGTCGAAATTCATCGACCGCGAATCCGGCGCTTGCCAGCGCGGCCGCGGCTCTTTGAACGGCACGTCGAATCGCAGGCTGCACGGGAGTCTCGTAAAACGTTTCAAACACACCGATTCGCGCACGTTCCGGCTTAGGAGCCCGATCCTCTACCGGAGCACTACTTGGATCGCGCTCGTCATAGCCAGCCAACACCTCGAACAACAGCCGCACATCGGCAACCGACCGAGCCATCGGACCGGCAACCGTAATACCCAACGACGCCTCCGGCGGCCGATAGCCGATCAGCGAAATGCGCCCTGGCGTCGGCTTCAATCCGGCGATGCCACAGAAATGCGCCGGCACCCGGATGGACCCTCCTCCGTCGCTGCCCACTCCACCCGGCGAACATCCGCTGGCGATCGCCGTCGCTTCCCCGCCCGAGGATCCGCCCGGAGTGCGCTCGACATCCCACGGATTATTCGTTCGCCCGGTAATGTAGTTGTCGGTCTCGTAACTCGTCATAAACTCCGGGGTGTTCGTTTTCCCCAGGATGATCGCGCCTGCGCGGCGCAAGCGAAGCACGACGGCGGAATCCGCGGCTGCCGGTTCCTCCGGCGCGAAATAGCTGCCTAGCCTTGTGGGCATTCCCGCTATGTCGAAGCTATCTTTAACGGTTACCGGAACGCCGTGCAGCGGACCCATCTTCAACCCCTGATCGGCACGGCGGGCCGAAGCTCTCGCCTGGTCGGCCAGCACCATTGTGAACGCATTGTAGTGCGGATTCACTGCTTCGATGCGGTCCAAATGCGCATCGACCAGTTCGAGCGAAGACAAAGCGCCGGAGCGCGCGAGCGACGCCATTTCAGTCAACGGCAGGCGATAAATCACAGGTTTCTCTCTTTTAGTCCGACGGAAAATCCGGCACTTGCTTGATGCCGGCATGATATTCGGATTCCACCTTCATGCAGTAGCGCACTTCTCCCAGCACCGCTTTGCCATTGAACCGGACCTGCACCAGTGTCTTCGGCAGTAGCAGCCGGCTGGTGTGGACCTTCAAGCCTGTCCTTGAAATCTCGATTACCCGAACGTCATGCGGAGGCCCCACCGAAGTCACCGGATCAAGCAACTTCAGCCGCGCCGGAAAATCGACCGCAACGCGCGGCTCAGCCCGCCCTTCGGCGCCCCTCCATTGCGTGTGGAGCGCGATTTCGGCCAACCGCAGCTGGCATTCTTCGCACCTCTCCAGGTGAGTTTGTATAACCGCGGCTTCCGCCGCCGCAAGCTGCCCACCTACATACTGTTCCAAATCGAGAGCGCTGGAGTGAGAGAGCATCGTGGAACTCAACTTGCTAATTCTACTGTATGACGACCATGCGACTCGGAAATAGTCTGTCGCCAGTGTGCTCCAACGGCTCAGTTGAGCCAGAGTTACCACATGATCCCTTTATTTTTCGCGCTGCTGCTGGCACAAGATAAAACCAACGTCGTCGTCAATGCGCTCACTAACGAACCGCTCCGGAAAGGGCACATTGTGCTCGACGATAGAAAGACCCGTTACGCAGTTACTTCCGGCACCGAAGGAACGTTTCGATTTGAGGGAATCGAGCCGGGCAACTATCGCCCAGAAGCGCAGCGCGATGGCTTTCTTGATGCGAGCAACGATCCATGGCTCGAAGTCGCATCCGGCCAGCAGGTGAAAGACATCGTCATTAAGCTGCTGCCGGAGAGTGTCATTGCCGGGCACGTGATCGATGAAGATGGCGATCCTATTGCGGCAGCGGGCGTAAGCTACGAGCGCGCGATTAGGGTGGTATGACACGGCCACCTGCGACTGCCCAGGAAGATGGAACCTTCTCCTGGGAAAATATGGCGCCACAGCACTACTGGCTGGCCTACGCGCCGCCTGAAGGCGACATAAAGTCGATTCTGCTGAACCATCAGCCGATTGAGAAGATGGCGATCGATCTGAGCTCCGGCGCGAGCGCGACACTCGAAATTGTGGTGTCGCCGAACGCGGCAACGGTCTCTGTAGTGGTCCATAATGCCAACGGTAATCCGACATCGAAAGGCATGGCTGTTCTCTGGAACGACTTGGAGCTGTACCTGCGCGAGACGGACGCCAATGGCGCCGTGAAATTCACGAATCTCGCGCCCGGAGAATATCGCATCGCCGCCTGGGAAAATGCCGAGCTCGCGTATTTGTCAATTCCCGAATTCCGCACCCGCTTCGACGCAAAAAAAATCACGCTGGCCGAAGGATCGCACGAAACCATTGAGGTAAAGCTAATCTCCAAATCCGCCAGTGACGCCGAGATCGCAAAGCTTCAGTGATCTATGCGTAGCCCGCGTGCCACCGCACCGAGCTTCTTATTGTGCGTCCAAAGCTTGCACCCGGATAGCAATGCTGACGCCACCAGTTGGGCATCGGTCCAACCAATTCCTTTTCCCCAAAGCTTCGCGATTCGATCACAAACATAGTGTCCTGTCCATCCGCCGCGGCGGAGAACGGTAATTGTTGCAGGTCGGCGAGAACCTCCTCGCGACACTTTAGATTTCCGCAAGCCAACTCCCCGATCACTGCCGGATGCATCAACAGTTCGCCATCGGAAAGAAGCGCTTGCAGTCTTGGATCACTCCGCCGGAAGTGAGCAATCCATACAGAGGTATCAACTAATACGGTCACTTGGCGACTCGCGGCCGCCTTCTTGGGATCGGCCGCAGTTTGGGCATCGTCCCGCCCAGTGCAGCCAGCCGCCGCGCTCTCGCGCTCAACTAGGGTTTTGAGAGCAGCATGCACCAGCGCCGTCTTCTCTTCGATTCCAGTCAGCCATCTCGCCCCGTCGATCAGATCGCCATCCAGGTTGAGCGTCGTCCTCATGCATATCACTATGCATCATTCCTCCACCTTCAGCGTCAACCCCTCCCCCGACACTTCTATATGCACCACATCTCCCGGAATAATCGAACCAGCCGATACCATCGCCGCCAGGGGCTGCGTCAGGTGCCGTAGGATGACCCGTTTCAGCTCCCTAGCCCCATACTCCTGGCTCGTCCCTTTTCTTAGCAGAAACGCCCGAGCCTCGTCGTTTACATCGATCTCGAACGCCCGCTCCATCAATCTGCGAGAGATGTGCAACTCCAGCGCCTCAATCTGCTGATCGACAATGATCGCCAGCGATTTCGCCCCCAGCGGCTGATAAGTGATCACCGCATCGATCCGATTCACGAACTCCGGAGAGAACTTGCGCCGCACCGCGTTCATGCCGATGCCTTCCAGTTTCTTCGCTGAATTGCGAGGACTGGCCACCATCGTCTCGAATCCAAAATCCGGACGAAGGTGTTTGCGCATCGCCTCCGTTCCCAGATTGCTGGTCAGAAAAATAATAGTCCGCTCGAAGCTGACAGTCGTGTTGTCGCCCAGCCGCAACGCCGCTTTATCGAGCACGCCCAGCAGCAGCCGCGTCATGCTCGGCGCGGCTTTTTCAATCTCGTCGAACAGCACCAGCGATAGGCTGCACTGATCGCTGGTCACTCCGTTCAGTTTCTGTTGCGAGAGCATTGGCTGCGTCTCGCGGTGGCCCAGATATCCCGGCGGCGCGCCGATCAGCTTGGCAACCTCGTGCTCCATCTGGAATTCGCCGCAGTCTACCTTCAGCATGTGCTTTTCGCTGCCATGCAAAGCCTGCGCGAGAACTTCCACAGTCCGAGTCTTTCCCGTTCCGGTTGGACCCAGCAGCAGGAAAACACCCACCGGCCGGCCTTCCGGGGCTAATCCCGCCTCGTGCATCTGCACGTAAGGAACAATCTGCGTGAGGGCTTGTGGCTGCCCCACTACCCGATCGGAGAGCTGACGGAGCAAATCGCCTTCCGCGCGCCGAAGTTTCGTGGAGACTGGCATTTCGCCCGAGTGTAGAAGCTCTGGCGGCTGCCCAACCCGTCTGAAACCGCTAAGACTGTGAAAAGCGGGTCAATAGCACGTCGCGGATCCGAGCGCTTGCCTGCCCATCCCCATAAGGATTGTGAATCCGAGCGCGTCTCAAATACTCTTCGTGATCATCCAGAAGTCGCGCTGCCTCCGCCACGATCGTATCCTCATTGGTGCCGGTAAGCCGCGCCGTTCCCGCCTCCACCGCCTCCGGCCGCTCGGTCTTTTCACGCATAACAAGAACCGGCTTGCCCAGCGACGGACCTTCTTCCTGGATGCCGCCGGAATCGGTCAGCAAAATATACGAGCGCCGCATCAGATCGACAAACGCCACATACTCCAGCGGTTCGATTAACCGGATATTGGGAACATCGCACAGGTGCCCATTGACGATGCGCTGCACTTCAGGATTTGGATGAACCGGATAAACAATTTCGACATCGGTCCGCAGGGCAAGGCGCCGCAAAGCTCGGCAAACACCCAAAAGACCGCTGCCAAAGTTTTCCCGCCGATGAGCCGTGACCAGAATCATTTTCTTCGCACTGGCATGATAGGACGGAAGCCCGTCCCGCACCGCGAGCACCGCATCGATCCCAGTATTGCCCGTGACAAAAATCGTGTCCCGCGAGATCCCCTCGCGCCGCAGATTCTCCGCCGCGGATTCGGTAGCGGCGAAATGCAGTGCCGCCAATCGCGACGTCAGCACCCGGTTCATCTCCTCGGGAAACGGCTGCCGAAAGTCGCCCGTTCGCAATCCCGCTTCCACGTGCGCCACCGGAATCGATTGATAAAACGCCGCCAGGGCACCGCAGAAGGTGGTGGTGGTGTCGCCTTGCACGATCACGCAATCCGACCGCTCACGATCGAGCACCGGCCCCAGCGCCCCCAGAACCCTCGACGCCGATTCGCTGAGTGTTTGCCCCGTCCGCATTACATCTAGATCGTAATCCGGCTGAATGGAAAACGCCGCCAGCACCTGGTCGAGCATTTCGCGATGCTGCCCGCTCACCACCACTCGCACTTCGAAACGAGGATCTCCCCGCAGACACCGCACGACTGGAGCAAGTTTAATCGCCTCAGGGCGAGTGCCGAAGACGAACAGCGTTTTCAATTTACTTATGACGATAAGTGATGCGGCCCTTGGTCAGATCGTAAGGCGAAAGCTCCAGTGTCACGCGATCGCCCGCCAGGACGCGAATTCGATTGCGCCGGAGCTTGCCCGCCAAGTGCGCAAGCACCGTGCGTTCCTGGTCAAGCTGGACGCTGAACAGGCCGCTCGGAAATTTCTCAACTACAGTACCCGTGACTTCAATGCTATCTTCTTTACTCATTAGCCTCCTGTGTTGAGTATAACCCGCGCTCGCTTTGATAATCTGATAGCCTCGTGGAATTATGAGTAAATTCGCAACGATTGCCTTCCTCGCCGTCGTTTTCGCCATCGGTAATCGAAAGCCATAACAGCAGCCGAAGCTGTGAAGCGGAATTTCGACTACATCAACGCCAAGGTTTTGGAAATGGCGGAGGATTTCCCGGCGGATAAGTACGATTACAAGCTCAAGCCCGAAATGCGGATCTTCGGCGCTGTGATCGTCCACATCGCGTCCGGCGATATCTTCGCATCGAAGGCCGGCAAGGGCGAAAAAGTGAAGTGGGACGACCAGGACCGGATCCCACCCAATTCCCCACCAAAGCAGCCTGCGTCAAACTTCTAAAAGATTCGATTGATGCGGCGAATGCGGCGATAAAGTTAAATCCCGAAGGCCCTGAGAAAAATACGCAGCCTTTCTTATCGGTGCTTCAACCACCTAAGAACATTACGGTCTTTTAGTCGCGTACTATCGCGCCAACGGCCTGGTCCCCCTGGAATCCCAGCGGAAGAAATAGCGCCACCGCGTTCTACCGGCTTCTGCTTCGCAATAGCAGAAACGCTCTTTCATCTCCCATCGGCGAGCTCGGATCAGAATCGGACGAACCCGAGTTGGCCGACCCGCAGACCTCCCAACCCGTCCGTTCCACCAGCCGCAGCAGTCCAGGCGGCGAAAATACCCAGTAATTGGTCGAATCCTGATTGCACTCCGCCTTATCCAGCAAGTAGGCCAGCGGAGCCTCATCCAGCCGCAGACGATGGTCCGGACTCCACCGCGCCACCCGCGTGCTGAGGAGACAAAATCGCGAATGCGCTGCCAGCGTTTCGAGAACCGCGAACGGATTCTTCAGATGATAGAGCGTGCCCAGGAACAACGCCAACCCATGGTTATCCTTGAGGCACAGCCTGTGGTCTATGTTGGTATCATCGATGCGTACCTTTGAGTGGAAATGCTCCGCCAGCAGCCGAATACCCTGCATTCTGTTCATGTTGGTTGTGGAGGAGTCGATCGCGTTCACCGCGAATCCCAGCGATTCAAAGAAGAAACTCAGCGCTCCGTCAGCCGCGCCGACATCCAAAACCGTCTTCCCGTCAACGATTTCCGCCAAAGACAACCCGGCGGCCCGAAGCAGCCTCTGCAAATAAAATAGGTTCGCAAAGCAATCATATGGATACCACTCGACGTCGGCGACGCCCTGCTTAGCGTCTTCAAATCGCCGCCGAAATCGCAATCCTTGTCGAACCAAGGCACTAAATCGAACAAATGGGTCCATAGATCGTAGGAGAGCGCCGGCAGATCCCAGTCTACCTCGTGGTCGATTTCTCGTTGGGAATCACTCGCTGTTAGCGGCCTAAAAGAAGAAGTGCTTGGTCCAATCCACAAGCATGTGCAGCGTTGCTGACGACAGCACGGTGGACGCCTTCCGGAAAACGATTCCATAAGCCACGCCGGCAATGGTCGCGAGAATCGCGTAGCGCCAGTTGGGCAAGGGTTGAGGTCCATTGTCGAGGTGTGCGCAGCCGAAGATGACTGCGGCGATCAACAATGTGCGGGTGTTCGAGCCGAAGCGCAGCATCAGGAAGTTTTGAATAAGCGAGCGGAACAGAATCTCTTCCGGCAGCGCGGTCCCGGCGAAAATCAAGCCAATTGCCGACATCATCCGACCGGCGGATTGCACCGGAACATGCGGCGCCGGTATGAATCCGAGAGCCATGCCGGCGAGAGCGAGAATGGGCGCGATGATGGTGAACCCTGCAATCGGCAGCCAGTAATCGGCGGCGCGGCGCGGCAGGTTGAATTTCATACCGGGGAAGGCGCGGAATCCGGCGAAGAGAATCAAGGCCAGAAGAATGGCGATTCCATACGCCACGCTGTGGAGAAACCCCTGCGCCGGCCGCGGAATCAGACTGGCGCCGGCGGAGAATTCGAGCGGCAGCCAGAGCAGCAGGATGATGAGGAAATCGACCGTCGCCGGTCGCTCTATCGGACCACGCCCCCACCCGTACGCGCATAAAACAGGGGCAGCAGTGTAAGCAAACATCAACAGTGCGAGCTGCGCACTGAATACTCCGGCAAGCGCGGCCGCTCCGCTGAAAATCGCAGTAAAAAGCGGGGGCGCGGCAAAGATTAAAACAGGCCGCCGCTGGAACGCCGCGATGAGCAGCCGCTTCGGCGCAGACGCGAGAAAAGCAAAGACGGCGGCCAGCAACAGAGCGAGAACCGCGGTTTTCTCCACACCGATATGGTGCCACGAGACAATGGAGCAGCATGACTTCTTGTCTCAAATTCTACGCGGCGCTTCTCCTGCTGGCGGCACCGGCGGGCGCGGGAATCTGCTCCGCCGACGGCGAGCCCCGGCACGAATTTCAATTCATGGCCGGCTACTCGCCTGTCTCCACTACCCTGATCGGAACCACCACGGATCGACGCTTCGTGATGGCGGGATTCGGATATAGCTATCGCTGCT
Organism: Bryobacteraceae bacterium; assembly: GCA_049521155.1. GTDB lineage: Bacteria > Acidobacteriota > Terriglobia > Bryobacterales > Bryobacteraceae > Palsa-187. The sequence continues at coordinate 12,662 of JBEKPC010000093.1, forward strand.
GGGTCTGGTCCGGCGCATCGATCTCCTATACCGGCGAGATCCTGCCGGCAGCCATCCTGCTGCAGCCGGGACAATATCTGCCGCAGTATGTAGCACCGCATGCTGTTTATGGGTTCGGGATCACGCCTCTCGGGTTCACGGCGGAATTTGCGCGCGGCCACAGAGTGTATCCATTTCTTCAAACGAACGAGGGAATTATTGCCTCTAGCGAGCCGATCCCCATCAATGTAATCGGCGCCACCGGGCTGAATTTTATGATTGACCTCGGCGGAGGAGTGCGCATCCGAACGAGCCGCCGGCGGGCGATCAGTCTGGGCTATAAATATTTACACGTCTCGAACGGCTTTACCAGCCCGGTGAATCCGGGAGTAGATAACAACGTGTTCTACGCCGGATTCTCCCTCCTTCGCTAGAGCCAACGCTCGGAGTCATAATTATTTGCGAATGTCCGCATGCTTACGAGATCGCTGAAAAACTCGCTGGCAGGCGGACTGCAAGGTGTTGATTTGCGTTGGTGGCGAAGGCGGTTCCGCCTGCGATTCGACGTGCCTCGAGAGTTTTTCAGCCTCTTACGCATGGCGGTTCCGTGTTGGCGGCGACGACTCCGGTTACCACCAGCAGCGTTTTGATACACTTCCTGTTCGTGCCTATCCTTCTGATGGTATTGTCTTTTCTGCTGCTGGCGGGCTGCTCCCACCCCGGTTCGGACAAGACACTGACCATTGCCGTGAACGCAGGCGTGGAGGGCAGCGCGCTGAAGGCTGCCGCCGCCGAGTGGGGCCAGCAACACAACACGCGCATTGAGGTGGTTGAGCTTCCCTACGCCAACTTGTTCGAAAAGGAATCGCTCGATCTCCAAAGCCGCACCGGCGCTTACGACGTGATCATGCTCGACGACCCGTGGTTTCCGAAACTGGTCGCCGACGGAGGCTTGGCGCAGATTCCCCGCCCGCCCGACGCCGACTTCCTGCCCAGTTGCCTGGCGGTTTGCCGGCATGCGGAAAAGTTCTACGCGCTGCCGTATGTCGGCAACTCACAGCTTTTTTTCTATCGCAAGGATTTGTTCGAGAAGTATAAACTCGGCATGCCGGATCGCTGGGAGAAGGTTCGCGACGCGGCGAAGACCATTGGCGCGGGTGAAAAAATGTTCGGCTATGTCATGCGCGCCGCCCCCGGCAACTCCGCCGTCACCGATTTCATGCCGTTGCTATGGGCTTTCGGCGGCGACATTTTCGATGCGCAGGGTAAGCCTAATCTCGCGAGTCCGGAAGCGATTGACGCGCTCCGTTTAATGGTCGAACTGGGCAAGTCCTCGCCGCCGGGATATGCGGGCTTCAACGCGGCGGAAGTCTCCGCGCAATTGCTGCAAGGAACCGCCGCGATGAGCATCAACTGGCCGGCCTGGATCGCGGCCATGGACGATCCTTCGAAATCGAAAGTCCCGGGCATGATCGAATTTGCGCCGATGCCCGCTGCGCGCGTCCCCGGTGTCGCGGAACTGGGCGCGTGGCTGCTCGCCGTTCCGGTTTCGTCCCCGCATCGCGACGCCGCTTTCGATTTTATCTACTGGGCCACCGAAGCCGCGCCAATGACCGAAGCGGCGCTGCGCGGCAATCCTCCCACCCGGCGCAGCGTATTTCAATCCTCGGACCTGGTGAAAAAGTTCCGGGCGTTTCCCGCCCAACTGGCCTCGCTTGCAGGAGCCCGTCCTCGACCGCGCACCGCGCAGTGGAACGAAATTGAGAATGCTTTCGGCGTTAGCCTGTCGCAAGCCAATTCGGGAGCGCTCTCGCCCGAAGCGGCGATGCAGCAGGCGAATCGCGAGATCGCGGCGATCCTTGAGCGGAGCAAATGACTCGCCGCATCCCGGGCTTGCCATGGGTCGCGCCGGCGCTGCTGGTATTGGCGGCGCTCTCCCTCTATCCGCTGCTCTACCTCATTAAAGTCAGCCTGACCGGCGCGCACGGCTTCACGTTCGATCACTATATACGCCTGTTCCACGATCGATTATTCGTAGTCGCAGCCGCGCAGACACTGCTCTATGCGGCGGTGGCGTTGACGCTCGAATTTTTTCTCGGATTGGCGCTGGCCCTCCTGGTCGATTCGCTGGCGCGGGGCCGTGCCTTGATCCGAGTCAGCCTGCTGGCCCCGATGCTGCTGCCGCCGGTGGTCGCTGCGGTGATCTGGCGGCTAATCTACAATCCCGAATTTGGTGCGTTGAACGGCTTGCTGCGCCAGCTTGGATTCCACACCGCGAGCCTGACCTGGACCAGCGGACGATCGACGGCGTTGCTCTCGGTGATCCTGGTCGACGTTTGGGAGTGGACTCCCTTCCTGTTCCTGTTGCTGACTGCCGGATTACAAGCCATTCCCGCGGAGCCTCTCGAAGCCGCCCGTGTCGACGGGGCCAGCTATTGGCAAACGTTACGCGACGTGATCCTGCCGCAGATGAAGCCCGCCATCATGCTCGCGCTGCTCCTGCGCTCGATGGACCTGCTGCGGATCTTCGACCAGATCTTTCTTCTCACCCAAGGCGGACCGGGTTCCGCCACGGAAACGGTCAGCCTCTATATTTACCGCACCGCGTTTCGATTTTCGAACTTCGGATACGCCGCGGCTATGTCCTTTGTCGGGCTGGTGATCACGATGCTGGCCGCGCGCGGGCTAATGCGCCTGATCAGAGTGTCATGAAGGTGTTCCTCAAGTACGCGGCCGCGCTCCTCGCAATGGCGCTTGCTTTAGCGCCGATCTATTGGCTGATCACCATCTCTCTCAAGCGTGAGATCGACCAATTCGCATCTCCGCCGTTGTGGTTCAGCTTCACGCCTACCCTCCGCCACTACGTCGCGATCTTCCGTCAGGCAGCTTTCGGGAGATACTTTCTCAACTCGATCATCGTCTCCACCGGCTCCACTTTAATCGCGCTGGTGTTGGGACTCCCCGCCGCGTATGGACTCGTCCGCTTCCCTTGGCCGCGCGATTGGGCAAAGGGCATCAGCTTCTGGATTCTATCGAACCGCATGCTTCCGCCGATCGTGACCATCATTCCTATGTTCCTCATGCTGCGCGAAGTTCATCTGTTGAATTCGCTCGCCGGCCTCATCCTGGTTGACGTTGGACTGAACTTGCCCTTCGTGGTCTGGATGATGCGCGGATTCGTCGAAGAACTGCCGCGCGAAATCGAAGAAGCGGCGCTGCTCGACGGCGAATCTCGCATGGGAGTCCTGCTGCGCATCGTTCTGCCGCTGGTCCGGCCCGGTCTCGCCGCGACCGCCGTTTTCTGCTTGATCGTGGCCTGGAACGAGTTTCTCTTCGCGCTGATTCTTTCGCAAACGGAATCGGCCATGACGCTTCCCGTCGGCATCGCCGCCCACGTCACCCAATACGAGATTCAGTGGGGAGCCATGAGTGCCGCCGGAGTCATCGCCATGCTTCCCGTTCTGATTTTCGCCGCCGCCGCGCAGCGATACTTCGTCCGCGGCCTCTCGCTCGGCGCGCTCAAAGGTTAATGATGAGAGACATTGCTAAAAAACGATTGCAATCCGGGTGGGGCAGGCGGTTTTGCCTGCCAGTCTCAAGAGACCAGCCATGAGCTTGCAAGTCGAGAACATCACCAAACGATTCGGCGCGAAGGACGCACTTCGCGGCGTCTCGCTCGAAGCCCGCGAAGGAGAATTTGTGGTCCTGCTCGGCCCCTCCGGCTGCGGAAAATCCACGCTTCTCCGCATTATCGCAGGATTAGAGGAGCCCGACGAGGGCACCGTGCGCCTCCGTGGCAAGGACATCACGCGCGTCGAGCCCCGTCACCGCGACGTGGCGATGGTTTTTCAGGGCTACGCGCTCTATCCACACATGACCATCGCCGAAAACATCGGTTACCCACTGCGGATCCGCCGCCGCTCCGCCTCTGAAATTTCCTCTGAAGTGCAGCGCATCGCCGCGCGCCTCGGCCTCGCGCATCTGCTGCCGAACCTGCCCAAACAGCTCTCCGGTGGCGAACGCCAGCGTGTCGCGCTGGCCCGAGCCATCATCCGCCATCCCCAAGCCTTCCTGATGGACGAGCCTCTCTCCAACCTCGATTCGCGCCTCCGCATCGATATGCGCGCCGAGTTGAAGCATCTCCAGCATGAGCTTTCTGTGGTCACGATCTACGTTACCCACGATCAAACTGAGGCCATGACGCTCGCCCACCGCATCGCCGTCATCAAGGACGGCCTGCTTCAGCAGTACGATACGCCCTCCGAAGTGTATCGCCGCCCCGCGAATTTGTTTGTAGCCGGATTTGTCGGCAGTCCCGCAATGAATCTGCTACCTGGCACTCTCGAATCCGGCGCGTTTCGCCGCGCAGGCTTGTGCGTCGAGCCCACTCCGCAGCAACTCGCGCTCATCAGAACCCGCCGCGAGATCACACTCGGCATCCGTCCCGAGGACATCGAATTTTCCCCCATCAGCCAGCCCGACTGGACCCCCGCCCGCGTCTGGGTCACCGAGGACCTCGGCAACGAAACTCTAATCCGCCTCTCGCTCGATGACACTCACCTCACACTTCGCGCCCCCGCCGGCGTGCAGGCCGATTTCGATACCCCGGGCTGGTTTCGCATCCGGCAGGAACAAATTCACTGGTTCGACACCAACACCACCGAAGCCATCCATTGACGCCGCCCTTTAAATTCTGCTGTAATAAGCGCGTAAAGGAGCAAAATGCGCCATCTATTTCTCACACTCGCGGCCGCCTGCCTCACCGCCGCTCTCGCTCTCAGCGCCGACGTGCCCAACGGGACCCCCGGCAAAGTTCCGCTTCGTTCCGCCGGAGCCCTCGCCTTCGGCAACGATGGAGTTCTCTTCATCGGCGATTCTCTCGGCGGTTCCGTGGTCGCCGTCAATACCCGCGATACCAAAGCCTCCGCCAAAGCGTCCGCCGTCGATATTAAAGGCATCAATGAAAAGGCCGCCGCCCTGCTTGGCACCAGCGCCGATCAGATCCTGATTAACGACGTCAAGGTAAACCCCATTTCGAAGAATATTTATTTGTCGGTCTCGCGAGGTAAGGGTCCCGACGCCATCCCCGTCATTCTCCGCATCGACGCGGCTGGAAAGCTCTCTGAGTTCTCGCTCGACAACGTTCAATTCTCCTCCGCCTCCCTTGCCGATGCGCCCGCGTCGAAACCCGGCCCTCGCGGCGATCCTCGCAACGATGCCATTACCGAGATCGCGTTTGTGAACGGAGCCGTCCTCGTGGCCGGCCTCTCGAACCAGGAATTCGCCTCCGACCTCCGCTCCATTCCATACCCTTTCAAGGGCGAAGCCTCCGGCGCGGGCATCAAAATGTATCACGGCTCCCACGGACGCTACGAAACCCAATCGCCGATCCGTACCTTCGTTGCGTACACCATCGGCAACCAGCAGTTCCTTCTCGCCGCCTACACCTGCACCCCGCTCGTAAAGATTCCCGTCAGCGAATTGAAGCCCGGCGCAAAGGTCGAAGGCACCACCATCGCGGAGCTTGGCGCCGGCAACCGCCCCCTCGATCTCATCGCCTACCGCAAGGATAATCACGACTATCTGTTGCTCGCCAACAGCAACCGCGGCGTCATGAAACTGGACGCGGCGAATCTGGAGCAGTATCAGCCCATCGTCGCCCACACCGAAGCCACCGGCGTTCCTTACACCACGCTAGCCGACTTCAAAGGCGTGAAGCATCTCACCCGGCTCGACGATTCCAGCGCGCTCATGCTCTTTGATAACGCCGGGTCCATGGACCTGCGCGCCGTGTCTCTTCCCTAAATCAGGTGCAACTATTCTCTCTCGCGGCAGCGATGCTAGCCTTCTTGAGCACCGCCGCCGCGGGAAATATATCGATAAAACTGGAAGCCGGCGCGTTCCGCGTAATTGGCCTGACCGAAGCGGCTAAGCCCGCCGAAGGATGGGCGTCCGTGGTCGCCATCTATGCGGGCAATAGCGACGTGCCCATGTTGGGATCGTACGCCTTCGAAAATCGAGCCCTTGCCTTTCATCCCCGCTTTCCTCTCGCCGCAGGGGTTCGTTATCGCGCCGTTTTCAAAGGAATCGAAACCGTGGAAGTGGCCTTCGACGGCCCGCCGATTCCGACCAATCCCCTCACCCGAGTCGACAGCATCTATCCTTCCGCCGATATTCTGCCCAGCAACGCGCTCCGTTTTTATATTTATTTTTCCGCTCCCATGAGTCGCGGCGAAGCGTGGCGCCATATCCATCTCATCGACGCCGCCACCAACCAGCCCGTCGATATGCCTTTTCTCGAATTGGATCAGGAGCTATGGGATCAGAACAACCAGCGCCTGACCGTCTTGTTCGATCCCGGCCGGATCAAGCGCGGTCTGGTTCCCACTAATACCATAGGTCCCGCGATCGTCGAAGGTAAGCATTATAAACTGGTCGTCGATCGCGATTTTCATGACGCCCGCGGCGTCAGCCTGCTAGCCGGCTTCGAAAAATCCTTCCGCGGAGGTCCTTCCAATCGTATTCCGCCAGAGCCCAAGAACTGGCGTATTACCGCGCCCCATGCCGGAACGACCCAGCCGCTCGTGATCACTTTTCCCAAGCCGATGGACTACGTTCTGCTCCAGCGCATGATCGGAATCTTCGACGCACAACGCGAAATTCAGGGCCGAATCTCAGTCGCCGCCAACGAGACAGAATGGCGTTTCACGCCGGCCGAGCCCTGGAAACCCGGATCCTACCGCATCACCGCCGACAACGTCCTCGAAGACATTTCCGGCAACCACCTGGACCGTCCCTTCGACGTAGATATGTTCGAAACCGTGACCAAACACATCGTCACCAACACCACGTCAATCCCGTTCGAAATCCGCTAGGTCCGCGGTCTTGACATTCCCCCGCAAGCAGATTCAGACCAAACCCCCGCCCTCTTGCGTCTTGTGGGGCCGCCATTTTTGGCGGCAGCCGTCCTTTTCAGGCGGCTCCGCATTTCAAAATCCGCTAGCCTACGGGCGCCGCTCCACCACCACAGTGCACTTGGTAACCACTCCGGCAATCGCGCCCACCGCCGCCAGCACCGGCGCCGCGACCACGCCAATCGCGGCCAGAGTAACCGGAATCTCCACCAGTGTGATCCCCTGTTCGTTCTTGATGATGATGCGCTGCACGTTCCCCTCGTGGATCAGTTCTTTAACTTTCTCCACCAGATTCGCCCCCATCACATGGACTTCTTCAACCACCTTTTGAAAGTTCAAAGTATCCTCCCTCTTAACTCTAACGTGGCGCAAGCTTGAAACTTTTTCGCCTCCCATTGCCGTCTAATCACAACAATGGCCCTCACCAAGGCATGCCTGTCCCTGTGCGTTCTCGGCGCGATCGCCCTCGCTCAGCCCTCCGGAACCGGCGTGATCTCTGGCACCGTCGTCGAAGCCTCCAGCGGAGACCCCGTGCGGAAAGCCGTCGTCACCGCCACCTGGCACGGGACGCCTCGCTCCTGGGCCACCACCCGTACCGACAGTTCCGGACGATTCATTTTCGAAAGCCTTCCGCCGGGCAACTACGATCTGCGCGCTACCAAAACTGGTCTCGGCACCGCGATTTATGGCGCCGATAGCGTCCGCGAACTGGGGGACTTCATCACCCTCGCCGATGGCGAAACTCATAGCGGCGTAAAGCTCCGCTTCCTCCGTTCCGGCTCGATCTCCGGCCGCGTCTTCGACCCCGATGGCGACCCCATCCCCGGCGTCAACGTAGTCCTGCT
>JBEKPC010000094.1:0-20248 GCA_049521155.1 Bryobacteraceae bacterium
AACAACCAGCGTCCCGCGCAGCCGTTCTTTTCTTCCGCCCACGCCCGAACGGGACCCCTCGCGCAGGTCCGCGCCGGCGGTCACTTTCAGCGCCGGAAGAACGCCGAACGCGAGCCCCGTCAAAATGGTCACCAGCGCTCCAAATGACAAAACCCGCCAATCGACCGAAGGGAGCGCCACAATCGGCAGGTTGGTCGGCACCAGCCTCGCGAATAGCGGCGTGGCGGTCACCGCGATCAGCATACCTAGCGCCCCTCCGGCCATCGCCAACAGCAAGCTTTCGGTCAACAGTTGCCGCACCAGCCTTTCGCGGCCCGCGCCCATCGCCGAACGAACCGCCAGTTCTTTGCGCCGCGCCAGAGCGCGCGCCAGCAGCAGATTCGCCAGGTTAGTCGACGCGATCAGCAGCACGCACAACGACGCGCCCAGGAGCATCATAAGCGTCGTCGTCTGGCTTGAATTTACGAAGTGCAAATCGAACGCTCCCGCGCTGACGTTCTTCAATTCTTGGGGAAACTGCCGCTCGCTCTGTGCCGCGATCAATTTCAGCTCCGCGTTCACCTGCGGCAGCGAAACGCCAGCCCGCAATTTCCCGATGCCGACCAGAAAGGTATTTCCCCGGTCATCATCGGTGAAGTCGGCGCGAAACCGCATCGGGATCCAGATCTGGTCCTCGCGCCTGGGAAACGCAAATCCCGCCGGCATCACTCCGATCACCGTGCATGGCTCGTCGTCCAACAGAACTTTTTTCCCAATCACGGCCGTGCTTCCGCCGAACCGCGCCTGCCATAGGGAGTAGCTCAGAATCGCCGTCCCCGGCGCGCCATGCCGGTCTTCCTCCTCGGTGAACCATCGCCCCAGCAGCGGCTTGATGCCGAGCAGAGGCAACACGTCCGCAGTCATCACATCGCCGGTAAGCTTCAGCGGCTCGCCTTCGCCAGCCAGGTTCACCGAAAGATTCGCATAAGCGCCCAATGTTTCGAACGATTTACTCTGCGCCTTCCAGTCGCGATAATTCGCCGGCGACAATTCCATTTGCGAATAACGCGGCTCTTGCTCCCATACCGTCACCAGCCGCTCCGCGTCGGGAAACGGCAGAGGCCGCAGCAGCACGTGATCGGTGATTGAATACGCCGCCGTCGTCGCGCCGATCCCGAGGCCCGCGATCGCTATGACGGTCAGCGCGTAGCCAGGCGATTGCCGCAGCGTGCGCCCGAAGTAGCGCAGATCCTGGCGCAGAATGTCGAAATGCGCCCCAACCGCGTTAAACAGCACGTCGAAGAACGTCTCAATCCACAGTGCAATCAGCCCGAACGGTCCGGAAGTATCGCGCCGACGCTGGGAAAACACTTCGTACATTTCGCTCTCATACTCGCCGCGAAACGATTTTGGATAAAGATGCAGCAGGGCTTTGTACATCACGCCCTCCCCGCCGCGAATCCGCTCCTGCGCGCCAGCCGCACCAGTTGCGTCAGCCTCTGCGCCTCGGCCTTCGCCACCGTTCTCCCGAATGGCGTGATGCGATAATATCGCCGTCGTTCGTCGTCATCCTCCGGTGCGGGCCGGTCCCTCGTTTCGAGCAGGAGCCCCTGCTCCAGCATTCGCTGAATGGACCGGTACAAAGTCCCGGCGCTGAGTTTCAACTCCCCATTGGTGCTGGCCGCGACGTCCTGGATAATCGCGTATCCGTGACGATCGTCCGCCGACACCGCCATCAGGATGTGGAACGTCGCGGCCGGAAGAGGCAGCAGAGAATCGGGTTTCATGTCCCGATTATATCCACTGTGGCTATATTGTCAATGGCTATATTTGGCGGCCAGCCGGACAACGGTATTCCTGTTGCGCCAAGTCACGCCGCCGACGGCGTTCTCGAATTTCTTCGCCGGAAATTTCGAATCGCTCGTCCGGATCTGGCATAGCCAGTACACCTCGCGCCCGTGAACGTGAAAATCGTCGACTTCGGATTTGTAATTCGCGATGATCTCCGCCTTTACCGTCTGGTGCATAAAGCCGACATTCAGCACCAGGCCTTCCTTCGAAAACGGCTGGTAGACGCTGACGGCCTGGATCTCCTCGACCGTCCGCACGAAGGCGCCGACCTCGTATCCCAGAGCCGCTTCGAGATGCTTTTCGATCTTCTGCTCCAGCTTGTTGTCAGCGGCCGATTTGGTCTCGAAGATCACATTTCCGCTGTTGATCAGCGTCTCGACGTTCGAAAATCGCAAGTCCGAGAAAAGCTTGCGCAGCTCTTCCATTTTTACGACGTGACCGCCGACGTTGATCGATCTGAGCAGCGCTACGTACCTGGCCACTTCCCTCCTTACGGCCCAGCCACAGGAGCGACTATAATTGGCGTCGATGTCGGTGCGGAGGAGCCGGCTTCCGGTTCGAGCGTCACCGCGACCGCGCCTAACGTCGCCAAATCCAGAGGACCGGAGAGAATGTGCATCGCCGTGCCGCCGCCTTCCGATTGGAACAGGCCTGCCGGACGCGGGGCGCCGCCTTTCGGGATCACCCACATCTCATATGTCTTGCCCGCTTGCGCCGGCGGCAGGTTGGAGGCGATCAGCAGCACGCCTAGCTTGGAGTGGACAAACACGTTGCCCCGCGGCGGCAGCGGCTGGCCTTTTCCGAAACTCACCGGCAGCGTCGACGGATCGTCCAGGAAGCTGAGCGCCTGGAGCAAACGGTCCCGCTGCGAACTGACTTGAATCAGCGTGTGCCGCGCCTGCGAAAGCTCCGCCGCGCGGGATCGTTCCTGCACGCTCAGCCACAAGGCGACCACCAGTATGCACGCCGCGGCCAGCGCCGAGAGCCAGCTCCAACTCATAGGATGCACGCCTACGCCCGCCAGTACGCGACGCTTCAGACGAGCCGGCGGAACCACGTCGGGCGCTAGGCTCATCACGATCGCGTTCAGCGCCAGCGCGTTCTTTAAGGAGGCCTCGCAGGCGGCGCAGCCGGTGCGCAGATGGGCGTCGATTTCGGCTTTTTCCTCAGGGTCGAGCACGCCCAAGGCGTAGAGCTCGAAACTTTCGCGGAAGTCCTGGCAACGGCTCATGCGATTGCCTCCCCCGCAATGTCGTCGCGCAGAGCCTTCAGCGCGCTCCGCACCCAGGTCTTCACGGTGCCCAGCGGCTGGTTCATCCGCTCCGCCATTTCGGTTTGGGAAAGGCCCTCGTAATAGGCGAGCTCAATCACCTGTTTTTGGGTGGGCGTCAACTTTTCGAACGCGGTCTTCAGGATCCGCGCGCGATCCATCGACAACGCGCCATCGTCGAAGTTGGAAAACATCACCGGAGTTTCCAGGCGGTCCAGTTCCAGCGCTCCAGCCGACATTTTGCCGTCCACCGACCGCAGATAGTCGATGGCTCGATTCCGAGCCACCGTCAGGACCCATGGTCCCAGCGCGCCACGCGTTTCGTCGAAGGATTGAACCCGGTTCCACACCCGTAAAAACGTCTCCTGCACCAAATCTTCGGCTGCCCCGCTGTTGCGCACCACCCGGTAAATGAGGGAATACGCGAGCCGACCGTAGCGTTCGTAGAGCTCCGACATCGCCCGCGGATCGCGATCCTTCAAGCGCTTCGCCAGGGAGCTGTCGTCCTTAAAGCGCAACTTAACTTGCAGCAGGGCATACGATAGCCCCACTGGCAGCAGTTTCCAAAGCATAAGCGGCGCAACAGGCGCCTCAAATAGTGTATACGCAACGGGGTGCGCGGCGGATTGGGACCGAAATTGTGATGAGTATACTGTCCCGACTTTCCAAAATCTGGGATAATAAGTCCGGTGTCCCGCGTCAAAGAATTGGAGTCGCGGCTTGAAAATACGGAACAGCAACTCCGGCTGCTCCAGAAAATCAGCCGCTTCATGGTGCGCGATAGCGGCCTTGCGGAGTCGTTCCACGGCGTAGTCGAGTTGGTCGTCGAATTCATGGAATGCGATTCGTGCCTGCTCTATTTGCTCGAAGGTGAGGAATTGGTGCTGTGCGCGTCGAATAATCCGCGTCCGGATACTATCGGCAAGGTGCGCCTGAAACTCGGCGAAGGCTTGACGGGATGGGTGGCGCGGGAGCGGCGCCTGCTTTCCATCTCCCGCGAGGCTTACACCGATCCACGATTTAAATTGTTCACCGATCTGCCGGAAGATACCTTTGAGGCGTTTCTTTCGGCCCCTGTGATCGTGCGCAACCGCGTCGCCGGCGTCATCAATGTCCAGCATCGCCAGCCACATTTTCACAGCGGCGGCGAAATGGAGTTGTTGACCACGGTCGGCGAACAGGTGGGATGTCTGGCCGCGCTCGCGGCGGTCGATCCGGTACGATTGCGGAAGACGAGCGTGATGGATCTGGTGATGGCTCCGCGGGGATAATGAAAAAGTTTCTTCTGTGCTGCGCGCTGATCCTCCCTGCGGCCGCTCAAAAGTGGTCGATCCAATATTTCTATGACGAGTTGAAAACGGAGATGGAGATCACCGATCTCGCCTTTCCAACCGCCGAGCGAGGCATCGCCGTCGGCGCGATTTACGATAAATCGAGCGGCCGGGAGCGGTACACTTCGCTCGCCACCAGCGACGGCGGCGTGCACTGGGCGCTGCAACCTTTAAAGGAATATCCGCGGTCGATTTTCTTCCTGAACGACTCGCTGGGCTGGATGGTTACCGATAAGGGTGTTTGGTTCACCGAAGAATCCGGCCGCACCTGGAAGAAGCTGTGCGAGCAACTGAAGCCCGACAAGAATCTGGACCCGCCCACCACCATCGGCCTCTTGCTGCGCGTCTGGTTTCTCGATGAAAAGCACGGCTTCGGCGTCGGCCTGCAAAAGACCATCGTCGAGACCAAGGACGGCGGACGTACGTGGAGCCCGGTGGCCGCCGCGTCAAAGCCCGCCGGCAATCCCGCCTACACCGCTTATACCCACATCGTGTTTGCCGACGCCAAGCGCGGAGCCATCATGGGTGGATCCCAACCGCCGCGGCGCGAGGACGGATTTCGCGCTTCCCTGCCTGCCTGGGCCGATCCGGAGCGCGCCTCGAAACGGAAGCAAGTCCCGACGCTGACGCTGCTCGCCCAGACCAAGGACGGCGGTGCGACCTGGGAAGCGGCCACCGCTCCGCTGTTCGGACAGGTGACCAGCTTGCACTTTGCCGGGCCCGACGGCCTCATCGTGATGGGGTTCAACGACTCCTTCGAATGGCCATCGGAGGTGGATCGCCTGGCGAATCAAGATACCGGCCGCGTGTTTCGCGACAAAACTCCGCGCGTGATCGACACCGGGCTCTATCCCGGGCCGCACATCTACCTTGCTGGGGTCGAGCCCACCGGGAAAATGACCACCGCGGCGATTCCAGGAAAAGTAAAGATCCTCGAAAGCGACGATTTCCAGACGTGGACGGAGATGCCGGTGGATTACAAGGCTGTAGCCCGATCGGTGGTGGTGGCAGGACCGGACAAAGATCACGTATGGGTGTCGACCGATACGGGCATGATTCTACATCTCACCGGAAAGCCGTGACCCGCAAGCTACCGGTGCGACACGGGATTTCGCCTGATAATCACCCGTGTACGTTCGCGCGTCATCCGGATGCGGCATCCCAGCGGGTCCGGACCTGCCTTGCAGGTATTTTCCCGAACCTGTAGCCATGCCATCTGGTCGTCACCGGTAATCATCCACGCCGTGGCGTTGGTTACATGGTTGGTTTGTTCCAGATAATAGGCGGCGTTCAGGTCAAGGTCGGCGGCGTCCGCATTCATCTGATCGCATCCGTTTTGAGGAGGCCCCGGCGCGCAAAAATCTTCATCGTGCTCCAATAGGATTTTTTTATTGGAGCCGGTGATGAAATAGCGCGTTGTCACGGGCGCAATCCTGGATTCCCGCGACCATTGGCTCAGGTCCTCGGCAAACGCCGGCGGAAGTTGGCTCATCTTGAGGGATTCTTCCTTCACCTGTTTGGAAAAAATGTTCACCGCCGGCGTTGGTTCGCCATTCGTGGGATGGAAATAGAACCCACCCAGGCCGATGCCGGCTTGCATATCGAGCCAGATGAATCCCTTGCCCGCGAGATACGGGCCGCTGCGGCCGGAGACCACTACGTATCGCCCGTCGCGAATTTCGACCGGCAGTGGCGAACCTTTGAACACCATTTCGAGCGCGTCTGAAAGCGGCATGTCCCGTCCGTAATGAAACATGCAATCGGGGATCACGCTGTGCATTAATTTGCGGAATTGTTTATCGCGAAACAGATCGCTCGACTTCGCCCCGGCGAACTGAGTCAGAAATGCCAGTTCGCCGCTTGGAATCGGCTTCTGAAAAATTGACTGCGGTTCCTGCGGCAGCAGGATGGGCGCCGGTATCAGGAAGAGCGCCGCGAATCCCAGTTTCGTGAGCATTTCCCCTCCTTAATTTCATGCCAATTATACCAACCCGCTCAGTTATCCAACACCAGCGCCCAGCAGGCGATTGCGCTGGAGACGGTGGTCCAGTAGCCGAATTTCTCGTAAATCTGTCCGGCTTTGGCTCGGACCTGCTTGGGCGTCAGCCCCGTCGAATCCATTTGCGGGTCGGACGCGTTGCGCACCGCAGCCCAGCCTGGCGCGGAGGAACCAAGCTGCTTGATCACCATCCCGAGCACCGCGTCTCCCATCTCGACCGCCGCGCCTAGGCTCTGCAACCCGAACGTGTTGTCAGTATCGTCGTAGGCGAAAAAATCCGTCGTCACCACATCGTCGATCTTCACGCCCGCCGCCGGCTTCGAGAAGATTTGGGGCGGCCGCTTCGAGGTCGGCAGGTGCGCGGCATTCGCGGCGAACAGCGTCTGTGCTTTTGAAAAAGAAGTGTTCTTCAGCTTCGAGCACGGGTACACGCTATTGTGAAACGGCTGCGATTTGAACGACTTGGTGCAATCGAAACGCACCGCCTGCGCGGAGACGACGTCTCCCAGTTCCATCGCGCTGCCGATTCCACCCGCCGTTCCCGTCGTGATCACGATCTTCGGATTTACTTCCTGAATCAGTTGCGCCCACAGCTTGGCGATGGGCATCTTCGGCCCGTCCTGGCCAAAGTGCAGCTCCGATTTGAAGCACAGGGTTCGCTTGCCGGCAATAGTGGTCGGGTAGCAACTGCCGAGCCTCTTACTTTCGAGCGCCGGAGCTCCCGCGCGGATCAGCGGGACATATTCAGTCTCGAAATTATGCGTGTAGTCGTACCACGCAGTCTGGCTGGGAAATCCCGGAGTCAACGTATCCGCCAGGCATTTCGCTTCTTCCACCGTCCAGGTGACGATCAGATAGTCATACTGATTTAGCGCGGAAGACGGACTTGGGGATGGCTTGGTCGAGGAAGGCGTCGGCGCTTGTCCCGCCGGCCACGGGATCGGGGATCGGGCGGCCGCGCGCATGATTGCCGCCGGAGGCAGCGTGTGCGCGGAGAACGTGCTCGGCTTATCCGAATCGAACGTCAAAATGTGCCGGGCAAAGTCCCGATCCGAAGCGCTCTCCAGTGAAATCCTGGACCGTTGTTGTTTTGGTTGGCTGGCAGGCATGATTTTCAACCTCCTAAGTCTGCGAACTCGACGACAGAGCGTGCAGCAGACGCGCGCCTTGAGGACTTCCCAATCCAGTGCAGGCGTCCCATCCGACCGCTGCTTTGTAGGCGCCGTTGTTTCCCGAAGTGATGTCGTTCAGCACGCCGGTGGCGCAGTGGGTATAGAGAACCGGATTGATGAATCCGCAGCGCGCTTGGAGCCCCTGATTGAGCCGCGCGATCAAGGAAGCCCACAAAGGAGTCGACGCGCTGGTGCCGCCGATCGGCTCCAGGCTCTTTCCATCGATATGCATCACGACGACGCCCGTCACCGGATCGCCCACCGCGGCCACATCCGGCACGCCGCGCCCCACGTGATGGCCCGTATTCACCGAAACCGGCACATCCACGCCGTCCTGCCAGGCGGGCTTGCTGAACACCGCGCTGATTCCGCCGCCGGTGGCGCCTTCGCTATTCCGCACTTCGTTCCAAACCGTTTCGTGCGCGATCGCCGCAGGAGATCCCTTGGTGGCCGTCAGCTTGGTGCCGCCGACCCCCAGAACATAGGGGCTGGACGCCGGAAAATCGACATGCGCGCCGGTTGATACGCCGTCGCTCGATCCATCGTCGCCGGCCGCCACGCAAATGGTGATCTGCTTGGCGCCAGCCGCTTCCATGGCTTGGTTGACCTGGGTGACGGCCATCGCGGTCCATGCCCCTTGCGGATCGTCCTCGGGATTTCCGTAGCTGATGGAGATCACTGAAATGTCGTTATTGTCGGTGATCGCCTCGCTCAACGCCTCGATCCATCCCTGGCTGTTGAACTCCGTGAAGTACATGAAAATCTTAGCGCCGGGCGCGACGGATCCGACCACGCACATATCCAGCATCACTTCACCTGTCGAATCGCCCCCATTTTCGGACGCGGTCGAATCGGGTCCAGGATCGTTGCCGGGGCCTTGCACCACAACGTTGGTAATCGACGGAGTTTTACCGCCCAGCACCTTCTCGAAATAAGTGTTCAGCGCAGCCAGGCTGTAACCGCCTTGCGGATCGGGCGAAGGCGGACCGTTGAAAGCGAAGATCGCGATATTCTGACCGGTGCCGTCGAATGCCGGATAACTATAAAGTTCCGAAACCTGGGGCGGGAAGAATGTGCCCGGCCACTGATTACTGAGCGTCGCGAGCGTCGGATGGGTCGCGCCTTTCGCGGGCGGCGTTGCTTTCAGAGTTTCCCAACTCACCCGCCGTCCGGCGATTTTCCGGCGGCGCGATTGGCCCACCCTGCGCGTATCCAGACCAAAGACGCCTTCAATCACACCGGCCAAATCGCTCGGGATCTTGACGTCGCCTTCGCGTCCGCGAAAATGTCCCTGCGTAGGGTGCTCGTATTCATTGAGCTGAACACCAAAGGCCCGCTGAATGTCATCGATGGTTCCTTCCATCATGATCCGACGCTTAGCGACGCTCGGATCCAGCACCTTGAGTTTGCTCTTCGCGGCCCACGCCTCGACGCGTTCCAGATCGGCGGGATCGGCGCCATAAACCGCGTTAAACTCAGCTTTTGTAAGCGCTTTCCGTTTACTCGGAAGCTCCGCGCTGAGCGCCGCTGCCGAGGAAACCGCCTTCGCCGGCGGATTGGGATTTCGCCTCACGAAGACGCTTACTTTGATGCGTTCGGCCACATCGGATTTGCGCAGCAGCTTGGCGCCAGGCATCGCTTTTCGCGTACTGCCGGGAAGAGAAATCATTTTGGTTACGTCGGGCATCGGAAGTCTCCTTCGGGAATATAGTGCTTTCCCGGGAGATACCGTTACAGCGTCTCACCGGAAAAAAGCGTGACACAATCGCGCGTCTATCGTCCCATCGTATAAGCTGGAGTCGATCATATGAAAACCGTTATTCCCGACCTGCAATTTGCCGCCCGCATGCTGCTCAAAAGTCCAGGGTTCGCCGCCGCGGCAATCCTGTCGCTGGCGCTCGGCATCGGCGCCAATACCGCGATCTTCAGCCTGATCGATGCGGTCCTTTTACGGATGCTCCCGGTGTCGCACGCCGAACAATTGATGTTCGTGAACACCAACGCGGTCCAAGCGGGCAGCGTGCGAGTCTCGCTCACGATTTCCAATGCCGCGCTGCGGCAAATGCAGCAGCGCGCGAAAACCATCGCGGGCGTGGCCTCGGATTCCAGGCAGGAGAAGCTGAATGTCGGCGTCAACGGACAGGCTGAGCTTGCGGCGGGAAACTTCGTCTCCGGCAATTACTTTTCCGTGCTGGGCGTGCCCGCGATCCTTGGCCGCACGTTCGGATCTGATGAGGACCGGCCCGATGGACGCCTGGCGATCGTCAGTTTCGCCTATTGGCAAACGCGTTTCGGAGGCGATCCCGGCGTCATCGGCCGCGCGATCACGGTCAATAGTGTGCCGTTCACCATCATCGGCGTCACTCCCCGGGAATTCTACGGAATCTCAGCCGATGTTCCCGCTCAAATCATGATGCCCGCATCCACGCGGCCGCAAGTTCAGGAGAGCCGCCTGTCGTCAGCGTTTCCCAAGCCAACCGACGGTGCAGGCGATGTGATTGCGCGCGTGAAGCCCGGTATTGCGACCCGCGACATCTCGAACGAACTGAGCGGAATTTTTCGTCAGGCGGCGCTCGACAACGCCGGATCCGATCCTCAGGAACTCGCATCGATTCAGGGAACCTGGATCGAACTCACGCCGGCCAGC
This sequence comes from Bryobacteraceae bacterium, assembly GCA_049521155.1. Taxonomy (GTDB): domain Bacteria; phylum Acidobacteriota; class Terriglobia; order Bryobacterales; family Bryobacteraceae; genus Palsa-187. The sequence goes on from JBEKPC010000094.1 coordinate 10,250, forward strand.
CAGGGTTTTGCCAGCGCCCGCCTTCGATTCTCGGAGCCGTTGAAAGTTCTGATGGCCGTGGTCGCCATCGTGATGCTGATCGCCTGCGCCAACGTCGCGAATCTTCTGCTGGTCAAAGCCAGCGCCCGGCAGCGCGAAATCGCGATTCGTCTTAGCCTCGGCTCCAACCGCGGGCGCCTGGTGCGCCAGCTTCTAACGGAGAGCCTGCTGCTGGCCGTGCTCGGAGGCGTACTCGGGATCGTGTTCGCAATGTGGGCGCGCGATGCCATCATCTATTTCGCCGGCGCGCGGGCGGGCGCGATTCCCACTGGCTGGAACCTGCGCGTGTTAGGATTCACCGCCGCCATCTGCCTGGCCAACGCGCTGTTGTTCGGAATTGTTCCCGCGCTGCGCGCCACCGGAATTGATTTCGCGGAGGCACTGAAGAGCGGACGATCAGGCCGTCACGCCGGGCGCCTGCCTCTGGCGCGAGTGCTGGTGGCGGCGCAAATCTCGCTCTCGCTAACGTTGCTCGTTGGCGCGGCGCTGTTCCTCGAAACATTCCGCAATCTGGACCGCGTCGACCTCGGCTACGATCGCGATCACTCCCTTCTCGTAACGCTCGATCCGATGCTCGCGGGCTACAAAGACGCCGCGACGAAGCAGCTTTATCAGCAGATTCTGGAACGCGTCGGCGGCCTTTCCGGCGTGCGGTCGGTTTCTCTTATGGAGTCGCGGCTAATGAAGGGCGAAGTCATGTTGAACTCCATTTCCGTTCCCGGCTACACGCTTCAGAAGGGCGAGGATCCGCGCAAGCTGTGGGTAATTTCGAATAAAGTGGGTCCGCGCTTCTTCGCCATCTCCGGAATGCACCTGGCCTCCGGCCGCGATTTTACGGAGCGCGATAACGCCGGCGCGCCCAAGGTTGTCGTGATCAATCAAAGCATGGCGCGGCATTTTTTCGGCGATAAGGATCCTGTCGGACAGCGCATCGGATTGCGCCAGAATGACTCTCTGACCGTCGCCGGCGTGATTCGCGACGTCAAGATTTTTGGCATGCGGGAGGGCAGCCAGGACGTGATGTTCACACCGTTCCTGCAAGCCGAATCGCTCGGCAGCGCCACGCTGATGGTTCGCACCACCGTCGATCCGGTGCGCGTGGCCGGCGATGTACGGGCGGCGATCCGCGGGATCGATGCCAAGCTTCCGCAGTTCGACGTGATGACCATGGACAAGCAGGTGGAGAACACTCTTTCCGAGCAGCGTCTGCTGGCGTTGCTGGCCGGCGCATTCGGCCTGTTGGCGCTCGGCCTGGCGGCCATCGGACTGTACGGCGTGCTCTCCTATGGGGTCGCGCAGCGCACCAGCGAGATCGGGATCCGCATGGCTCTGGGCGCGCAGAGGATCGGTATTCAGAAGCTGATTTTAGGGGAGACGGCGCGCCTCGTTTTGATTGGGATCGCCATCGGAATCGCCGCGGAGATGGCGGCCGGGCGCGCGATCAAGGGAATGTTCTATGGCGTTACGCCCACCGACGGCTGGTCGATCGGCGCCGCAGTCGCGATCCTCGCCGCCGCGGCCCTGATCGCCGGATTCCTCCCGGCCCGGCGCGCGTCGCAAGTAGATCCGATGGTCGCCTTACGCCACGAATAGAGCCACGCTCAGTTCGTAATCGTGACCGTAGCCAGGGCGCTGGACACTCCGTTCACAATCACCAGCACCGGCTGCGCGCCCGCCGCGATCCCGTTGGGCACTGTCACATTGATCTGCATCACGCCCACCAAACCGGGGGTGATGCCGATGAAATCGATGGCCGCCGTGGCCCCGCCGATTGTTACGGCGGTGAACTGTACCGGCGCTGGCAGATCCGTAAGCGGTGTCGAGGCCGCAGGCGCCGCGCCGGTCGCGATCGCCGGGGAAACAGCGCCCGCGCCGGTAATGTAAAACGAGATCTCCTGTCCCGCTGCCGCCGTCGGCGTAGGAACCAGCGCGCCTGTCGTAGTGGTGAAAATTCCCGGCGCCTGCGAGGATACCGGGAACGATTGCGTGATCACCTTGCCGTTGTTGTTGATGCTCAGCTCCGCCGTGCTGTTGGCGGTCGCCTGATACGGGATCTGCACGTTCAACTGGCTTGGGCTGACGTAATAGAGCGGCGCCGCCACTCCGTTCACCAGCACCTCCACCCCGGCCATTGAAATCGGCAGCGGCACGCTCGATGCGCTTTGGGTAGATGGCGAGAGCTGCGACCCGAATACGCTCAGAATCCCGCCTGGTGCGAAGGTTGACTTGAAGCTGGCTCCATTGGCTACGCTGCTGATCGCCGGACTGGCGCTCGAACCGGACGCGATCACGTTCACCGTCACCGATGCGCTGCTGGTGCTGTTGTAGGTCGCCGTAATGGTCCCTGAACCCAGCGGCAACTGCGCGCCGTTCACCGCCAGCGTCGCCGTCGCCGTGCCCGCCGAACCCGTCAATACCGCCGTTCCCAACGAAGTCCCGCTGATCGAAAATGAAACCGATCCCGAAGGCGTTGTTCCGCCCGTCGACGTGACCGTCACCGTCACATACGCAACATCGTTCGAGGATACCGTGGTCAGATTACTCAGCAACGTGATGCTGGTCGTCGGATTTGACGTGCTCACGGTCGCGCCGTTCCATCCCGTAACCAGTTTGTAAACGTCCACGGAACCGAGCCCCGTCGTCTGATCGTAGCCCACGCCCGCGTAGTACCCCACTGCGCTCGCCGTGCAGTCCGGCTCTCTTTTGGAACATGCCACGGTGACAATATTGTTACCTGTCGTGATGTCGTGAAACATGCCCGAATCCCAACCCGAGGGCGCCAGCGAATACAGATGCGGATTGATGTTCCCCACTCCCCCCGAGCTCAGCGACTGATTCAGAAGCGCCGTGATCCCGGCAAAAGAAGGCGCCGTTACCGAAGTTCCTCCGTAAACCTGAAGACTCCCGCCGCTATAGACCAGATAACCGTCATGATCGGCCGAGGCGCTCAGCGCTACATCTGGAACGTGGCGCGCGTTATCGCCCGGCACGCCGGCAACGTTTTGCCAGGTGGGCTTCGCAAACAGAACGCTGGCGCCGCCGCCGGTGGCCGAGATCTCCCCGCCTGAGGAGCCATCGTTCCATGTCGTCTCCGGAATGTACGACAAAGCCGATGCGTCGTTGCCGTTGTTATTGCTGCTCCAATAGATGCCGGAGCCTTCGACGAACTCCGTTCCGCCCACGCTGGTCACTCCCGGCACGCTGCCCGGAAGATCTACCGCGAGCCCCGGATTTTCAGAATCGGCGCAGTCCGCCGCGCCATCATCGCCGGAGGCGGCGAACCATGTCATTCCCTGCGCGCTAGCTTGATTCGCCCACGAGACGAACGCGGAATATTCAGACTGCGGCGTCTCCAGCTCGCAGGAGCCATAGCTCATGCTGAGCACCTGCGCCAGATTCTGGTCGATGGCATACTGCGCGGACGTCACCACATCGGTGGAATATACGAAAATTATGGTTGCGTTCCGCGCCACCGCGCCGGACCATTCCAGATCCAGGTCCGACTCCGCAAGATCGCCCGTCGACGATTGGATTCCCGGGTTTTTCGATCCCGGCACCAGCACCGTCTGCGGATTATTGGCCGGCAGCCCGTAGCTGCTGCGGAACGTCTGAATATCGGAAAGATTAACCTCGGTCTGTCCGGCGATCGCGATCTTCTGTCCTGTCCCGTTGATACCGGCGTTGTACAACGGCGTGATGTCGTAAATTGTCGCCTGATCGTCCGGCGCAATGAAGTGCTCACCGTCCGACGAAGTATTTTTACGCTTGACCCGCGGCTTCATGCGGAAATCGTTCAGCCCGCGAATGCTTTTCACCACCAAGCCGAACGCCGCCGGGACAGACGGTTCCGTCGCGTTCGCATAATGCGTCTCCCCACTCACCGCGTAGCTGTGAATCTGGGTCTGAAACGCCGCCTCCACCTGCGCCGCGGTGGCGGTGGCCGCAATCCAGTTCCGGCCCCGCGCCACGGAAAGGACCTTCAAACCTTGCCCCTGCAACCACTGCGTGATTTTGGAAATATCAGCATCGCTGATTCCGAAGCGCTGCCCGTATTCCTCCGGCGTCAACCAGTGCTGATAGTCCGGCGAGCCTTTCGTCTGTTGAGCGATCAGCAGCTTTTCGAGATCGGCCTGCTGACTCGCGGACGGCGCAAGCGTCAGCGTAATATAGGGCATTGGAAGCGAAGGCGCCACTTGCCCCTGGTCGCTAGCGGCCGTGGCCTTAGGATGAAGGTGCCCCGCAAGAATCGTACGCTGGCTATTGTCGACAGCCTGCGTGATGCGGCTCGTCTGAGCCAAGGCGCTAGCCGCGCAGATAAACATCGCGACGGCAAAATACTTCGGGCGCATTAATTTCTTTTCTCCAAGCAGCAAACAGGTAGTCTGTCATTGGGATGGCTCCCGCGCCGCCGCCGTTACAATCTTCTGTGCCATTTTGTAAAGATAGTTCCATGGAAACCGGAGCAGAACTCGGCACGGTGGAAGGCGCCGATGGCATCCTCACGATCCGCGGCGGCGGAAACGTGCGTGGATGGAACGGCATCCGCTACAAATCGGGCCTGTCGGCAAAGAATGTCGGATCGAAGAAGCTCTCGATGAACGTCGCCACCATCCCGCCCGGCGGCATCGCCTATGCGCACATCCACGTGGATTTTGAGGTGATGCTCTACATCCTCGCCGGCCGCGTCCGGCATGAATACGGTCCTGCGCTGGAGCATACGCTCGAAAATGAAGCGGGCGACTTCATCTTCATCGAACCCGGTGTCCCCCACGAAGTATTCAACATCAGTGACACGGATCCCGTAGTCGCGGTAGTCGCGCGATCGGACGCAAGCGAATGGGAAAACATTGTGAATTTCACGAGACCCGCGAAACCTTGACTCTATCCCCTCCTTTACAGTCGGGGTTCGTACGGCGTCTTCATCCGCGCATGGGTTACCTCAACATCGACACCGAACCCCGACTGTAAAGGAGGGGATACCGGGCCTATAATCCAATATGCGCCCTCTTGTCTGCCTAGCCGCCGCTCTGTGGGTACCCGCCTCCGCTCAGACGATCACGGTGTCCTTCCCGGCCGTGCGCTCGCCCAAGCCCCTTGACGGCCGCGTGCTGCTTCTTCTCTCGAACGACCCCGGCGACGAGCCGCGCATGCAGATCGACGATACGCCCAAGTCGCAGATGATTTTCGGCGTCACGGTCGACGGATGGAAGCCTGGCGTACCGCTCTCGATCGGTGACAACGCGCAGGGCTATCCGCGGGCCAACCTGAAGGACGTGCCGCCGGGCGAATATACCATTCAGGCCGTGCTCAACGTTTATGAAACCTTTCACCGGTCGGACGGGAAAACGGTCAAGCTGGCGCCCGATCGCGGCGAAGGCCAACATTGGAACCTCGCGCCGGGCAATCTGCTCTCGAAGCCGCGAAAAGTTCGCATCGGCCCGGCCGCGCCTCCTATTGCCGTTTCGCTCGACGACGCGATTCCGCCGATTGTTCCGGAACCGGATACCAGGTACGTTCGCCACCTTCGCATTGAATCGAAATTGCTGACGAAATTCGGGGCTCTCCCATTCACCTTTCGGCGATTGTGCTGGTGCCCGAAGGCTTCGACGCGCATCCGCAGGCGCACTATCCGCTGGTCATTTTTCACGACCACTTCGTATCCGGCCTCAACGATTTCCGCGAGACTCCGCCGGACTCCAACTTGAAGCCTGACTATTCAGACCGCTTTCACCTCGCCGGTTATAACCGCATTCAACAGGAGGAGGCGTACAAGAACTATCAGGCCTGGATCGCGCCGAATACGCCGCGCATGTTGATTGTGAAGCTCCAGCACGCCAATCCTTATTACGATGATTCTTATGCCGTGAACTCCGCCAATCTAGGTCCTTACGGAGATGCCATTGAAACCGAGCTTGTCCCGGCGATCGAGCATCAGTTTCGCGGCATCGGCCAAGGCTGGGCTCGATTCGTTTATGGAGGCTCGACCGGTGGCTGGGAATCGCTTGCCGTGCAGATGTTCTATCCCGACCACTACAACGGCGCGTTCGCCGCATGCCCGGATCCGGTCGATTTCCACGCCTATTCGACCGTCGATCTTTATAAGGACGAGAACATGTTCTATCTTCAGGGCGCCAACAAGAGGATCGAGCAGCCGTCCATGCGCGATTATCTTGGCCACACCCTGATTTCCATTCGTGACAACGTCGCTTATGAAGCGGCGCTGGGCGACCGCGGCCGTTCAGGCGAGCAGTTCGATATCTGGCAGGCGGTCTATTCTCCCGCCGGCGAAGACGGCTACCCGCAGCCGATTTTCGATAAACAAACCGGCGTCATCGACCACCACACAGCCGAATACTGGCGTGAGCATTATGATCTGGACGCGATTCTGCAACGCGATTGGCTGACGCTTGGCCCTAAGCTACAAGGGAAGATTCACCTTTATGTCGGCTTCGAGGACACTTATTTTCTAAACGACGCGGTGTACCTGATGGAGGATTTTTTGAAGCAGACCGGAACCCCGGGTCATGGCGTTCCCTACGAAGGGGAAGTCCGCTACGGCCCTCGCGCCGAGCATTGCTGGAATGGCGATCCGGACAAGCCGAACTGGTACTCGCGCCTGCATTACAACCAGATGTATGTGCCCCAGATTATGGAACGCATTCAGAAAACCGCTCCGCCCGGAGCGGACCTAACCAGTTGGCGATACTAAAAATCTACTCGGCGTAGATGCTGCGGACGAAACCGGCCACGTTCATGCTCGGCCAGTCCGGATACTTCGCCTTGAACTCCACCGCGAGCTGTTTTCCCGCCTCGTCCGCGGAGACGCCTTTCTTCTTGAGCTCCAGGGCGCTCGCCCGCAGATCGCCGATGAACTTCTTCTCCGCCGCGACCAGCGAACCGTCTCCCGGCGCGCTGTGGTCCGGCAGCACATGCAAAGCATTCAGTGCCGCAACCTTGTCCAGCACCGTCAGCCAGCTCGCAGGCGTTCCTCCGTCGCCGAATATGTTGGGCACCGTTTTGTTCTGCACCACATCGCCCGATACCAGGGTCCGGTCCGGCTCGACAAACGTCAGCTCATCTCCCTTGGTATGCGCGCCGCCGAACCAGAGCAGCCGCGCCGTGACGCCGCCCAAGTCGAGTTTCGCCTCACTATCGAAGGTGATATCAGGCGTGCGCAGCGTGGCATTTTCAAGCAGTTCCTTCTGCTTGGCGGATCGGCTGGCGAACATCTCCACCATTTCCTTGCCGTGCAGTTCCATTTCCTGCTGCTGGACGGAATTGCGGATCAGAATCGTGCCGCGAGGAAAACCGGCTTCCCCGGCGGCGTGCTCCGGATGAAAATGGGTGGTGGTCAGAAAGAGCTTTTGATTGCCCGGCGCAAGCTTGGCCACAACCCGAGTAATGGTGGCTCCGTTAGCCGGCCCCAGGCCGGTATCGACCACCAGGGTCGCACGGTTCCCGACCACGATCGCGATGTTGGGGAAACCCATGATCGCCCAAACGTGGTCAGAGACCTTGACGGTCTCCTCGCCCAGCACGGGTTGATTTTGAGCACAAATCGCGCCGGCAGTCAGCGCGGCCAGCAGCAGAATTTTGATCTTCATACTAGCTCTCTTGTATCACGTCCCGTTCACCGCTGATCCGAGAACGAGGCTGGCTGGCTGATCCCGGTACACTATTGGACATAATGTCCCTGGTGCTTCTTTTGATCGGTACAACCCTCCTCGCGCAGCCTCCCACCGCCGAAAAGCGGCCTGTGACCGACACCTACCAAGGAGTCGCCGTTACCGACGATTATCGCTGGCTCGAAAATCCTTCCGATCCCGCGGTGAAGAAATGGAGCGACGCGGAAAATGGGGCCGCGCGCAAGTATCTTGACGGATTGCCGGCGCGCGCCGCCGTTTATGAAGAGCTGAAAAAACTGTACTCGCAACAGTCCGTGCGATACTCCGTACTCATCTCCCGCGGCGGAATTCTATTCGCCATGAAGACCCAACCTCCTAAAGAGCAGCCCGCGCTGGTGACGCTGAAATCAGCGGACGATCCGGCTTCGGAGCGCATCATCGCGGACCCCAATCAAATCGACGCCAAAGGGGGAACGGAGATCGACTTCTACCAGCCCTCGCTCGATGGCCGCTACGTGGCGGTTTCGCTGTCAACCGGCGGAAGTGAGAGCGGAGACGTCCACGTTTATGACGTCGCGGCGGGGCGTGCGCTCAGCGACGTAGTTCCGCGGGTGAACGGGGGAACTGCCGGCGGCAGCGTGGCATGGAACGCGGACGGATCGGGATTTTATTACACGCGCTACCCGCGCTCGGGCGAGCGTCCCGCGCCCGATCTCGATTTCTACCAGCAGGTTTATTTTCACCGCCTGGGCACGAAAACGGAGCAGGACGTATATGAGCTCGGCAAGGATTTCCCGCGCATCGCCGAGATCATACTCGACAGTTCAGCGGATGGAAAGTACATCCTGGCGCGCATGGCCAATGGAGATGGCGGCGATTTTGCGCATTACCTGCTGGGTCCGGCGGGTGAATGGACGCAAGTGACGCGGCTCTCCGATGAAGTCTCCGTCGCGGCGTTTGGTCCGGACGGAAATTTGTATCTGCTGTCGCGGCAAAACGCGCCGATGGGAAAGATCGTGCGCGTTCCGCTCAGCCGGCCGAATCTGGCGGAAGCGAAAATGATCGTGGCGGAGAGCAAGGTCGCGATCAGCGATATAGTGCCCGCCAGGAGCCGGCTTTATGTGATCGATCAAACCGGCGGTCCGTCCCAGGTGAGGGTTTTCGATCTGGACGGAAAGGCGCGCAGCACAGTTCCTCTGCCGCCAGTCTCCTCCGTGCGGGGCGTGGTTCGCGTTAAAGAGGACCAGATTCTGGTCGATACCGCAACGTATCTGACCCCGCCCAGGTGGGTTCGCTACGACGGCGATTCAGGAAAGTTGACGCCCACCGCGCTCCAGGAAAAAGGCGCGGCCGATTTCAGCGATTGCGAAGTGATCCGGGAGTTCGCCACTTCAAAAGACGGAACCAAAGTGCCGCTGAACATCATTCAACGAAAGGGAACCAAGCGGGATGGAAACAATCCGGTGGTGCTGTATGGCTACGGCGGATACGGTATCAACCTGGAACCCTCCTACGACCTCGCCTTGCGGCCTCTGCTCGACCACGGAGTGATTTATGTCTACGCGAATCTTCGTGGCGGAGGCGAATTCGGAGAGGCTTGGCACCGGGCCGGGATGCTGACCAAAAAGCAGAACGTTTTTGACGATTTCGCCGCCGCCGCGCGACGGCTGATCGACCTTCACTACACCACTCCGGCGCGCCTCGCGATCGAGGGCGGCAGTAATGGCGGACTGCTGATGGGAGCGGCGCTGACCCAGCATCCGGAGCTGTTTCGCGCGGTGGTTTCGCACGTCGGAATTTACGACATGCTGCGAGTGGAGCTGCAACCCAACGGCGCCTTCAACGTGACGGAATTTGGCACTGTGAAAGAGGCCGATCAATTTAAGGCCCTCTACGGCTACTCGCCGTACCACCATGTCACGGACGGCACGCAGTACCCGGCGGTGCTGTTCCTCACCGGCGCGAACGATCCTCGCGTGGATCCATCGCATTCGCGGAAAATGACGGCGCGGCTCCAAGCGAGCGGAACCAAGCGCCTGGTGCTGTTACGAACCACCAACGCCGCCGGACATGGGATCGGAACCGCTCTCAGCGAGCGAATCGCCCAGCAGGCGGATGTGACTGCCTTTCTATTCGATCAGCTGGGCGTGCACTGATTTGAAGACACGTCGGCCTTACGAAATTTCGTAAGCGACCGGCTGAACCCCTGGCACAGACCGGCCGCTAGTGGATTGAGAAGTCTCTCACATGGGGCCCCGGCTTACGATCGCGTCTTGGTTAGGGACTCACGCATCCGGTATTCCATGCTTCGATGCACAACTCTCTGAAATCCTCG
>JBEKPC010000095.1:0-20230 GCA_049521155.1 Bryobacteraceae bacterium
CTGGCGACCTTCTTGTCGCTCATTTTGCCGGCTAGTTCTTTTTCTTTGGTCTTCAGCTCCGCGGCTTTCCAGACGACTATGCCTGGAGGGTCGGCGGCGAAGATTGGAAGCAGGATCAATAACGGTAGAACTTTTCTCATATGGTCCTCACTTTTGGGATGCGGGCTTCGACGGCGGGGAGGGCGGGGAAATCCGTGTAAGGCGATGCCTGGTACCAGTAGGCGACGGAGAAAAAATTATCGCCGCGGTCGTTGGCATGGCCGTGCTCGATGGTGTACTTCATATATTTTTCGAAGGTGACGGGATTGTCGCCGTGCCAGCGGTAACAGCACCAGCGGCCGCCGGTGCGCTCCGGTGCCGCGATCAGTGGCGCGCCATACATATGATGGGCGAATTGTTGCGCGCCATCGCGGCCGCCAAAATCCCAGCTTCCTAGAAAATAGTCTTCCGAGCCGGTGCCGTTGATCAGGGGCTTTGTCTCATCGTCGATAAAAATCATATCGTCGCCTTCGCCCCACCAGCGATCGGCGTTTTGCAGGACTCCGAGAGTGACGCCCATCAAATGGCCGCGTCCGCGCGTTTCGGTGAAGACATAATTCAGTTTTCCGTCAAGATTGATCTTGGCGTCATTGCCGGTGACTGGGATGCACGGCGCTTGCTGACGATACTGGGCGTGGAAATATAAAGCGTCGGCGGGCAGGCGCGGAACGGTCATGTAATCGATGTTGGAGTAGAATGCGCCGACTTCCTGCTTGCCTTCATTGGTCACGGTAATGCGCGCCGAACGCTGGTAGGGCATCGCGAAATAGCAGTTCAGCGATTTTCCGGGCGAACAGGCGAGATACGCGGATTCGTAAATTTGATAGGAGTTGAGATTGAGGCCGAAAAAATCGCCGATAGGGGCTTCGACGCTGGGCTTGCTGTTGCCATCCCAATAGGCGCGCAGGACCAGTTCCTTCAAATGATCGCCGCTGCGGGCGGCAATGGTGAACCAGATATGAGTGATGACGCCGGGGCCTTGGGCGCTGAAAACCTCGTGCGTACCGCCGGCGGGGATGGTCCAGGAATCGCTATTGCCTCCGGTTCGATCGAAGCTGGACTGTTTCAGAGATTTGTAATTCTGGGCGCGGGCGTATTTGGGGAGATAATCGAACTCGGCGGCGCGGGGTTGAGATTGCGCGACTTGCGCGGCACCGAGTCCTCCGGCGGCGAGTGCTCCGCGGAGAAATGCGCGACGTGGTTTCGACGGCAGAGTCATGGCGGGATTATAGCGCGGTACACTGGTTGCGTGTCGCCCGCCGGCTGAAGCCGACGCTGCAAGCTAGCTCGCACCACCTGACGGATTCTCAGCTGGGTGATTGCGGGATTATAGCGCGGTACACTGGTCAAAAGCATGCTCACGCAAAGGCGCAAAACCCGCCAACGATGAATAGCGACACCTCCTCCGCGGCAAGATATACAGAGACGGCTGCGAATTATAAGAAACAACGGATCCAGTATTGGGATGAGTTTGCCGCCACTATTGCTCGATGGGACCGGCCGCGCAGAGCGTTTCGGGAACGTTTAGGCGAAGTCTATCGTTTCCTGGTGCCCGCCGGAAAACGCGTACTGGACCTGGGCTGCGCGAATGGCGATCTGCTGGCGTCACTCAAACCTTCTTACGGCGTCGGCGTCGACTTTTCGAAAGGGATGATCGGCATCGCGCGCAGCAGCCATCCTGAGTTGCACTTTGTGCAGCAGGATATCGAAGAGTTGGATTTGAAGGAGCAGTTCGACTACATCATCTTGTCGGATGTGGTGAATGATCTTTGGGATCTGCAAGCGGCTTTTGAGCGGGTCCGTCTACACAGCCATCCGGGGACGCGGTTGATCCTGAATGCATATAGCCGCGTGTGGGAGGGTCCACGGCGATTGGCTGAAATGTTGGGTCTGGCGAAGCGCCAGCTTTCGCAAAACTGGGTGACTGTGGAGGACTTGGAGAATGTCCTGTTTCTCTCGGGATTCGAGGTGTTCCGTGAAGGTCATGAAGTGTTGTGGCCGTTCTGGACTCCGCTGTGGGATACACTGTGCAACCGGTACCTGGTGAAGGTCGCGCCGTTCCGGTGGTTCGCGATTGCCAACTTTATTGTGGCTCGTCCGATTCCGAAGCCGCGTCCAGAGCCGGCGGTTGTGACGGTGGTTGTGCCGGCCCGCAATGAGGCGGGCAACATCAGTGAGATTCTGGACCGGGTTCCGGAAATGGGTGCGGGAACCGAGTTGATTTTTGTCGAAGGGAACTCGACCGACAATACCTATGAGGCGATTCAGAAAGAGATTGCGCGGCGGCCGGGATGTTCCGCACAACTATTTCGCCAGACGGGGAAGGGAAAAGGCGACGCGGTAAGGCTCGGCTTCGCGAAAGCTACGGGCGATGTGTTGATGATTCTGGACGCCGATCTGACCGTTCCGCCGGAGGACCTGCCACGGTTTTATGAAGCCTGGCATTCAGGCAAGGGCGAATTTATAAACGGCGTGCGGCTGATGTATCCGATGGAGGAGCGGGCGATGCGCTTCTTTAATCTGTTAGGCAATAAATTTTTTAGCTTGGCGTTTAGCTGGCTATTAGGGCAGAGTATTAAGGATACGCTGTGCGGCACCAAGGTCCTTAGCCGGCAGGATTATGAGACGATCGCCGCCAATCGCGCATACTTCGGCCAGTTGGATCCTTTCGGAGACTTCGATTTGATATTTGGCGCGGCGAAGAACTCACTGCGGATTATCGACCTGCCGATCCGGTATCGGGAGCGCACATATGGAGAGACGAACATCCAACGCTGGAGTCATGGATGGCTCCTACTGAAGATGCTGGTCCTAGCCATGCGGAGGCTAAGGTTTGTGTAAGCTCAAGTGATTGGCAGCATGTCGGAAATGCCGCAAAATGTTTCGACTTAGTCCACGCTTATCGCTGTGAGTAAAGCGGACTCACCCTATCGGACTAAGGCTACCTTAGCTACGAATTAAGTATAATCTCTAGACACTTCACTAGGGGACTCTCAATTGCGGATAGTACTAGAACCATTTAGCATGGAGTCGGAGTAGTGAAGAGTGGAGCTTATGGACACTATGGCAGCCCCGATCAATGACAATTCGGAGGGAACGGAAAAGAAGAAGGCGACAGTGCGGATCGTCATCGCCGACGACCATCCGATTGTCCGCGACGGCTTGAAAAAGCTGCTGTTGCTGGAAGACGATTTTGAAATCGTCGGCGAAGCGGGCGACGGGCGCGAGGTGCTGGAAAAGGTGCAGGCGCTGGATCCGGACGTTCTGTTGCTGGATCTACGGATGCCGAATCTGGATGGACTTTCGGCGTTGCAGGCTTTGCAGCAGACCAACAAGCGGACACGTGTCATCGTGCTGACCGCTTCTGAAGACAAGAATGAGTTCGTGCAGGCGATGAAACTCGGCTGTAGCGGCATCGTGTTGAAGCAGACCGCACCGGATCTGATCGTGAAGAGCATTCGCAAAGTAAACTCGGGCGAGATCTGGCTGGATTCCCACACTACGGCGGCAGTGATGCGTCAGTTCTCGACTGGCCAGGAAAGCAGCGGCGGCGGGCAGTCGTCGGGCGGTAAAAATCGCGAGCGCAGTCCGCTTTCGACACGGGAGCGCGAAATTGTCGCGCTGGTGGCGCAGGGTTATAAGAATAAAGAGATGGCGGAGAAGATGTTCATCAGCGAGCAGACGGTGAAGAACCATCTGCACAACATTTTCGATAAGCTCGGGGTATCGGACCGGTTGGAACTCGCGTTGTATGCGATCCATAAGGGTCTGCATCTGGCGGGTGAACCGACGGTGCGCTAGGCCGTTTTATCTTTCGCGTAGCAGAGCGGATTGAGCTTGCATTCGGCGCATTTGGGATTGCGCGCGACGCAAAGCGCGCGCCCGTGATGAATGATTTGATGGGAAAAGAGAATCCACTTTTCCTTCGGGATGATTTTCATCAGGTCCTTTTCGATCTTCACGGGCTCGGTTTCCTTGGTCAAATCGAGACGATGGGAGATGCGCTGGACATGCGTATCGACGACGACTCCTGAGGCGATGCCGAAGGCTGTTCCCAGCACCACGTTCGCGGTTTTGCGCGCCGCGCCGGGCACGGTGAGGAGCTTTTCTATTTCCTGAGGGATCTCGCCGCCGAAGTCGTTGAGGATCTTCTTCGCCGCGCCGATCACAGACCTCGCTTTGTTGTTAAAGAAGCCTGTGGACTTGATATCCTGCGCGAGTTCGTCCTGAGGGACGGCCGCGAAATCCTGAATGGTGGGGTATTTTTTGAACAGCGCGGGCGTCACTATGTTGACGCGTTTATCGGTGCATTGTGCGGAAAGAATGGTCGCGACCAGAAGCTCCCAGGCGTTCGAATGATGCAGGGCGCAGGTGACGCCGGGATACATCTCATCCAGCGTGGCGAGGATTTTCTTGATCCGCGCGGCACGCTCGGCTGCGGTCTTCGGTTTGGCGATCGGCTTTGGCAAGCCACATAATAACATTTGCGCGAGAAATTTCTTCTGTGGTCCGCGGCATTGGTCGCATTCGCGGGATGTGTGTTTGCGGCGTTCACCTATGACGATTTCGCGCTGTTTTCGAAATCGCCGGTGGAACTGCCGGCGCGATGGTTCGATTGCTTCCGGCAGACGCGTCCGCTCACTGAGCTCACATTCTGGTTGAATGACGCGCTGTTCGGCAGGTCCCCGATGTCGTGGCACGTGGTGGGATTGTTGCTGCACCTGATCGTGGTCGCACTGGTGTGGGATGTGCTGCGAAAACTTATTGGCGACCGCGCCGGATTGGTCGCAGCCGCGATTTTTGCCGTTCATCCCATGATGACGGAGCCGGTGGCATATGTATTCGCGCGAGGAACGCTGCTCGCGGCGTTGTTCAGCCTGCTCGCGATGCGGAGCTGGATCGCCGGACGATTCTGGATCGCGACGCTATGGTTCACCGCGGCGATGCTGGCGAAGGAGGAATGCGTGGCACTGCCGCTGGTTTTGATTTTATTGCCGGTGCCGCGAAACTGGCGGGCGTTTTCGGCGATGATTTTCGTTGCGCTCGGGATCGGGCTGCGCACGGTGTTCGCGGCCGCGGCGATTCCAGGGTCGGGCTCAGGGGCGCAGTCGGGCATCTCTCCTCTGGCGTATTTGGAATCGCAAGGAGTTTCAATCTGGCGATATTTGCGGCTGTTCGTGGCGCCGTGGGGATTTTCGATTGATCCATCGCTCACGCGGCCATCGTTGTGGATCGCGATTGTGGCGTGGGCCGCGCTGGCGGGGTTGTGCTTGGTTCCATTTCGAGGACGATTCTGGTTCCTGATCGGGCTGCTGCTGCTGGCGCCGAGCTCTTCGATTCTTCCGGCCGCCGATCTGGCTGCGGATCGTCGCATGTATCTTCCGATGGTCGCGTTCTGTGCGTGCGCGGGAATTTTGCTCGAAGCTGTCGATCGCCGCGTGCTCGCCGCGATCGGTATGGGCTTGATGGCGATCTCGATTCGTGAGTCGATTCTGTGGACCAATCCGGAAGCATTGTGGAGTGAGGCGAAATGGCTTGCGCCGCAGGCGGTGCGGCCGCGCATTCAATTGGCGCGGATGCTGCCGCCGGAACGAGGGCTCGAAGAATTGAAGGATATGCCGGAGAATAGGCCGGTTTCGACGGAGCGGGGAAGACTGCTGCTTACGCTGGGGCGTCCGGCAGAGGCGCTTTCCGAGTTCGGGCGAGCGCTCGCACTGGATCCGAACGACGCGAAAGCGATCAGTAATCGCGCCGTGGCGCTGGCGGCGTTGGGATCGCGCGATGCGGCAATCACGGAGTTTCAGAGAGCGCTGGAGCACGATGCGTGCTTATCCGACGCTCGCGAGAATTTATCGCGGCTCGGGGTGGAGAGCGCGGCAGCAAATTGCCGCTAGGCGCGCTTATCGACATTTCGCATCGCTTTGTGAATTTTCTTCCACTGCGCCTTTTGGTCGAGTTGGGCGCGAATGTCGAGCTGGCGATCCAAATAGGCTGCTTCCTTTCGCATTTTCCGATAGCTGGAAAAACGATCGAAGTCGAGGGAGCCGGCGTCAATGGCGGCCTGCACCGCGCAGCCCTCCTCACCGGCGTGCGCGCAGTCGCGGAAGCGGCATTGCGCGGCGAGGTCTTCAATTTCTGGAAACGCGCCCTCGACATCGTCTTCGCCAGCCCACGGCTGCAATTCGCGCAGGCCCGGCGTGTCGATGAGCAGGGCTCCAGTGGGCGTTTCCATAAGCTCGCGATGCGTAGTGGTGTGGCGGCCGCGACTGTCGGCTTCGCGAACCGCGCCGGTCGACTGGCGATCGCGGCCCAGCAGGCGATTAATGAGCGTCGATTTCCCGGCGCCCGAAGATCCGACGAAGGCGACCGTCTCTCCGGCGGCTAGATAGGGACTGAGCGCGGCAATCCCATCGCCGTGCAGCGCGCTGATCGCAACGACGTCCGCGCCAGGAGCGATCGCCCGCACCTGTTGAATGCACCGGTCGAGATCGTCGCAAAGATCGGCTTTATTGAGGAGAATAGCGCATTGCGCGCCGCTGGCTCGCGCCGTCGCGTAATATCGTTCGAGGCGGCGCAGATTAAAATCGCCGTCGAGTCCGGTAACCACGAATACAGTGTCGATATTTGCGGCGATGACTTGCGCTTCGACCGCGTCACCTACGGCTCGGCGAAGAAAGACAGTTTTGCGTGGCAACACTTCTTCGATGACCGACTCGCGTACTCGGACGAAATCGCCGACGGCGGGGAGATCCTCGCGATGGCTGGTCTCATAGCGGAGCTTGCCGGAGAGCGTGGCGAAAAACTCACTGCCGTCTTCGCAACGCAGAGCGTAGGAGTTTCGATGTTCGATGGCGACCCGCGCAATCACCCGGCCCATGTATACATGATATTCTCGTTTTCATATGAGAATCGGCTGTTTCACCCCGTTGCTGTCGCAGTTCCCCCTCGATAAGGTCTTCGAAAAATTGCGGAGTTTGAACATTTCTACCGTGGAGCTGGGCACGGGAAATTATCCCGGCGATCCGCATTGCAAGCTGGAGATGCTGAACGATCGCACTGCCTTGAAGGATTTCAAGACCAAGCTCGCCGATAACGGGTTCACCATCAGCGCACTGAGCTCGCATGGCAATCCGCTGCATCCGGATAAGAACATCGCCAAGGCGTTTCAGGAGATCAGCCGCAAAACCATTTTGCTCGCGGAGAAGCTGGAAGTGCCCGTCGTGATCGATTTTTCGGGCTGCCCCGGCGATAGCGATCATGCGAAATATCCGAACTGGGTGACGTGCCCGTGGCCGACCGAATATCTCGACTTGCTCGACTGGCAGTGGGAAAAGAAGGTGATTCCGTACTGGATCAGGCACGCGAAATTTGCCGAGAATCACGGCGTGAAAGTCGCCATCGAAATGCATCCGGGATTTGTGGTGTACAGTCCGGAGACGATGTTAAAGCTGCGCTCGATCGCAGGCAAAAGTATCGGCTGCAACTACGATCCCAGCCATATGTTCTGGCAGGCGATCGATCCGATTAAAGCGATCCGCGTGTTGGGCGATTCCATTTTCCACGTGCACGCGAAGGACACGCAGATTTACGAGGCAAATCTGCCGACGACGGGTGTGCTCGATACCAAGAAATATACCGACGAGCGCAACCGCGCATGGATTTTCCGCGCCTGCGGTTACGGCCACGCATACACGTGGTGGAGCGAGTTTGTTTCCACGCTGCGGATGTTTGGCTATGATTACGTGCTGTCGATTGAGCACGAGGATACGCTGATGTCACCGGACGAAGGGCTGACGAAGGCGGCGACTTTCCTGAATCAGATCGTGATCCGGGATCAGCCGACCGCGCCCTGGTGGGTTTAGCGGCTAATCGAAATCGAAATCGCGCTTAGGAGGAGGCTCGTCCGGATTCTCCTTGGCGATTTTTAGCATTTCGTCGAATTTCTTGCTCAGCACGTCGCTGTGGCTCTTGTGGTCCTTCACAGATTTCTTGAAGATTTCTTCGCGCCGGCCCGGCTCGGCCTTCAGTTTTTGGACGGCCGCTTCGAGGTCTGTGATAGACGGCGGTTTGACGTGCTCTTTATGACGGATGACGGCGGACGTCTCGAGGTCGATGTGCAACTCGGCCTGGCAACAAGGGCATGTGACGACGATTAGCTCGGCCATAAATTAATGATAAGGTATCAGGATGCTTTCTGAATTCAAGAAGTTCATCATGCGTGGGAACGTTCTCGACCTCGCCATTGGAGTGATTATCGGCGCGGCGTTCGGGAAGATTGTAACGTCTTTGGTCAACGATGTTTTGATGCCGGTGATCGGGCTGCTAGTGGGTAAGGTTGACTTCTCGGCTTTGTTCATCAATCTGAGGCCGGGAACGCCGGTGGAGACGCTGGCGGATGCGAAGAAGCTCAAAATTCCGGTGCTGGCTTACGGCGTCTTCCTCAACACGGTGATTGAATTCCTGATTATCGCGTTTGTGATTTTCCTGATCGTGAAGGCTGTCAATAAGCTTCAGAAACCCGCGCCCGCAGCGGCGCCGACCACCAAGCCGTGCCCGGAATGCACGACCGAGATTCCTTTGGCGGCGAAGCGCTGCCCGGCCTGCACCGCGGTGATCGCGTAGATCAAAAAAAAGCCCGCAACCGAAGTCACGGGCTTCCTTTGACCGCATCAGGGAGAAGTGTTTAGTTATTGTTGTTGGTGCCGCTATCGGGACGGCGCTTCAGCGTCGGACGATCGTCGTCGCCACCCGAAGTGCTATCGCCCGACGATCCGGAGCCCGGAGCCTTCTTCAACTGGGGCTTATTCGGATCCTTGCTATCCGACTTGCGGCGGTTATGGAACGCCATCAGGCGCGCCTTCACATCGTTGAACTCAGAGGTGGTGACCACGTACTCCGGCCGTTCCTTGAGCATGGTCTCAATATTCTGCTGCGCCTTCACAATGCGGGCGTCAGTGGGCGGATGGGTGGAGAAAACTTTCGAAATCGTCCCGGGTTTCTTCTTCTCGAGCGATTCTATTTTCTCGAAAAAGTCTACGAAAGCTTCGGGATCGTAGCCGGTCTTATACATGTACTGAAGTCCGAGCATGTCCGCTTCGGCCTCGAACTCGCGGGAGAACGTCAGGAATCCTACCGGGATCAGGACGCTGGCCGCTTGCCGGATGCCATAACCTGTCCAGCCGCCCAGGAAAATCAAAGGAATCGTCGAAAGCTGTGCGATCGTCCCGCGGGTGGCTTGCCTGGTGCCGTGGCGCGCGGCGACGTGGGCGATTTCATGTGCCATTACACCCGCAAGCTCAGCCTCCGTGTCCGCTTTCAGGATCAAGCCGGAGTTGACGAAGAAAAATCCGCCCGGCAGCGCGAATGCGTTCACGTCTTCGGTGTCGATCACTTTGATCGTGAACGGAACCTTAGCGTCGGAGTTGCGCACCAGATTCTGTCCGACCCGGTTCACGTACTCGGCGATAATCGGATCGTCGATGATCTTGGCTTGGCGCTCCACTTCCTGCGCCAATTGCTTGCCGATCGCAATTTCCTTTTCGAGCGAATAGAAATTGACGCCCCGGCCGACGTCCCGATCACCGATCGCATCAGGATTCTTTTCCTTGTCGTCCCCCGCAAACGCCGGGGCAGCAAGAAGCGAGAAAGAGAGCAGCAGAGCCGAACCGAGTCCAAACGTGCGCCGCATACGGACTCCTTTCACCTTATAGTATAAGCTTCTTTAATCTGGGACGCACGGGCGTCCGTTTGAGTTACCAGTTTTTTCGAGTTGGCGATCTGGTCGCCGGGCTTGTAGAGCGTAGGCGGCTTGGGGCCGGCGGGTTCCGGTTTGCGGTCCCAGTCCAACGCGATCAGCCGTGCTTGGACGTCGTTGAAAGCGGAAGTCGTCACGATGTATTGCGGCTGCGGTTTCAAAAGCGTCTCAATGTTTTTCTGAACCGCGATCAAGCGCCCGTCCGATGCCGGATGAGCCGAAAAAACCTTGGAAAATTTGCCGTGTTTCCGTTCGTCGAAGGAGAAAATCTTTTCGAAGATGTCGACCATCCCCAGCGGGTCGTAGCCGCTCTTATAGAGATACTGGAGCCCCAGTAAATCGGCCTCGGTTTCGTATCCGCGTTGCGTCGCGAGCAGGCCTACGGGCATCACGCCATTGCCCGCGCCCAGCGCACAGATTCCGCCCCAGCCTAAAAAAATCAGCGGGATCGTGGCGATTTGCGTGACCTGTGACTGCGTCGCCTGGCGCGTGCCGTGGCGAGCGGCAACGTGAGCGATTTCATGGGCCATCGCCGCGGCCAGCTCCGCTTCCGTATCGGCGGTACTGATCAGGCCGGTTTGCAGGTAAATAAATCCGCCGGGCAGTGTGACCGCATTCGGATCGTCGCCTTCGATCACTTTGATCGTGAGGGGGATTTTCGCGTCGGAGTGCCGGACCAGGTTCTGGCCTAGGCGGGTGACGTATTCGTTGACGAATTTATCGGTGACCAGCGTCGAGTGCTGCTCCAGTTGTTGGGAAAGCTGCCGGCCGAGCGCCATTTCCTTGTCAACAGAATAAAAGTTGACCCCGCGCGAGACGTCGCGAGTGCCGATCTGGTCGGGATCTTTCTTTGCGTTTTGCGCCGGAAGGCGCACTGCAATAAGGATAGCGAGCAAACACACGCATCGCATACTCCTATAACGTACCATCGAATAAATGGATTACGACAACTTTTCGGAACTGCGAGCCCAGTTTCCTGTAACGGAATTGTTAATTTATCTCAACCACGCGGCAGTGGCTCCGCTCGTGCGTCCGGCGGCGGAGGCGATGAAGTGGTTCTGCGAAGACGGAATGCTGCATGGTTCGCTCCATTACGAAATGTGGCTCGACGCGTATGAAGGCGTGCGCCGCGCGGCCGCGCGGATGGTGAACGCGACGCCCGGCGAGATCGCCCTTTTGAAGAACACCTCGGAGGGAATCGCGACCGTGGCGATGGGGCTGGATTGGCGTCCGGGCGATCGAATCGTCGCGTTTAAAGAGGAATTTCCGGCGAATCAGTATCCCTGGCAGAGGCTCGAAAAGTCGAAGGGAGTCAAAATCGATTGGTTGTCGGTGAGCGACCCGCTTGAAAAAATCGAAGCGGCGGTGAAGGGCGCGCGTCTCCTGACGATCAGTTTCGTGCAATATCTGACCGGTTATCGGGCCGATGTGCAGGCGATCGGCGAGATTTGCCGGCGACATAATGTGATCTATTTTGTCGACGCGATTCAAGGCTTGGGCGTATTTCCGTTGGACGCCCGCGCCTGTCATATCGATGCGCTGGCGGCGGATGGGCATAAATGGCTGCTCGGGCCGGAGGGTTGCGCGATTCTGTACATTTCGCGCGAGTTGCAGGAACAGGTCGAGCCGGTGGAGTTCGGCTGGACCAACGTCGCCGGGTATAACGATTACGGCGCTCGGGACATGGCGCTCAGAAACGACGCGGGCCGTTACGAGTGCGGCACGCTGAACACCATCGGATGCTTCGGACTCCGCGCGTCGATGGAATTTCTGTTGGGCGTCGGCGTTTCGAAGCTGGGTCCGATGATTCAAGCGCTGGGCGACCAGATCGCGCAGGGCGCTCGACGCAAAGGCTATGAAGTGCTAGGCCACAGGACTCCCGAAACGGGCGCGGGCATCGTGAGTTTTCGCAAGGCCGGTGTGGAATCGACCGCGGTGGTCGCGCATTTAAAGGAACAGAAAATTTCAGCCGCCGCGCGGGCTGGATGGGTACGCATGTCACCTCATTTTTACATCACGGCGGAGGAGATTGATAAGGTGATCGAGTGCCTGCCGTAAGTTGACGCTCCCGCAGGTCGCGGTTCCATAAGAATCCTACGCGATCCCCGAGCAGAGGGAAGCTCCGCTACCTTCCGATGAATTCGTCGAATTCGCGTTTGGTCAGCGGAGCATCCCAACCCTTTTTGAAGATGATCTGGCCTTGTGCGCTGCCGAAAACACGTTTGGGGGCGCAGCCGGTGCTTCAGTCGTCGCAGTCGGTTTCGGGAAATTCGATTTCTTCATGATCACGACTCGGGCTAGCCGTGCCCTAGGTACATCAGCCAGCTCAACCCGAAAATTGCCGCGATGAAGCAGCCGAAGCAGTACGCAGCATAGCGCGCCCGCTCACGATCTGTTTTCTTCGTGATGATCCCCAGCACTACCGACGTGAAGAGCGCGAACAGCACTGCCGCTTCGAAGTTGGAAAGATTCATTTTCATGAATTAGTCCTTTTTCCCGGTCGCAATTTCGTAGGCGTCGACCATCGCCAGCACGTTCAGCAATCCCGCCGCCACCAGGAACTTCGTTCCGTAATCATGCACGGCGCCGGCCACATCGGGCTGCGAATAACCCAACCATACCGTGACGAAGTACAGCAACCCCGACATCAGGTTGCCGATAAATCCGCCAACGTAAATCACTGTGGTCAACAGATCGCCGGTTTGCGGCGAGAACAGCGCGCCGCGCATCATCAGGCCTAGCAGGAACATCGCCGTTACGGATGCCGCGATCAGCCCTCCACGGCCGGGACGCTTCAAAAGGAAATGCCCACCGCCCGGAATGATCCACGCCACCACCACGGCCGGCAACCATTTGCCCACGGAGTTATCAACCGGGGCTTGATCCATTGTTATTTCTGCCACAATTTATTTTATCCGTTTCTTAAGCCGCGCGCCCAACTTTGGGGGACCACCTTCGCCCGGCGGCAGCGAGATCACCAGCGTGCCGCCCGTATCGGTCTCGCTTTCCGATAGTTCTTCATTATCCACTTCCACGTCGTAGGCGGCTTTGGGCGTCAGCCCGAGCACGAACATCGCCTCGCCGTCGGCACGAAATTTGTAATCCGGATCGCGGCCCTTCATCAGCACCGCATCGCCGATGTGGATGGGAGTAAACGTCGCGCCCGGCCGCAGCGTTTCCACTTGTCCATTGCGAAACAGTTGCAGATGTCCTTCGAAAAAGCCGATCCAGGTCGCGTCTTCATCCCAGCTGGAACGCGCGAAAACGTGGCCCGACGCCGCGTCGTGAAACACCAGCGGCATCTGGAAATAGCTCAGCCCCGGTTGATATGGATTCGCCCACAGAAATTCGTAGAGCACGCCCAGGGCGCCGCGCATCAGAAACCGGTCCTGCATCAGCCAGCCCTGTAAATACTGGCTATCGGCGGCATTACTATCGTAGGCGACCATGGCCAGTTCGGCGGCCCGCGAAAAGACGGCGTCTTTCAGATCCGGTTCGCCGTCGCGCACGTAAACGGGCACGCGGTACTCGTTCTCGGCAGCTTCAAACGGACTTGGATAATGGCCCACCAGGTGGTCGGTAGGCAGCATCTTGAAGTACTCGGGGGCCGCTTCGCGCAGTTCGATTTTCAGATTGTCGCGGATGGCGTGCATCATTTCATAGAGCGCATAAATTTGCTCCCGTGGAATCGCGCCAGGATTCTTGGCGATGCCCGCGCGCCACCATGTTTGGACGACTTTCTTGAGCACAGCCTCGCCCTGATCGGGCAATCGATCGGCCAGCGCGATGGCGGCCAAAGCCCGCGCGCTCTGCTTTGCAGTGTCGTCCGATGCTCCCGCCGCCAGGCTTTTTTCCAGCTTCGCCGCGACTCGGTCAGCCTGCGCTTTGGTCATCAGCGGCGAGCACCAATCGAAAATCAGCGCCAGTTGCCTCACGTCGGTATGCTGATCGTCCGCCGCCCATTCCACCGCCTTGCGTCCTACCGCCTGATTCTTCGCCACCTGGTAATAGAGCGCCCAGGCGAGCCCCTGTTCAGGCATCGGCGCGCCACCTGAGATCAGAGCATCGAATTGCTCCCATCGCATCGACTTCCGTTCCCGCTCCCGTTGCAACAAACGGAGTCTCGGCTTGGTCAGCAATAGCCTGGGAGCATCCGTGAAGACATGGAAGTCCTCCTCATAGGCGTCTTGGCAGAATCCGAACGAGGTGAAGAGCAGCCAGGGCAGCAGAAACCGCACAGAAATCCAATTGTGTCATACGGACACACCCACCGGGGCACGACACGCGTCCGCGCCCGGCAACAGCTCTCGCAAGCCACTGAAAAATGACGTTCAACAATTGGCCGGGAGCGTGCTATGTTAGTTCTCGAATTGATGAAGTTCCTTTGAAAACCTGCCCTCTGTTTGCAACAGGCGTGAACGGATGAAGTGAGTGGCTGATACTAGCGTGCTTGCGGGAGCCGGTGTTGATTTTCAAACCGCTCCTTCTTTCGTTTGGGCAAGTTGCAACAGAGGGGTTTTTTTGCGGGATTTATAGATTTTGGGTTTTTAATAGTCTTTTACAAGCTTCATGGATCAACGGTTTCGGACCGGTCCGACTTTGGTGGAGGAACTAAAGGACGCGGGCCTCTATTGAGGTTTGGTTCGGACAGATGCCAGGATCCTAGCCCGTCTTGGGCGGACCGCATCGGAAACGGGAGCCACCGTCACCTCGCAGCTCCGAGTCCGATGCGGTTTTTTCTACCCAGCGCACAAGATGGTCCCGTGCGCAAAGTCGCTCCCGCGTGGAAATTCCGTATCTCAAATAGGATACATCGTTTTCGCCCAATTTCCTACTAGGAAAGGGTACTAGGACTTTTCCATATGGAACTGCCGTCCTGTACTATTGGTTCTAAGGCCCATTTGCGAGGCACACTATTCGTGCCATGCAGGATATCTATCTCGTCGTCCGCTTCACCCGCAATTGGATCCACTGCGGATTTTTGGGGCACATCGCGATCTGTGTCGTGATTGCCGCCCTCGAAGGCGTGTTAAGCCGCTAACTCGGGAATGCGCTCGTGCCTGCCGCATCGCCGTCCGCAGGGAGTGCGACGCTCCCACCAGTCAACGCACGGCCGAGTTAGTAGGAATAAGTAGTAAGGAATGATATCCTTACTATATGGCCGCCAAGACCTTCATCAGCGTCGTCACCAGTAAGGGGCAGATCACCGTGCCTCAGGAGGTCCGCGAGCGTCTCGGTCTGAGGCAGGGTGATCGGGTCGAGTTTGTCGCTGAAAAGACCCGCACCATCGTCCGGCGCGCCGCAACTAAGGAGAATCCGTTCAAAAAGTATGAAGGTATTCTCGGAGGTTTCCCAGGAGGAAAGAAAGAGATAAACGCATGGGTGCGGGGAATGCGGGATGACTACAGCCAGGAAGAGAAGTGAAGACGGCCATCGACACAAACGCCATCTCCGCTCTTTGGTCCGTCGAGCCGCTAGTGTCGGAGATCTCAGCCAAGCTGGCGGACGCCCACAGGGCGGGTGGATTGATAATAGCCGCACCCGTTTATGCTGAGTTGCTCGCATACCGGGGAATGACCGAGGATCATTTGGACGAGTTTCTTTCTACTACCGGCATCTTTGCGGATTTTCATCTTGAGGAAGAGGTATGGCGTGTGGCGGGGAGCCGCTTCGCTAAGCATGCTGCAAGAAGACGAGCGGCGCGGGCCGGTCATCCCAGGCGACTCGTAGCCGATTTCGTGATCGGCGCCCATGCCCTCCTCCGCGCCGACCGGCTGCTCACTCTCGATACCAATCTCTACAAACAAGATTTCCCGGAACTCAAACTCATCACTCTGTAACGAGTGAATCCTTCCTCATCCGGACTTTTTCTTGCCCTTCGCCACCGCCTGCTTCACTCTCAACTTCACGATCCGTCCAATCAACTCATAGGGAATCGGCTGATCCAACGGGAATTTCAAATTTCCCTTCGGCCCCGCGTAAACAGCGGCTGCCTTCTCGATCTCAGCATCTCCTGATGCCCGCCCAAACAGTCCGATATGTTTCTTGAAGGCTGCGAAGTAAACCAGGATCCCATTCTGCCGCAACGCCGGTATCCGATGGCTAATGATCTCCTCCGCATCGGGCGCGGCCTTGCGGACCGTTCGACGGATCCGCTCCAGAATTGCCTGCACTTTTGGCGGAAACGCCTCAATGTACTCGTCAATGTCCTTCGGCACTGGCGCGAAACTCTGCATCAGTGAATCGTCCGGCTCTTCCTATTCATATAATCTACCAGCAAATACTGCCCCAGCGTATACGGCGTCGTAAAATACGCCTTCCCCCGGCACAACGCCGTCACCTTCTGGACGAAATTCACCAGTCCATAATCGCTCGCCAGCATGAACGTGTTGATCAAAATCCCGGCGCGCTTACATCTACTGACTTCTTCTAAAGTCCGCGAAATGACGAGCGGATCCAGCCCAAACGCATTCTTATAAATCCGGCCGTCCTCGAGCGTCAGCGCGCTAGGCTTCCCGTCCGTGATCATGATGATCTGCTTCATGTCCTTCCGCTCCTGCGCCAGCAGCCTCTGCGCCAAGATCAAGCCGTCGCGCGTGTTCGTATAGTAAGGACCCACCTGCGCCCGCGCCAGCTCCTCCATCCGCAGTTCCTCCGCCGAATCGTGAAACAGCACGCACCGCAGCGTATCGCCGGGATACTGGGTGCGAATCAGATGCGCCAGCGCCAGTGCCACCTTCTTCGCCGGCGTGAACCGGTCCTCGCCATAAAGAATCATGCTGTGGCTGCAATCCAGCATCAGCACCGTCGCGCAGGAGCTTTGATACTCGCTCTGATGCACCTGCAAATCCTCATATTCGAGATTCAGAGGCAGCTTCACTCCTTCCCTCTGCATCGCCGAAAACAGCGTCTGCCCGATGTCGAGATTCATCGTGTCGCCGAATTCGTACAGCTTCGTCGCGCCAGACGATTCCACGCCCGTCGCCAGATCCCGTGTGTCGTGCGCCCCGAAACTGGCATGCCCCAGCGAACCGAGAAGATCCTTCAGCGTTTTAAATCCAAGAAAGTCGACGCTCTTATCCGTGACCTTCACCTCGACCTTCGATTGCGCCTCGCCCCTACCACCCGCCTGCGGCTCCGTCGTGATGTAGCCTTCCTCGACCAATTTCTGGACCAGCTTGCTCAGCAACTGGTCAAGCTGTTCCTCCGTCATCGATTCCAGCTGCTTCCGAACCTGCTCCGCACGCTCCGGATCGAACATGTCTCCCCGTTCGATCGCCTGCTCCAGCGCCCTCTTCAGATCCTCCAGCGTCTTCGCATTCATCTCGCTGAACTGGAAATAAGGATCGTTAAATCCGCTCTCGAGAAAAAAATCCGACAGCGCGCGCATTAGATCCTCGGCGCTCAACCCGAGATCGTCGCCCGTATAGCGTCCATAGCGGACGGACTTCATTGGAAATTCCTTTTCGCCCTTTTCCGGTCGTCGTCATTTCCAGCCGGCGGCTCCCGCTTCCGTGGCTCCGCCATGAATCCGACCTCTTCATTCCGGCTGATCCGCCGGTGCGCATACAGCCCTTCGAGAATAAATTCCGCCGCCGCCGCCCGCACCGCATCCGGCTCACTCGCCCCCAGCGCGAGCTTCCCCGTCTTCTCCATAAGATCGGGAACCGCGCTCAGTGCCTCCACCATTTCCGCCGAAGGCGCAGTCTCGTCGAGCTTCAACTGCCCGCCGTTCTCGAAATAGCGCACGATCGCGTTCATATTTTCGCCCTCGAAATAACTTGTGAAAACCTTCCCTGTGGCCAGCCGGATCAACTCCCGCGCCACCGTATCGCCGCCCTTCAACTCGCCCTCGTATTCGAGTTCGAGTTTCCCCGTGATCGACGGCAGCGCGGCGTAAACATCCAGCACTCGCGGCACCGCAAGCTCTTCGCTCGCTACCAGCGAGCGCCTCTCCGCGTTCGATGCGACATTTTCCAGCACCGAAATCGGCAGCCTCTGGCTCACCCCGCTTCGCTTATCCACCCGCTTGTCATCGCGAGCCGAAAACGCCAGTTGCTCCACAATCTCGCGAATGTAATCCGGCACTGTCAAATCAATCGCAGCGTCGCGCGAAGTCCAAGCCTCCTGCTCCGTAATCGCCAATCCCTGTTCGATCGTGGTCGGATAATGCGTGCGAATCTCGCTCCCGATCCGGTCCTTCAGCGGCGTGATAATCTTCCCGCGCGCCGTATAATCCTCCGGATTCGCTGTAAACACCAGCAGCAGATCCAGAGGCAGCCGCACTGGATACCCTTTGATCTGCACATCGCCTTCCTGCATGATGTTGAACAGCCCCACCTGAATCTTCCCGGCGAGATCCGGCAGCTCATTAATCCCGAAGATTCCACGATTCGCGCGCGGCAGCAGCCCGTAATGCACCGTCAGCTCATCTGAAATATTCTGCCCCAGCCGCGCCGCTTTAATTGGATCGATATCGCCGATCATGTCGGCAATCGTCACGTCCGGCGTCGCCAGCTTCTCCACATACCGCTGCTCGCGGGAAAGCCACGCAATCGGCGTCTCATCGCCCGTCTCGCGAACCAGCCTCTTGCACGCCGAGCAAATCGGATCGAACGGATTGTCCCGAATCTCGCAGCCTCGAATGTATGGCGTGTGCTCATCAAGAAGCGTCACCAGCATCCGGATCAGTCGCGTCTTGGCCTGCCCGCGCAGCCCCAGCAAAATGAAGTTGTGCTTCGAGAGCACCGCATTCACTACCTGCGGCACCACTGTCTCTTCATATCCGACAATGCCGGGAAACAGCGGCTCTTTCTTCTTCAGCTTGCAGATCAGATTCTCGCGCAACTCGTCTTTAACGGTTCTATTTATAGGGGAAGTTCGCGTCTTCTTCAAAGACCCAATGGTCCCTGGAAGACCCGCGGAGGGGTGTTGCATATCGCGATTGTATCAATTTGCTATGCTTTCCTTTGCCCACCGACCTCGCAGAGCTCGATTTTCGCCGCTTCTGGCAGCGCCTCCAGTCCATCGGACTCAACGCCTACGAAGCCCGATCCTATCTCGTGCTGGTCGGCCACCCCCGCTTCAAAGCCCTGGAATTGGCCGCCCGCGCACACGTTCCCCGTCAAAAAATCTACGAAGTCCTTGATAGCCTGGTCGAAAAAGGCTTCGCCCACGTGATCCAGGAGAAGACCAAATTATTCTCCGCCGTCCAGCCCGACGAAGCCATCCCCAGCTATATGAGCCGCCGCGCCCAGTCCCTCAAACAGCAGCTCGCCGATCAGGATCACGCAGCCGCCGGTATGGTCAACGAACTCATGAGCGCCTACTCCGAAGGCCAAGGCGGACGCGGCACGCTCGATTATCTGCGTATCGTCAATGACCCCGGCCAAGTCGCCTCCCAGTTCCGCAAAATGCTAACCGAAGCCCGCCACGAATATCTGGAGTTCTCACGCCCCCCTTACGCCGTCGATCCCCTCGACGCCGAATCCGTAATTCAAGCCCGAGCCCGCGGCGTAAGCTGCCGCATGCTGGTCGAGCACGGCCATGAGAATTTTCTAGCCGACTATCGCGCGGCCGGAGTAGAAGTGCGCCAGATCGAAAAAGTCCCCATGAAACTGGCTCTCCTCGATTCCCGCCAAGGCCTGATCGCCCTCCTGGACCCGGTAATTACCAAGCCCGCCTGGACCAGCCTGATCTTCGACCACCACGGTATGGCCGAAGCCATGAAAGGCCTATTCGAAGACTACTGGCGCCGCGCCACCTAGACTTTTCGGCGCTGATACAGGTTGAACGCCAGTGCTCCCGCCACTCCCAGCGCGATGGGAAGAGGCGGAGCGCCCGCCCATAACAGCACCACTGCGCAGGCCAGGGCTGCGGCGATGAAAAATCGCCACTTCATTTATAAAGGATAACGAGTGCCACGATTCCAGTGAGCAGCGCGCACAGAAGCGCGGGCCGTCTCCAAGCCGCCATGAGCGGAGGCCGTTCGTTCCCTTTGCGCAGCAGCCGGCGGATTTCTTTGAGCTGATTGCGCGCAAGCGATAACTCCCATGCGTTGCCGGCAAGGTCGAGCGCCTTGATGGTTTCCTGCTCGGCGCGATGCAGCGTGCGAATACGATAGAGCAGCTCCGAATACTTTAGTTGTGCGAAAAAATGCTCGGGATCGAGTGAGACGGCCCGCTCCAGTGCGTCTTCGGAGCGATACACATCGTAATTCATGGCGTGCGCCATGCCCAGGCAGGTATAAAGATCGGCCGACGCTGGGTTATCGCGGCAACGGTCTTCGAGCGTTTGAATGTACTGGGCGAGCTTCTCCGGTGGCACCGAGTGCGGGTCCCGCCAAGGCAGCGCCGGCAGTCGCGAAGGCGTGACAAGCGTGAGTTCAGGCATTGGATTTCACTTCGAATTCCGGATACGCGAGCGATCCCATCTCCG
>JBEKPC010000096.1:0-20095 GCA_049521155.1 Bryobacteraceae bacterium
CGAACGCCGTCAAGCCATATCGTGATACACGTCCATACGTCGGCGTGACGCCCACCACTCCGCAGAACGATGCCGGCTGCCGTACCGATCCGCCTGTGTCGGAGCCCAGTGCGACCACCGCCGTTCCCTGCGCAACCGCCGCCGCCGAGCCTCCGCTTGATCCTCCCGGCACCCGATCCAGCGCCATTGGGTTTCTCACCGGTCCGAACGCCGAATTCTCGTTCGACGACCCCATCGCGAACTCGTCGCAATTCGTCTTGCCGATAATGATTCCGCCCGCTTGCTCCAACCGCGTGATCGCCGTCGCATCGTAGGGAGGAATGTAATGCTCCAGTAGCTTCGATCCGCAGGTGGTGCGCAGCCCTTTTGTCACGATGACGTCTTTCACCGCCATCGGAACTCCCGCCAGCGCGCCCGGATCCTCTCCGGCAGCGATTTTGCGATCCACCGTTTCGGCAGCGGCCATCGCTCGTACCGACGAAAATGTCAGATACGCGTTGGTCTTCGGATTCTCTTTCTCCGCATGCTCCAGTGCCTGGCGGGTGAACTCCTCCGCGCTGAATTCTTTCTTGAGCAAGCCGGAACGGATCGAGTCGATGGTATGCGTCTTCACCGCTCGATCACCTTGGGAACTTTGAAATATCCACTTCCTGAGACCGGAGCATTGGCCAGGGCTTCCGCATTTGTGAGACACGGCCGCTCCTGGTCCTCCCGCAGCGTCGCCGTTTCTCCCGCCTCGAATAAAACCTGCGACATCGGCTCGATCCCGGCCGTGTCCAGTTCGTTCAGCTTGTCCATATGGCTCAGGATGCTGTCCAGATCCTTCGCCATGCGTTCCACTTCATCGTCTCGCAAGGCGAGCGAAGCCAACTCCGCCACGCGCCGCACTTCCTCGTTTGTGATCTTCATCCTCTTTTTCGCGACTGCCGGTACAACATGTCCAGCACCGGGTCCTGCACATCTTCCCGCCCGATGGCCCGCTCCGCCCTCTGCGGTTCGCGGCGCTTTGGCATCGGCCGGAAATCGATATCCGTCACCAATGCCTCACCTAGCGCTTTTTCCAGGTTCCGCACCAGAAACCCGCGCAGCGTGTGCAACTGCCGCTGCCAGATCTGGTCCTCGACCTCCACCACCAGCGAACCCCTTACCAGGGCGACCGCTCGCGTGTGCTCGGCTATTTTCTTTCCCGCCGCCACCTTCCAGGCCGCGCGCGCCCGCAACTCGGGATCATCCAAGCTTGGTGTCAAGCTGTTCAATTTAAGTTTTCCGATGAGGCGTCCGGCGCGTTCCATTTGTATACACTAGCCGGGGGAAGTCATGATTGTATCAAACGTGCCAAATTTAGTTCTTGCCTCCACCTCACCGCGCCGCAGGGAGCTGCTCACGCTGGCCGGATTCCAGTTCACCGTCCGCGCCCATCCCGTCGAAGAAGTGCGATCCGCTGGCGAAGATCCTCGCGATTACGTGACGCGCCTGGCCCAAGCAAAGGCAGAAGCCTCCTATCAAGACGAGACTGAAATCGTTCTCGGAGCCGATACCACCGTAGTCCTCGGTACCCAAGTGCTGGAAAAACCGCATCACACGGCGTCGGCCAAAGCGATGCTTCGCGCCCTCTCCTGCCGGGAGCATGTCGTTCTGACCGGAATCTGCCTGAAACACCGCGGCCGCAGCATCGTCGATTGCGAATCCACCCGCGTCAGTTTTGTCGCCCTCGACGAGCGCGAAATTGACGATTACGTCGCTTCCGGAGAGCCGATGGATAAAGCCGGCGCCTACGCCATTCAAGGCCTCGCGTCAAAATTTGTCGATCGTATCGAAGGCTGCTATTTCAACGTAATGGGTCTGCCGCTGGCGCTGGTTTATAAGCACCTCAAGGCGATTAGCGAATCTCTACGGTAGAGACCGCTCCATCCGTCAGCCGCACCCGTCCAAGCGGAGCGTCTTTGTCCGTGTAGCTGAAAATCTCCAACAAATGGCCGTCTTGGTCCATCGTAATCCGTAACGCCGGCACTCCCAGTTTGAGTACTTCCTCCCGCCTCATCCCACTGGCGATTCTTTTCAGATCAGCCGAGGTCACCTGCGGCGGAGGAGGCGGCGGTGGTGGAGGGGGAGGCAGAATTTCGGGCATGACCGGCTCAGCCTCCGGTTTCGGCGCACTCGCCCGATGGGATCTGGCTGGCGGCGGAGGCGGCACCGACTCGCCTCTCGACCCTACCCTCGGCGTTCCCGATCCGACCTCCAGCAACGGAGCGCTCTTCGATTCATCCTCCGGCGCCTTCGCAGCCTTCGCCGTCGACCTGTCCACTTTGCCGAAAATTGTCGTAATCCCGTCGCTGACTTTCTTCCCCGCGGCACTCCCAATCGCGCTTCCGGCCGCCGAAGCCCCCACCTCCGTCATCGTTTGCGCGCCGACCATAGCGGCTACAAACGGCATGATAAACAAAATCCGGCGCATACAGTACCTCATTTGGCAGCGTAACATCGCGAGCAGACGGGAGAATACGGGCGAAATACCTTATCCAGTCGAGAAAAATACCTATGCACCACCTTAATGTGGGTCTTTTATGCGGTATGATGGCAACGGAGGAGCAGATGATCGCGTCGCCCTTAAAACCGCTCTTCGTCGAGCAGCCCTATTACCTCTATACACCCGACGATCATAAGTCCTGGAGCCTGCTCTATTCGCGCATGCTTCCGCAATGGGAAAAGTACGCCAACGAGCACTTTTTAAAGGGCATTTCCTGTCTCGGTCTCCAGCCGGACCGCGTCCCTCGCCTCGAAGACGTCAATCGCTTTCTTCGACCCTTGACCGGATTCCAAGCCCAAGGCGTCGGCGGCTACGTACCGGCGTTCGTTTTCTTCGATTGCCTGCGACAACGTTCTTTCCCCACCACCGTCAACATCCGCCCCGCCACTCAGCTCGATTATCTGCCCGAGCCCGACATCTTCCACGACATCGCCGGTCATGTCCCGATGCACACCGATCCCGCCTTCGCCGAGGCGCTGGTCCGTTTCGGCGATTGTGCCCACACTGCCGCCGAGATGGTCTCGACCGTGGGAGTCGAATCGCTCACCAGCATCATCCGCGCCATGGCCCGATTCTTCTGGTTCACCATCGAATTCGGCCTGATGCATTCGAAACAGGGCCTGCGAGTCTACGGCAGCGGCCTCCTCAGTTCGCATGGCGAAATCGAGCACGCCATCGCCTCTCCGGAGGTGCAGCGCTACCCGATCCAGCTCGAATGGGTCATTAACCAGAGCTTCGCCATCGACCATTATCAGCCCCTGCTTTTCATCGTCGATTCCTTCGATCATCTCTTCTCCTTAGTGAATCAATTGGAGCAATGGATGAAAGCCGGCAAACTAAATCACGTCGCTCCAGGCGAGCCCGGCGTGAATGAAGAAGATCTAAAAAGTTTCCTCGACGCTGGAACTAGCTAAGCCGTCGTTATGCCAATCGCGAGAATTATCTGAATGAGCGGCAGCATTGCGTCTACTCAACCCTCAAGGGATCGATCACAGAAATCTCCGCATAGCGCAAAAAGTCTCCCGTTGAATGTGAGTATATGACTGATCTCATTTACACATACTAGCCACTAACCGGGCGTCATGAACCTGGAGCCAAGCGAGCCATCCGCGCAGGGATCGATTCAATCGAGCACGGATCGTTCCTGGATGACGAAGCTCTGGACATGATGAAGACGCGCGGGACGTATTATGTGCCAACCATGATGGCAGCACAAGGTCTGCGGGAGGTGCTCGAAAAAGGCTACCTCCCGCCGCAGGTCGCGGCGAAGGCCCGCGCGGCGATGGCGGCGCTTGACGTGACGGTGCGAAGGCGATCGCGAAACAGGTCAAAATCGCGCTGGGTACGGATGCGGCGGTCTATCCTCACGGACGGATTTCGGAAGAGTTCGCGCAAATGGTACGGGTCGGCATGAAGCCGATCGATGCGCTGAAAGCGGGCACGTCGGTAGCTGCGCAATTGCTCGGAATCTTCGAGAAGACCGGATCCCTGGAGGCTGGGAAATGGGCCGACATCGTCGTGGTGCCGGGGAACCCATTGGATGATATTCACGCGACGGAGAAGGTAATGTTCGTGATGAAAGAAGGGACGGTTTTTAAGAACGTGAAGCGCTAGTAGATCGTGCGTTCAGAAACTTGTCTAGGCGTTCTTATTGCGCCGAGACTGGGGCTGTGACTCCATCGCGACGCGCAGGATCCGGTTAATACGTGTCTGATAGCCTCGGCCGTTGGACTTGAGCCAGGCAAGAACGTCGGCGTCGAGGCGAATGGTCAGTTGCGCCTTCGACGGAGGCCAGTCCAAAATTTTCGCGTTCTCGAAGAAATCGTCGGTGAGCTCCGGGATGTCGGAATAATCGATGTCGGCATCCGTCATGCGATCAACTCTTGCCAAATCGCTTTTGATAGATTTCTTGTTCACGTCGATTTGCCTTTCTCATGGAGATGATGCGCGTTGCTTCCCCGCGCAGCGCATAGGCGATCACTATGGCGCGTCCTTTGAGCAGCCCCACCGCGACCAACCGGTCCTCGCCATAATCGGAACGACAATCCTCGACCGTTAAGCAGTTTCCGGCCAACGCTTGTTCGGCGTCTTCGAAGTCTAGACCATGTTTCGCGAGGTTGCTGCGGTTCTTGGCCGGATCCCATTCCCACCTCATGTAAAGTGTAACTCTTTTTGTAGTTACGGAGCCGGCGTCGCTGCGGCCTTAGCGCGATGCTCCTTATACGCAGCCCGCACCGCCTGGATCTGCTGGACGTGCTTCTCGACATGTTCGGCGTGCAGACGGAGCATGTCGAGCAAGGTCATTTGGCCGCGCTTCAAATGATTGCCCGTGCGGGCGAATACTTCTTCGGGCTGCTCTTTTAGCAACTCGTAATTCTCCCCGCGCAAGCGCCGAAATGTTTCGATCGGCTGCGAAATTTTTCG
Source organism: Bryobacteraceae bacterium (assembly GCA_049521155.1). Taxonomy (GTDB): domain Bacteria; phylum Acidobacteriota; class Terriglobia; order Bryobacterales; family Bryobacteraceae; genus Palsa-187. The sequence goes on from JBEKPC010000096.1 coordinate 4,952, forward strand.
TTTCTTGTAATCCAGATTCGCCGCCCATTTTTCCTGATCGAAAGGAACCAGAGTGGGATTATCTTCAGCGATCATCTGGCGGAATCGCATCACGTTGACGGCTTCGCAGTCGGCCAGGTGGCACACGATCATGCGCACCCCCCACTTGCCTTCGGCGGGCGCGAAATCGAGCTCCGGGCCGGCGGCGCCGGTCGTCACCACGGCCAGCAGTTCCGCGCCTCGGCGGAATCGTTCTAGAAGTTCCTGAAGTTCACTCACGTCATATAAGTATAATTAAGACGAGTTCCCGATGCGAAAAATACTTGCTCTTGTGATCGCGTTGAATGTGGTGACCTGGTGCAGCGGACAATCCCGCCGCGAACTGGACCACCCGGTTCGCCAAGCCGTCCGCGGCACCCACGGCGCGATTGCCGCCGGCAGCGAATATGCCACCGAGGCTGGCATGCGCACGTTTTACAAGGGCGGAAACGCAGTAGACGTCGGCGTCGCGACCATGTTCGCCGCCTCCGTAACGGAGCTTTCGCACTTCGGCCTGGGCGGCGAAGCGCCCATCCTGATCCGCACCAAGGACGGCAAGGTGCACGCGATCGCGGGTGTCGGCACCATGCCGAAACTGGCCTCGGCGGAGATGTTTCGTACGCGCCGTCTGATGCCGTTCGAAATTCTGGAGATGGATCCGGGCGGGCTGAAGGGCATCATTCCCGTTGCCGGACTCATGCCCGCGCTGGTGCCGGGCATGATGGACGCCGGGTTGCTCGCGCTGCGCGAATTTGGAACCAAGTCGTTCAGTGAGATCATTGCCCCGGCGATTGAGCTGGCCGATGGATACGCCATCGATACCATGCGCGCGCAATCCATCGCCGGATCGCGGCCGTTCTTCGATGCCTGGCCGACCTCGAAAGCCCACTTCATGCCGAACGGGCATACTCCCAACGTCGGCGAGATTTTCCATCAGCCCGATACCGCGCGAACTTTGCGCGCCATGGCGGAAGCCGAGAAGAAGGCGCTCGCGGCGGGAGCGAAACGGGAGGCGGCCATCGACGCCGTTCGCGATTATTTCTATCGCGGCGAAATTGCCCACAAAATCGACGCGTTCAGCAAGGAGAATAAGGGCCTCCTGCGCTACGAAGATATGGCCGCATTTAAGTTGAGCGTAGAGGAGCCGGTTTCCACCACCTATCGAGGCTACAACGTTTATAAGCCGGGATTCTGGAGCCAGGGGCCGGCGATGATCGAGGCGTTGAATATTCTCGAAGGCTACGATATGAAGAGCACGCCGCTCAATTCCGCCGAATACATTCACCGCGCCGACGAAGCCCTGAAACTGGCTTACGCCGATCGCGATACGTATTATGGCGACCCGAAGTTTTCGAAAATTCCTTCCGAAATTCTGCTCTCGAAAACCTATGCCGCGGAGCGCCGTAAATTGATCACTGAGAAAGCGTCGCAGGATTTTCTGCCGGGGTCGATCAACGGGAAAACGGGCAAGCATCCGGCGGAAACGGAGATGGCGAGCATCCGCATCGACGATGCATTGATGGCGAAGGACACCACCTGTGTCGACGCAATCGATCACGATGGCATGGTGTTTTCGGCGACGCCCTCCGGCGCCTGGCTGCCGAGCGTGATCGCCGGCGATACCGGCATTCCGCTCACCGCCCGCGGCCAGCAGTTCGTGCTGGTGGAAGGGAATCCGAATGAGTTGGCTGGCGGCAAACGCCCCCGCGTGACGCTGAGTCCCACCATCGTGACGCAGGCCGATGGGAAGCCGTATCTGGCCATGTCCACTCCGGGCGGCGACAATCAGGATCAGGCGCTGATTCAAATGTTCCTCAACGTGGTGGAGTTCGGGCTGAACGCGCAGCAGGCGGTGGAGGCTCCGCGTTTTCAGACGCGGCACCTGGTTTCGAGCTTCGATAATCATGCCTGGAATCGCGGCGACCTGCTGCTGGATGAGCGGATTGCACCGGCCGTCGTAAACGACCTGGCCGCGCGTGGTCACCACACCGACGTACGTTCACGCTACGCCAATGGCGCGGCGCCGGTAATGATTAAAGTGCTGCCTAGCGCCATTATCGAAGCTGGCGCGGATCCGTTTTATAACCGTTCCGCCCATGCCTGGTAATTCCAGAAACGTGAGTTAGAATGAAAATCACTCTTATGATTCGAGCTTCCATCACGATCCTCGCCCTCGCCGGCGCTTTGCACGCGCAAACCAATCCTCTCAGCGCCGAACTCAAAGCCTCCTACACGCGCGTGAAGACCAACTTCATCAAGGCCGCAGAAAAAATGCCGGAGGATCAGTACGACTTCAAACCGATGCCGGAAATGCAGTCCTTCAAGGAGCGGGTCGCGCACATCGCCGTCTCCAGCATGGGCCCCTGCTCCGCTTTGAAAGGCGAGCCCAAGACTATCGATGCGAAGACTCTGAAGACCAAGGCCGACGTGGTCGCCGCGCTGAAGGATTCCTTCGCCACCTGCGACGCGGTGATCGATAATATGACCGATGCGGATGCAGTGACCATGGTCGCTGGTGGCCGCGGCCCCGCGCGCTCCAAACTCGCCATGGGCTACGGTCTGGTCGCCCATGATAATGAGCTGTATGGTTACATTTGTGTGTACATGCGCCTCAAAGGAATCGTGCCTCCCTCTAGCGAACCTCGCTAGTATGGAGACATGCCCCTTCAGCCCGATGAGCTTCGCAAAATCGACGCCTATTGGCGCGCCGCGAATTATCTTTCCATAGGGCAGATTTATTTATTCGATAATCCTCTGCTCACGGAGCCGCTGAAGGCGGAGCATATCAAGCCGCGCCTGCTGGGCCACTGGGGCACCACGCCGGGACTCAATTTCGTTTATGTTCATTTGAATCGCGTCATCAAACGTGATGACTTGAACATGATTTACATCTGCGGCCCTGGTCATGGCGGCCCGGGCATGGTCGCGAATACGTATCTTGAAGGAACCTACAGCGAATTCTTCCCCGGCATCACGCAGGATGCTGAAGGGATGAAGCGCCTGTTCACGCAATTTTCTTTTCCCGGCGGAATTCCCAGTCATGCCGCGTCGCAGACTCCCGGTTCGATTAATGAAGGCGGCGAACTCGGCTACTCCCTGCTGCACGCCTACGGAGCGGTCTTCGACAACCCCGATCTAATTGCCGCCTGTGTGATCGGCGATGGCGAGGCGGAGACCGGAGCGCTCGCGACAAGTTGGCACTCCAACAAATTTCTGAATCCCGTTCGCGATGGAGCGGTGCTGCCGATCCTGCATCTTAACGGTTATAAAATCGCCGGCCCCACCGTGCTCGCCCGCATTCCGCGCCCGGAGCTAACGGAACTGCTCAAAGGCTACGGCTACAATCCGTATTTCATCGACGGACATGAGCCTGATCCGATGCACAATGCGATGGCGGATACGCTCGATAATTGCCTCGCCGAGATCCGTGCGATTCAGAAAGACGCGCGGGAAAATGGCTTCAAGGTGCGTCCCACCTGGCCCATGATCGTGATGATTTCTCCGAAAGGATGGACCGGTCCGAAGGTTGTCGATGGCTGCCAGATTGAAGGCACGTTCCGCGCCCATCAGGTTCCTCTCGATGAGGTGCGCACCAATCCGGAACATCTGAAAATTCTGGAATCCTGGCTAAAAAGCTATCGCCCTGAAGAACTTTTTGACGATCGCGGCTGCTTCGTACCGGAGCTTGCCGCGCTCGCGCCCACCGGCCATCGGCGCATGGGAGCGAATCCGAACGCCAACGGCGGTTTGCTTTTGAAGGACCTTCGTATCCCGGATTTTCGGAATTATGCAGTCGAGGTTTCGAAGCCCGGCGTGAGTCTCGGTGAAGCGACCCGTGTTCTCGGCGGTCTTCTGCGCGACGTGATGACGCAAAATCTCGACGCGAAAAATTTCCGCGTGTTTGGTCCCGACGAGACCGCTTCGAACCGCCTCGGCGCCTTGTTTGAAGTGACGGATCGCGAATCCGTGGCGCAGACTTTCGACTTCGACGATCATGTGTCGGCCACTGGCCGCGTGCTCGAAGTCCTCAGCGAGCATATGTGTGAAGGCTGGCTCGAAGGCTATCTGCTCACCGGCCGCCATGGATTTTTCAGTTGCTATGAAGCGTTCATTCACATCATCGATTCCATGTTCAACCAGCATGCGAAATGGCTGAAGGAAGCGAAAACGGTGCCATGGCGCAGGCCCATCGCTTCGTTGAACTACCTGCTGACGTCTCACGTCTGGCGGCAGGATCACAACGGATTCAGCCATCAGGACCCGGGCTTTGTCGACCTGGTGATGAACAAAAAAGCCGACATCGTGCGCGTCTATTTTCCGCCCGATACCAACTGCCTGCTTTCGGTGGCCGACCATTGCTTGCGCAGCCGCAATTACGTCAACGTGATCGTCGCCGGCAAACAGCCCGCGCTTCAATATCTCAATATCAATGACGCGATCAAACATTGCACCGCCGGCGTCGGCATCTGGGAGTGGGCGAGCAGCGATAGCGGCGGTGAGCCCGATGTGGTCATGGCCTGCTGCGGCGACGTGCCCACCATGGAAACACTAGCCGCGGTCGACTTTCTGCGCCAGCATCTGCCGGATATTCGCATTCGCGTGGTGAATGTAGTCGATCTGATGACGCTCCAGCCGCACAGCGAGCATCCGCATGGCCTCAGCGACGCCGATTTTGACGCCATTTTCACCGCCAATAAGCCGATCGTCTTCGCGTTCCACGGCTATCCTTGGCTGATCCATCGGCTGACCTATAAACGAACCAACCACGACAATCTACACGTCCGTGGGTACAAAGAGGAGGGAACCACCACCACTCCTTTCGATATGACGGTGCTGAACGACCTCGATCGTTTCCACCTCGCGGGCGACGTCATCGATCGCGTCCCGCGCTTCCAAAGCGCTGCTGGCCACCTGAAACAACTGCTGCGCGACAAGCTCATCGATCATAAAATTTATATTTCCCAATTCGGAGACGATATGCCGGAGATCAAGAACTGGAAATGGCCAGCATAGCCAGGCTCACTCGCCCCTGGGAGCGGAATCTTAAAATCCCATGAAAATCCTAGCCATCAACGGCGGCTCCAGCAGCGTGAAATGCCGTCTGGACGATCTTTCTCACGCTCCCTCGGAACCCGCCGCACCGCTCTGGCAGGCGCATATCGAATCGCACGACGATCTTGCGTCCGTTTTGCGATCCGGGCCCGGCCCGATCGATGCCGTTGTACATCGCATCGTCCACGGTGGAAAATTTCGCCAGACCACGCGGATCACCTCCGAGGTACGGGCGGCGATTGCCGGGGAAGCCGAGGAAGCGCCAGCGCATAACAAGTTCGAACTGCAAGCGGTCGACACGGCCGAGAGTGTTTTCGGCGCGGACGTCCCGCAGGTGGCCGCCTTCGATACCGCGTTCCACTCGACGCTTGAGCCTGCCGCGTACGTTTATCCCGGACCTTACGAATGGCTCGACCTCGGCATTCGGCGCTATGGATTTCACGGCCTAAGCCATCAATACTCGTCGCGCCGCGCGGCTGAACTACTGGGTAGCGATTCGCCGCGCCTGATCGTCTGCCATCTCGGCAACGGAGCGTCCCTCTGCGCCATTCGCGACGGCAAAAGTGTCGACACCACTATGGGCTTCACGCCGCTCGAGGGCGTGATGATGGGCACCCGCTCCGGCTCCATCGATCCGGCGATTCTCATTTATCTGATGCGCCATCGCGGCTACACCGCGGATCAACTCGACTGTATCCTGAATAGCGAATCCGGGCTGCTCGGTGTTTCGGGCATTTCGGGCGATATGCGGGAGATTCTCAAATCGACGGACGCCCGGGCCAAACTGGCGTTCGAGATTTACGCCCATCGTCTGTGCCGCGAAATCGGAGCGATGGCGGGAGTCCTCGGCGGCGCGGACGCGATCGTGTTCACCGGCGGCGTCGGCGAAAACTGCGCCCCGCTGCGTGACATCGTCGAAAAACGATTCTCATTTCTAAATGCAAAAATCTTAGTGATCGACGCCGAGGAAGAATGGGAAATGGTCCGCGAATGTTTTTTATTGCTCTCGTGACGTTTGAGCGGGAAGTCCGTCTTAGGTTTTAATGCTAATCCTGCTTCTTGGTTTCGTGCTTTGCCTCCAGGCGGGACAAAAGCAGGAAATGCTGAGCGGGACGGAGTTGCTTCACCGGTCCGCGATGCGCGGTGAAACCGGATCCGTCGACATGCTGATCAAGCTGGGCGCGGACGTAAACGGCGTCGACCAGCATGGCAGGACGCCGCTACACCATGCGTGCCTGAAGGGTCACGTGGACACTGCGAAATTGCTGCTGGATCGCGGCGCAAAAATCGGCGTGCGCGACGAAGATGGCGCCACCCCCTTGCACGACGCTGCGTTGGGTGGAAACGTAAAAGTAATCGCTCTGCTGCTGGATCGTAATGCGGACATGAACGCCCGTGACACGAAAGGCGCAACTCCGCTGGATTACGCTGTGAGGATGGATCGCTCCGATGCGGTCCAAGTTCTGAAAAATCGAAAGGGGATCAAATGAAAATTCTACTCGTATTGTGTTCAGTGTGTTTACTCCAGGCTCAGGATCCGATGAGCAAGGAAACGAAGGATCTCTACGGCGCGGTGAAGGGTTACATTCTCAAATCGGCCGAGAAAATGCCGGAGGCGAACTACTCCTTCAAGCCTTCGCCTGAAGTGCGGAATTTCGGAGCGATTCTAGGCCACCTGGCCGACGATCAGTATTTCTTCTGTAGCGCCGCTAAAGGCGAGAAGAAGGATACGAAGATCGAGAAGGAAGTCACGTCCAAAGCCGCGTTGATCGAAGAACTGAAAAAAGCGTTTGCCTACTGCGACTCGGCGTACGACGGGCTCTCCGACGCCAAGTCCGGCACCATCATGAAGTTCGGCGGAGGACAACGATCCTTGAGCGGAATCCTGAATTTCAACGTCGCCCACGATTTTGAACACTATGGAAACATAATCACGTACTTGCGCATCAAAGGCCTAATACCCCCATCGAGCGAGAAGCAATAAGCGGTATACTCTAGGGTATGGCGCGCGGTTGGGAAAGCAAGTCAGTTGAATCCCAAGTCGAGGCGCGAGATCATTCCAGAGAGGTCCGAATGCCCCACCGAACCCCAGAACAGATGGAAATCGAACGCAAGAGCGATAGTTTGCTGTTGCAGCGCGTACGCGTAATGCGAGAGATCGAGAGTTCAAGCAACGCGCGGCACCGGAAAACGCTTGAAGAAGGGCTCAAGTACCTGGAAGATTCGCTCGGAGCGCTGGGCTGGAAAAAGTAGCTCCTATTCCCATTCGATAGTGCCGGGTGGCTTATTCGTTAAGTCGTAGAAAACACCGGCTATACCTTTGATTTCTCGCAGCTCGCGGGTGATGGTTTCGAGCAGGGTTCGTGACATGCGGACCGCGCTCGCGGTCATGCCGTCTACCGAGTCGATGGGGCGCAGAACGACCGAATTATGGTCATTTAAGGCTCCTAAAGGGATCAAAACCACCGGAAATTGCCAGATTAAGGCGTCGAATCCCGACTCTTCCGTCAATTTACGCACGACCGCGTCAGCCCTCCGCAGCAAATCGAGGCGATCGACAGTGAGGGCGGAAGGATAGACGCGCATTGTTTCGAGCGGAGCAGCCGTCCAGGCGGCGACCACTACGCGGTTTACCCGATCCAAGTTGTTGATTAGGCGGGCTGTTTCCTCATCAGTCTCAGGGAAATCCTCAATGGCGAGCACCGCGCGATAGGTGCGCGAATCCCCTTGCACCCCGACCGAGCGGATGGGAATAATGAAGCCATCGGCCGTCTTTTCAAGTGTTTCGGCGGTATCGGAACAGAGGCATCGAATGGCTAGGCCAGGGCCTGGGAACGGATGGCGGTTGAGCAGTTCCGGCGCCAGGCCAAGCTGGCGGCCGATGGCACGGACTTCATCCTTATAAAAGGAAGAAAGCGGTTCGATGATGCGGCCTTCTTTAATCAACTTCTGAATCCCGGCGACGCGGTTGTGATGGGTCTTGATCAACTCCGCTTTGGCGGTGCCACCGGATTCGATGGTATCGGGATAAATCGTACCCTGGCCAAGAATCCACTTATTGTCCAGGAAATGTTCACTTTCCAGGATGCGCTGTTGCACATCGACGAATTTCTCGCCAATGATGTGGCGTTTTTGCTCAGGGTCGGTGGCAGTCGAAAGGGCCGATAGAAATTCCGTCCTGGCATCGGCGACTTCAAAGGAACGGGCTCCGAGAGCGGCGAAATTCTGGCGCACAAAATCGGTCTCGCCTTCGCGCATCAGACCGGTATCGACGTAAGTTCCGTGGACCCGCTCCGGTCCCAGAGCCTTCAGGCACAGGGTGTAGGCGACGGTCGAATCGACGCCCCCGCTGACAAAGAAAAATACGTTGCGATCGCCGGCCGCCGCGCGAATTTGTTCCTCCACTGACTGCACCTGGCCGGCGGGATTCCAGTCCTTTTCACAGCCGCAGACATCGAAAAGAAAATTCTTAAGGATGGTCATGCCGCACGGCGTATGCGCGACTTCAGGATGAAACTGGACGGCAAACAGGCCGCGCGCGGGTGAGGACATGGCGGCGATCGCGCAGGTTTCGGTGCGGGCCAGCACCTCAAAATCGGAGGGCACAGCGGAGACCACATCGCGGTGGCTCATCCAGACCTGCTGCCGTCCTTCGATGCCGTGGAGGATGGTATCGGAATGGACAATATCGAGTTGGGCCAAGCCGTACTCGCCGCGATCGCCTTTCTGTACATGGCCGCCAAGGGCGTGCGCCATCAACTGCTGGCCGTAGCAGATGCCGAGCACGGGAATACCGGAAGTCAACAGATCGGGGTCGATGGTAGGACTTGCCGGGTCGTAGACGCTAGCGGGTCCACCGGAAATAATGATGCCTTTGCGGCCACGCAGTTCCGAGACCGGAGTCTCGCTAGGCGCTACCTCGGCGTAAATGCCCAGATCGCGCACTTTCCGCGCGATCAGATGGCAATACTGCCCGCCTGCATCAAGGACGGTTATTTGTGGGGTCAAATTCTATTTGGCGATGGACGCGGCGGCAGCTTGCTCCTGGCCGTTCATACGCATCACCATCTGCTTTTTCGCGCTATCGAGCAGCGCCTTCGCCTTCGGCAGCGCCTCGATGCCCTTCTGGACGGCCGGATCCTGCTCGATCGCCACGCGCTGCGATTCCTCATAGCTGAACGCGGTGATGTACATCTCACGCTTCAACTGATCCTTGATCCACTGATGATTCTCAGTGAACTCAGCGTCTGTGAAATCAACCTTATTTTTCGCTAGAAAATCGTGGAATTCATTGATCAGACTTTCGTCCGGAGACCAGCCCGAGGGGAGTTTCGTGTTGTGCGCCGCGAACCATTTCGATGAAAAGTTGAGCGTCGCGTATTTCCGGATCACTTCGATCTGGAACTTGTTGTACTTGGGCGGAGCATACTTTTCGTCCGGTGTGATGCCGCCGCCGCCGTAGACAGTACGGCCGCTATCGGTCATCTTCACGTCGGCCGTATTCTTTTGATCGAGGTTGGTGTGGTAGTAGTAATCGAGGAACGACTGGTTGGCGTAGGGCCTTTGGATCCAGCGTCCGCTGGGCGTATAATACTGCATCGTGGTGAGCGCCAATCCAGTGTTATCGCTCATGGGGAACACGGTCTGAACCAAGCCCTTGCCGAACGTAGTTTCGCCCAACACCCAGGCGCGATCATGATCCTGCAATGCGCCGGTAACGATCTCCGCAGCGGAGGCTGAATAGCGGTTCACCAGAACCACCACCGGATAATCCACGCCCTTGCCGTCATGGCGGACGGTAAAGTTTTTCCTGGGCTGGGTGCGCCCGCTGTGGCTGACCACCAGCTCCCCGCGCTTCAGGAAGTGGCCGGCGACATCGATGCCTTCGGTAAGCAGGCCGCCGGGATTGGCGCGAAGATCAAGAATCAATCCTTTGACGCTGCTTTCCGGCAGCTTGGCCAGCTTCTCTTCCATTTCCTTGGCGGTATTTTCGCCGAACTGGGTGATATCCAGATAGGCGATGCCGGGGCGGATGAAGAAGCAATCAGGCACGGTAGAGCGCTCGATTTCGGCGCGGATGATATTGAATGTGATCGGCTGGCTGCCATCCCGCTCGACTTTAATCTGGACCGGAGTTCCCTTGGTGCCTTTAAGGCGTTCGGCGATTTGCGCGACGGTGAGGCCGTCGGTCTTCTTATCGTCGATTTCAAGGATGATGTCTCCCGCACGAAGACCGGCCTTATAGGCAGGATATCCGGCAAAGGGGGCGAGCACAATGGTGCGATCATTTTGGGGGCCGACCATCATGCCGACGCCGGAGTAATGGCCGCTCTGATCGGTTCGCAGATCCTTATAATCCTTGGGATCGAAAAAGTTGGAGTGGGGATCGAGTGTGCGCAACATCCCCGGTATGGCGCCCTTATAAATGGCTGTCTCCGGCTTCACAGGGTCCGCGAAGTTCGCATCGACCACGTCGAGAACCTTGGTAAACGCCTTGATGCTTTGGCGGAGCTGATCCTCATCGTTCGTCGAGGCGGCTTTAACATGATCGCCGCTGAAAATAAGACCGGCGGCGAGCGAACATAGACCGATAAAGGCAGGAACAAGAAAAAAACTGCGGCGGCTCGATGGCATCCTCAAGATGGCCTCCGTTATTAGTATATCGCGCAAAGGGCGCCTAGTGAGTAGACGCCGGCCGAACTCATTCAGTCACACATTTTCTGCCGGACGAGCCGGCTTTTAACCGACGCGGGCGGCGCGGCGCGTGGCGATGCCGGGCTCCATGCGAACCGGCTTGCGCTCAGTTTGGGTGAGCCGGCGGGCCTGATCGCTGACCGAAACGAGGAACATCGGCTGGCGCGCGTTCTTCAGAATATCGATAATGCGGTCGTGCTGGTCCTCTAAATAGATGGATTTGCCGTCCGTGACCAGGTGCAGGTCGGAATTGGCGGCGAGCACCTCGGCGAGGCGTTTCCCCATTTCCTTTTGCAGGAAGCGCAGTACGCGGCGGATTTTCTGGAGCGAAAACCCTTTGCGGCGCAGCTCCGCGATGACGGTGATTTCGATGACCTCAGCAGCGTAGTAGACGCGGCGATGCCCTTCGTGACGGGGCGAAACGACCTTACGCTCATCCCACCATTGCAATTGGCGGAGGCTGACTTCGGCCACTGCGGCGACATCCATGGACGAATAGGTCCGTTCCTCAATCTGAGTCTTGTCCGGCTGAGCCTTATAGGCGGACGTGACGACGGGGCGGGGCTTGCGGGCTTTAAACATAACGGGGGTCTTCCGTTTCGGTCGAAAACAGACTGCTTAACGATTGTACTCGACTGGCGGGGTGTGTCAATAGGGTGTCGGTTTGGGACGAAAGGGCGGGCCCGGAAGCGCTAGACTGAGGGTGGCCAAAGGAGCGGGCGATGCAGGTCTTCATTTCATACAGTTTGGCAATCGATCAGCTCGTTGCGCTCCGTTTACAAACCATGGCGGCGGTGTATGGTTTGACCGTCTATGTTCCTCCCGCGACAACACGCCAGACTTTCGATTCGGGGCTGTCACGCGAGGTCGAGGACCGGCTCAAGGAGAGCGACGTAATTCTTGCCGTGATGATGCACAATCCAGCGGCGAGCGCGGTGAGTGAGATGAACGCAGCCTTGACCTATGGCAAATTGTTGATCCCGATCGTGAGCCCTTCCGTATCGGCGGAGTACTACGCGGCGTTCCAGCCGCATTTTGTGCTCAACCTCGCCGATCCGTCTCAAACCGAGAGCGCGATCGTGCGATTCCTCGCCGAACGGCAACAGACGAACCACTCGCAGGCGGCGCTGGTGGCGCTGACGACCCTCGCGCTTGGATTGATTCTTTTCTCCTCGAACTCCAAGTAGGGGCAATGGCCGAACGAGTCGCGACGATAGACACGTCAGTGCTGCTCAGTCTCCAGTCGACAGGTATGATTGGCGCGGTTTCTGTTCTCTTCACTCGTCTGCTTGTGCCCGTTGCAGTGCGACGCGAACTCGCGGCTGACGGCCGCAAAAACTCCGCCGCCGTGCGGGCGCTGGAAGAATTCCAAATCTTCGATGCCTGCAACGATTACGACGCGGCTTCGGTGGATGTCTTGCTCCAGGAGCGTACGCATCGAGGCGCGGGCAGGGACGAAGGAGAAGCCGAAGCGGTCGTGCAGGCCGCGCAACGATCGGCACAGATGGTTCTCGTAGACGATGCTCTCGGTAGGAGTTGGGCGAAAGGGATGGCTCTTGAGTTCCACGGAACGCTGTGGATTTTCGAACAGTTGCGAACAATAGAATACGTCACAAAGCTTCGACCGCATTTCGAGCAGCTGCTGCGAAGCCAGCGCCGGCAGCCTCGGGCGGTCATGAATGAGTACTTGCGGCAGTACGATGAGCCGGAGATCAACGAAGAAGAATTTCGTCGATTGAGATCCGAAGGAGAACGTCTATGATCAGCTACCCCGTCCGGATCACAAGAGAGGGAACTGCGTTTCTGGCCCAATTTCCCCGATGTCCCGATTGCGCATACTTTTGGGGATAGTCAGGAAGACTGCATGCAGAACGCGCTCGATGCGCTCGAAACCGCGTTCATCGCTTTGATGTCGGATCGCTCCCCGATTCCCGAGCCGTCGCGGATCAAGCGCGGTATGGATTCCGTCACGCTGCCGGCGCTGGCCGAGGCTAAAATTTCTTTGTACCGGGAGATGTTGGCGGCGGATATGCGGAAGGCTGAGCTGGCGCGCAGGCTGGGTTGGCATAAACCCCAAGTCGACCGGCTGCTGGATCTGCGACATGATTCGCCGCTCGATCAGATGGAGCGGGCGTTTGCCGCACTGGGGAAGCGGGTGAGAATCGCCATAGAAAGCGCGGCGTGACCTAATTTAGTGAATCCTCTTTGAAGGGCGCGGAATCGAAAGCGCATGGTTCATGTTGCATTATATGTGAAGCTCGAAGCCAAACCGGGCAAAGAGCAGGATGTCGAGAACTTTCTTAAGAGCGGATTAGCGATTGTGCAGGAGGAGCCTGCCACGGTCGCCTGGTTTGCGATCAAAATGGGTCCGTCGACGTTCGGAATTTTCGACGCATTTCCCGACGAAGCCGGACGGCAGGCGCACCTGGCGGGAAGGGTGGCGGCGGCGCTGATGGCGAATGCGCCGAATCTGCTGGCGGAGGCGCCGAAGATCGAAAAGGTCGACGTGCTAGCGGCGAAGCTGCCTTAACGATAAGCTTGGCTCCGGTGAAGGACGCGTTGGACGTGGATATTGCCCGCTGGCGCTTCTTCAAAAAGAATGCGCCAGTCGCCAACCCGGAGCCGCAGTTTTCCACCCTCGTTTTGCAGACGGATCACGTCCCCGCTTCCGGTCTCCGCGTAACGCAGAAGGCCGGCTCTGATGCGGCGGGCGATCCCGGGATCAAGGGATTCGAGGTCTTCCACTGCCCGCGCCGACCAGCGAATCGCTTTCACATCCCTAGCATCTTCCGAACCTCAGAATCCGGCACGTTGGGCCGTGGGTCGTCGAGCGCTTCCTGAACCAGTTCACGCTCGCGTTCTGTAAGATGGTCGGGTTCCAGCAGCCATTCCTTCCTGTCTTCGTCCATTGCGATGAACGCGACATACTCGAGCACACTGCGGAGCTTGTCCGCTGGCACGTCATCCAGTTTTTCAATGATCTGCCGCTTCGTTTCGTTCTGTTCAATGACCGGCATCCGAGCCACCTCCTACAAACCACACTACCTCAAGCTGCGCGCCGTCACGGACCTCGGTTGACTCCCATGACGGCTTGCGGATGATTTCGCGGTTCAGTTCCACAGCTACGCGGGCGGCGTCGATCTCCAGAAATTTCAGCAGCGTGGCGACGTTCAGGCCCTCTGGAATGCGGCGCGGGTCTCCGTTTAGCACAATTCCGATCGTCTTTGTTTCGAGCGTCACGTTGACACCATGTTTCCGCAATCATTATATTCAATAGTCTTGTAGATGTTTAATATCATATCTTTACATATGCTATTGCTTTGGTGTGCCACTTTGTGTGCCAGTTAGTGTACAATTCTGCCATGAGGACATTCGGCTTGATCGCCCATCGGCGGCACACAAAAAGTTGCTCATTCACGACACCAACTTATCACCCTTCCACCGCAAAAGAAGTGAAAGCGGACACGTGCCGGTGCCCCATCGTCTTGCGTGGATACCTGAAATACGTGCCGGAAAAAATCAGGAACCTTTCCACGAGTTCGACCGAATGGAACGAAGCGCTGGCCGTCAAGAAAAAATTGGAAGACCTAGGACGACTCCCTGAAGAGACCACGGAGAAAAAAACTTCGGATCGGGTCACCATCAAACAGGCGGTCGATGAGTTCTTGAAAAAAAAATCTGAAGGCACGGGGAAAGTTGCCGACGCCACATTCGAACTCTACAAAGTTTTTTTGACCTCACGCCTTTCGCCTTGGTGCAAAGAAAATGGCGTCGAGTACGTTGCGGATTTTGACGCACTCCACACGACGGAAAAATTCGATCAGTCCTGGAGAAACTTGAAATCGCCTGAAAAGCACTTGGGTGGGGAATCACGCAAGACGACCATGACGGTGTTCCGAACGTTTCTGAAGTATTGCGTTGATCGTGATTGGCTGAAAATGAATACGGCAACCAAGATCAAAACCAGCAAGGCGCAGCAGCGGCACTCTTCGAAAAACAAAAAGTATGGCCTGGAGCTTCAGGATTACGAGAAAGTTTTGCGATACCTTGACGGCGAACCCGATCCACGGCTGCGGACCATGATCGAACTGATGCGATGGACAGGCATGAGGATTTCGGATGCGGCGAAGTTTTCTGAAAGGGAGCTTGTTCGCAATCTGCGGAACAACGGATGGAATGCGGATTTTGTCGCACAAAAAAATGGAAAGGAATGCATCGTGCCGGTGCCCGATCACGTGGTGGGAATGCTCAAGGCGCTTCCATTTCTCCACGAAACATTTTGGTTTCAAACCGGACAAGCAAACTGGAGATCAAGGGCGCAACAACCCGGATTGAGGATCGCAAAAATCTTTAAAGCAACGGAAAAAGAGTTTGGAGCAT
>JBEKPC010000097.1:0-19994 GCA_049521155.1 Bryobacteraceae bacterium
CCCTGCGCCAGCAGGTTTCGTAACTCCGCTGTCGCTTCAAATCGTCCGAACGTTCCGAACAATCCCGGCAGCGCCGGCAGCGGCTGGCGTATATATATGTTCCACCCCGTGTCCTGATTCGACTGATCCGTCATCGAGACATGCGACGGCATCAGCGTGTGGAAATCGGTGTATCCGTAGCTCGTGGTCACGCGCGTCCCGGTCACCGGCAGCGTCCTCGATATCCGGGCTGATAGCCACGTCCGCTGCACCGTGTGGATCGCCGCCCGCAGTGCATCTGCATCCGCCGCGCTATTCATGTCCGCCAACAGCGCTCCGCTGCTGCCTGCCGCGATCGTTAGGTCCGAATGCTCACCCAGCGATTGGGTCACCGCACCGGAGAATCCCGTGCGCTGATAGCTCCCCGCGTTGAATACCTGGCTGCTCGCTCCCAGTTGCGTCAGCAGGTCGGTTGCGGGAAGAAAATCCGCTGGACCCGAAAGCAGGAACGCCGCATTCGTGACCGCCTCATGATAAAAGCCCATCGAATAGGTTCGGCCGGCCGCGGCGGAGGAAATAAACTGATAGGTTGCTTCGAACGAGTCCCTCCGTTCCACCTGCGTATGCGCATCGCTTAACGAAACCCGCGGCGTCAGCGCCAAAGCCGCCAGGTCCTGGCTCAGCGTATCGGCCGAATCTATGTTTCGCGCCAGCAGTTGACCCGGCTGCGTGCCGGAGCTGAACGCCATCCGCACGGAGCTGTGCTCGCCAATATCATAGGTCGCCCGCGCAAACGGACTCAGGTAATTCAAATGATCCAGGAATGAAACCGACTCGTAGTTGAACCCATATTCCAGGTGCAAAATGTCGACCAGGTCTAAATGGTCATACACCCCCAGCGATGCCTCGCGCAGTGCCGGCCCGACGTTCAGATACATCTGCCGCATCGACACCGTGATCTCCGGATTTGACCCGCTATCGCCGGTCCGCGAATAAGTTGTCCGGAATCCCACCGCCGGCAATACGCCGTTCGATCCCACGTTCCCGCTCAGTTGCAGCCTCGATTTATCGTAGATCGAAGTCGCTAGCGCGAACGCCGTTCCCAGGTCCTGTTCATTAGCGCCGGCCAGCACATCGCCGTCGCCCGCCGTCACCCGCAGAATCCCTTCCGTCTCTGAGAACATGTCCCCGAACGGCCGCGCATTGTCCTGCGAACTGCTCGATTCCTCGGGCAGGAATCGCAAGATAGGACGTGTCGATGGCGATGCCCGCAGCACCCATTTCCAGTCGTCGCCCATCAGCGTTCCATGCGCCGCCGAGGATAAGATATCCACCGTGCTGAAAATCCCCGACAGATTGATTTGCAGCAGGTTCTCTGTTCCCGCCGCGACAGAAATATTGCGCCGCATCGCCGGCACAAAGCTTGCCAGCGTTACGCGAATTGAATAGATGTCCGGCGCCAGCGCGGAGAACCAGAAACGCCCTTGTTCGTTGGTCAGAACCTGCCGGATCAATTGGTCGTGGCGATCGTAAAGGAGCACTTTCGCTCCCATTTCCGCAATGCCCGTGACCGCTTTTACTTCACCCAGGATGCTACCCGAAAGCGGCAGCGGCACGCCCGCCTGCATTACAGGCGCCAGACACAACGCAGCCATTAAGCTATTACGCGTCCACGCTTTGACCCGCGACTTCGTGCCAAATGACGGCATTCTTCTTGGCAAACCTCTTGCCTGTCCAACGACCTTAGTTTACCGTAAACGTCTCGGACTGTGTAATCGTCTGGTTCGGAGTCCGCAACTTGTCCGTAGCCTTGATCGTTACCTTATATTGCCCCGGCTCCAGATCGGAGAGCGGCAGCAGCTTTTCAATCACCACCTGCGAAGCTCCGCCCTGCACATTTTTCACGTCTTCGCTGAAATCGAATACTTTTTGAACCGCGGCGTCTTTTGTATCGCCCACCTTCACAATCTCATAATCGATCGTGCCATCCG
The DNA here is from genome assembly GCA_049521155.1 of Bryobacteraceae bacterium. GTDB lineage: Bacteria > Acidobacteriota > Terriglobia > Bryobacterales > Bryobacteraceae > Palsa-187. Next base: position 1,971 of record JBEKPC010000097.1, read on the forward strand.
GCTTGTGGGTCTTTTCGTCTGCTTCAAAATTGTAGAGCTGCATGTAAATGCCCATCTTCTCTTTGCGGCTGAACGTCTTGTCGATGCGCGGCCGGACCTTCGACGAACCAATTACGAAGAAGCCTGTGCCGATGCTCTTGGTCGGCACTTTTTCCAGTTGATCGGCCAGGATCAACGTGCTCGCCGAGAGAACATCGTCGTCCATATGTGGCACATCCAGGCGCATCTCGTAGGTGCCTGTATTGCCGCCCACCAGGTCTTTCGCCGCGATGTTCAACCGGTAGTGTCCCGGCTGCATGGGAATCGTCTTTTGATAAATGCGATGCGGACTTGCCTCGATCAACTGTTGCAGCATTTCCGTCGGCTGCGTCACCGTCACCACGTCTTCAAAGGGAGCCAGCGGACGGCGCGAAATCGTCGACATGCGTCCGTAAATGTTAATCGTCGCCTCGGACGTATTGTTCTTGTCCTTGAATTGCATGTCCTTTACGTCGAACTGAATCGTAACCTGCGTCAGCACGGAGGAGCCGGTAATCGGGATGTAGTCCACCAGCACCTTCATCGGCAGCAGGTTGTATTTGATCGTCGAAGCTACGATCGCTTCCAGATCCTTATATTTGATTGCCGGCGGTTTGAAGATTTTCGCGTATTGCTCCAGGCGGGTGAACTCATTCATGCTCTCCGGCAACGGCTGGCTGCCCGTGCCTAAGTGCGTACCGTCCGTGCGGGTAAAGCGGGCGTTTTTGTCGGTCAGCCCCATCTGTTCCGCCATCGTGAGACCGGCGCCGGGAACGTATAATAGCGCGTCCTTTTCCGTCGGATCCATGGTCAGCCGGTATTCGCCCGACATCGTCGTATCTACAAATTCCAGAATGATGTTGGTGCCTACGCCTTCGATGTAGCGATAGCGCCACTGCTCGAACGGATAGGTCGACGTGCTGCCGCCGCCTTCTTCATAGGGCCGCTCGTAAGTGCCTCCCGAAGGATGCGAATCGATTTCGTCGGCTGGCCCGTATTCGATGTAAATCCGCCCCCGGTCCGTCTTCCATCCGGGGATGCCCGACGCGAAACGGTCGTTGGCATAAGCGATACGGCGGTAATGCTCTTCGCGATACTCGTTTTCCTCGGTATCTGGCGTCGGATCGCGGCGCAGCCAGAATTGTTCGATAAACTGCTCCCGCTCATCGTCGGTCGCCAGCGATTTAAATGCCTTCCGCTCTTCGTCCGTGATGATGTAGGTGACTTCCTCGTTCAGCCATCTCTTGTAAGGCGTCTCCAGTTCTTTCTTGAGCCTCTTTTCATCCGCCCTGCGCTGTTTCTCGGTCTTCGGCTTGGCGATGGTTTCCGGCTTTTGGGGCGTACTCGAACTGGATCCTGTCGCAGCGGGAGGAGTCTGCGGAGTTTGGGCTGAAAGAAGCGTCGCTAGAGTAACGTAGACAAAAACCTGCCGCATAAGTGGAAACCGCCTCCCCTGATTTTAACCTTGTTCAGTGGACGCTTACAATCCCCACCCGGTTTCAGGTTTTCAGTGACCCCTTCGAATCGCCGAGAAATCAAACTTTCCCAAAAATACAGGCCTCACCGCCGTTATTTTTCCATCCACCGCCAGCGAATCGATCGGATACGGAGACCCTGCCGAGTGAGTCGGAAAACCCCACACATCACCGGTGGAAACATTGATCACGATTTTTCCATCGGCGGCGATCCCGCCGTTCAAATTGCGAATCGGACTGGTTCCCGGTTCAATGTAGAGCGCGGGCGCTTCCGTATCGGCCCGCACAGCGATAGGTCGCATCACCAGCGCCGACAATAACAGGGCGATTACCGTTAAAACTGCCTTTGTATAGGTCATATGCACCTGACGTTTTCGGGCCTACGCCCGTGCAGTTGGAATAAACTGAAATCATGAGGAGCCTCGCGACACTTTTGCTCGTCTTAGCAGGCGACTTCAATCACGATATCGCGCCTGTCATTTATAAACACTGCGCTTCTTGCCATCGTCCGGGAGAAGCCGGACCGTTTTCTTTACTTACATATAGCGACGTTAAAAAACGAGCCAAGCAGATCGCCGACGTCACGCGACGCCGCGCGATGCCTCCATGGCTCCCGGAGCCGGGATTCGGTGATTTTTCCGATGAACAACGCCTTACCGATGATGAAATTAAGCTGATCTCAGACTGGGCCGCCGCGGGCGCGCCGGAAGGCGACGGCTCGGTCACGCCGCCGCAATTCACCGCAGGCTGGCAGCTTGGCCCTCCCGACCTGATCGTGGAAGCTCCATCCTCTTATAATGTTCCCGCTTCCGGTCCCGACGTTTATTGGAATTTCATCCTCAGCCCGGATTTGAAAACGCCGCGCTACGTCCGGGCGATCGAGATTCGCCCGGGCGTGAAAAACCTGGTCCATCACGCCAATCTTTACGTTGATCGAGCCCGCTCCGCCAAGGCCGGGGAAGGAATGGACCCGGTGATTGAACGTACCGCTTTCGATCCTGACGACGGCCATTTTCTATTTTGGAAACCTGGCTCGGTGCCGGCGCCGGAGGAATTTTCGTGGCCGCTCGATCCCGGTAACAACTTGGTTTTAAACGTACATTTGCACCCCAGCGGCAAGGCGGAAACGATTCGTCCGGTGGTGGGGCTGTATTTCACCGATCAGAAGCCGGCGAAATTCCCCTTACTCATTCAACTGGAACACGATGGCGTAATCAACATCCCTTCGGGAACGCGCGATTTCGTGGTGAGCGACGATTTCAAGCTCCCACGCGATTCGAATATCCTGGCGGTCTATCCGCACGCGCATTATCTTGGCCATCTTCTTGACGCTTATGCTACTTTGCCTTCCGGTGAGCGAAAACCGATCATCCGCATCCAGAATTGGGATCCCAACTGGCAGTCCGTTTATCACTATCGCGAGCCTTTGTTTTTACCCAAAGATACAGTGATTTCCATGCGCTATCACTATGACAACACGGCTGCGAATCCGCGCAATCCGAATCATCCTCCCAAACGAGTGAAGGATGGAAACCAAGCGACCGATGAAATGGGACATTTATGGCTCCAAGTCCTTCCGGTGGGTTCTGGTGATCGACGCATGGAGCTGGAGCAAGCGATACTCCTGCATCGGTTAGACAAGTATCCCAATGATTTTGAAGCACTTCTACATCTGGGAACAGTGATGTTGTCGCGTATGAATCCAAATGGTGCCCTTCCGATGTTGCAAGGGGCGGTAAAGAGCGACCCGCAAAGCCCGGAAGCGCATAATTTCCTAGGATCGGCTTTCGCCTCGCTCGGACGCACCCAGGAGGCCATGGCGCAGTTCCGGCTTGCGCTTTCTCTTCGCCCCGATTATCCAAACGCTCGTTTGAATCTCGGCAACGCGCTGTTCAAGGCGGGCAGGGTAGAAGATGCGATTACGGAGTACCGGCGGATCCTGGAAACCAATCCGGATGACGAATTAACGAAGGATCGTCTGGAAAAAGCGCTCCTTAATCGGCCATAATGTACCAAAAAACACGCCCGATGAGGGCTTAAACGACCATAAATTTGCGAACGCGGTAATATGGGGAAGATGCACGCCAACACCAGCGCGAAGGGCCAGATTGTGATCCCATCCGTATTGCGTGAGAAATATGGATCAAAAAAGGCACTCGTGTCGAGTTCCTGGAGGAAGGCGGAAAGATCGTTTTGCTGCCGCGGACGATGGAACAATTCGATGAAGCGCTGGCGCGCCTACGCAGCCGCTTGCAGGGGATCGATCTAATCTCGGCACTCGAACAAGAGCGCGCGACTGAACAAAAGCGCGAGGATCGCAAGACTCGTGGTCTGGATCGCACTCGTTATGGGCGAGGCGGCAGGAAAAGAAGTACAAGAACTAATTCACGACGCTGCGCGCTCTTCTCGGGATTTATGGATGACCACGGTTAACTTAGGCGAGGTGTGGTATTCGATCGCGCGAAAGAAGTCGCCGACAGCAGCGGATGAGGCGTTGGAGTTGGTCGCGATTGCGCGCATTCGAATCGTACCTGCCGATTGGACGCTGACTTATAAGGCGGCGCAATATAAATCCTGTCATAAGCTCTCCTATGCCGATGCGTTCGCCGCGGCGCTCGCTCACGCGCTTGGAGATGAACTGGTTACGGGAGATCAAGATACGCTGGCTAACCAATCGAAAATAGCTGCGCTCAATCGCGCTTGGATATCCGGGCGCGGTCTCTTGGGGACAGGCCGGGATTCTTTTTGATGTCGTCGCGGGTGGTTAGTTTGCGGCGGTAGCGGGCGAAATATTCCGTGATGTCGCCGCCGTATTGGAAGCTGTACATGATGTCGTCGAAGTTTGCGGTATGGGCCAAGCCGAGCGCATGGCCGGATTCGTGCAAGCAGGTTAAATACACGATCGTTTCGCGCAGCAGAGGATCCGTCACTCCCTCGGCGGCGATGCTGATGTTCACCACCTTTCCGACGGTTTCTCCATAGAGGCCGGACGAGGGTGCGACCCACACCACTTGAATATCGGCGCCGGCGCGATCTGGGGATTCTATGAAATGCAGCTTGCCGCCGGAGCCCGCCTCCCATGCCGCGAAGGCCCATCTTGCCAGTTGAGGATCGGACTTCACGCAGGCGGTTTCGGGATCGGTGCAGGGCTCGACCCAATAGGAAATCAGTTTAACGCTTAGCAGAAATAGTCTTATCATTTACCAACGTCCGGACCAAGGATTCAAGCTCGGCTACACGCCTGGTGAGTTCATCGATGGCCTGACCTTCGGGATCGGGCAGAGTGCCGTGGGATAGGGCATCGAGATCGGCATTGGCGTCGCCGACGACGCGTCCGGGGACGCCGACGACGGTGGAATGATCGGGCACGGGTCGCACCACGACGCTGCCGGCGCCTACCTTTACATGATCCCCAATTTTGATATTGCCGAGAATTTTCGCGCCTGTTCCGATGACGACTTCATTGCCAATGGTGGGATGGCGCTTGCCTGCTTCCTTGCCGGTGCCGCCGAGGGTGACGTTTTGATACATGAGAACGTCGTCGCCGATTTCGCTGGTCTCCCCGATGACGATACCCATGCCGTGGTCGATGAAGAAGCGGCGGCCGATGGTGGCGCCGGGGTGAATTTCGATGCCGGTCGCGGTGCGGGCAATTTGCGAGATGACGCGGGCGAGGGTGAACCAGCCTTTTTTATAGACTCCGTGGGCGAGGCGATGGATGATGACGGCGTGGAATCCGGGGTAGCAGAGCACGATTTCGAGCACGCTGCGGGCGGCGGGATCGCGCTTGAAGACGGTGTCGATTTGCTCCCGGATGGTGGAGAACACTGGTAAGAGCCATTATCGCGTGTTGGGAGCAGATGGCGCGCGCGGTCAGAGCCGACGAGGGCGTCGGCTGCGGTCCAGGGGGACCGCCCTACTTGGGCTGACTTCAGATCGAAGGTTTGATGTACTATTTGAATGTGTACATGCCATGCCACGAGTAGCGATTCAGGACAACAGCCGGATGTCACTGCGGATTCGGGCGGAGGAAAAGGCGCTGCTGTTACGCGCGGTGGCGCTGAAGGATACCGACCTGACGGATTTTGTGATTCGTCACGCGGTTCAAGCCGCGAAGGCGGTGATTGAACAGGCCGATCAGGTGCGGCTCTCCGAAAGAGATAGTTTGCGGGTTTTGAAGCTGCTGGAGCATCCACCTGCGCCGAACGCGAGACTGCGGGCGGCAGCGCGGGCCTTGCCAAAGAAATCGTGACGGAGTGGCACGAAGAGCCGATCAGCAAGAAGCATGACCGGGAAGGCTTCGATTGCGGCGAAGACGCGCTGAATGAATTTCTGCGCCGCCATGCCCGCAAGAGCCACGAACGGGGCGGGGCGAAGACATTTCTCGCGCTCGACGATGCTGGCCAGACGATAGTCGGCTTCTATAGTTTGAGCCCGGCCTCGATCGAATATGCGCGGACGCCGGAGATTGTGCGGCGGGGACTCGCGCGTCACGATGTGCCAGGGTTCCGGTTGGCGCGACTGGCGGTGGATCGGAGATGGCAAGGGCAGGGCTTGGGAGGACAGCTTCTTCTTGCGGCGGGCAGACGGTGCCTGAGGGCGTCGCAGGAGGTGGGCGGGGTGGTGCTGGTGATCGATGCCAAGAGTGAAGGGGTGGCGAGGTGGTATGCGAGTTATGGCGCGGTCGCGCTGCTGGACGCACCTTTATCGCTGCTGCTGCCGCTCGCGACGATTGAGGCGGCGCTCAAAAAGACCGGGAAATACTGAAGCAGGGCGGGGCCCCTCCGGCGACGGAGGGAGTTCGACCGAACCGATGACGAGTGGAAAGAGCAGGATTTGGTTAAACTGGTTTGGTGCGGATTATTGTTATCTCCTTGTTGCTCGCGCTGGCTGCTTGTTCTTCTCCTCCGGCTACCGATACTAAGCAGACTAAGAAAAGCGGGCCGATTGAGCCTACTTCGGCGGTTCCTACGAAGAAACATCCGCTGGCTAAGTATGTCGAGCTGGTGGGGTTCCGGTTATCGGAGGCAGGGGGAGGGAAGTTGCGGGTTAAGTTTGTGGTGGTGAATCACTCCGAGGCGGATATCGGCGATCTGGGCGTGAAGGTGCGGCTGACCAGCAGCTCCGCCAAGCCTGAGGATCCGGCGATTGCGGACTTTGCAGTGAAGGTTCCTACGCTCGGGCCGGAAGAGATCCGGGAGGTGGAGGCGAGCGTTCCCACCAAGCTGCGGATTTATGAACTTCCCGATTGGCAGTTTCTGAAAGCTGAATTCGAAATCACCTCTCCCGAGCCTTAGTGGAGACGGACGTGCAGGTCTATTTTCCAGGACCTTCCTAAATCTATGCGAACTCTTATTGTTCTGATGAGCGCTGCGGCGCTTTATGCCACACCCCAATTGCGTCTTTCCACATCTACCATCGGGCCGCTGAATATTGCGGTGGGTCAGAATGGGACGACGCAGACAGTTACGGCCAGCAATATCGGGACCGGGACACTTACGTTGAGCGCGAGCGCGAACGTACCTTGGATTAACGCGTCGATTGCGGGCAACAATGTGCTGATCGGGCTGAGCACGTCTTCGCTGACGCAAGGGATTGCGACGGGACTGGTGACGGTGAGCTCGCCGGGCGCGATCGATGCGCCGCAAACGATCGCGGTGACGGTGCAGATGGGCGGAGGGGTGCCAAATTCGATCAATTTGTACATGCCGCCGGGCGGGTCGGCTACGACTACGTTTGTGGCTTCGAGCGTGTTGAGCGATTCGGTGACGCCTCCGGCGGGTGGGCTAAAGCTCTCGATCGCGGCGCTGGGGGGAGGGAGTTTCCAGACAACAGGATCGTATCTGGTGACGGCGAGCGCGCCGGCTTCTACTCCGGCGGAGACGACTTATACGGGAACGATTAAAGTGACGGGTTCCAATTTCGCGCCGGATGTAAAGAGCGTGCCGGTGACGTTGAATGTGACGGCGATGCCGATTATGACATCAGTCCAGACGGCGCTGCAATTCAATGTGGCGCAGGGAGCGGCTCCGGTGGCGAAGTGGATCCAGTTGGGGAATGTGGGGGAAGGGACGCTGACGGTGAGCGGGACTACGGTATCGACAGGCGCGGCGTGGCTGACGGCGGCGATCAATGGGACGACCGTGGTGGCGACCGGAGATCCGACCGGGCTGAGTACCGGGACCTATACGGGAACGGTGACGATAACGAGTAACGCGAAAAATTCGCCGCTGACGGTGCCGGTCGAAATGGACGTGGTGGCGGTGGCGCCTCCGTATAGCTACTACCAGAGCGTGGTAGATAATGCGTTGTACACGGTGGGCGATCCGGTGGCTCCGGGTGGACTGGTGCTGGTGCGGGGCGACCAATTTACGATGGGCGCGGCGGTGGAGGCTCCGAGCCTGCCTCTGGGAACGTCGCTGGGCGATGCGACGGTTTATGTGAACGGAGCGGCGGTGCCGATATATTACACGGCTGCTTCAAACGTGGTGGTTATGGGCGGGCAGATCACGTTCCAGATGCCGTACAGTACGCCTGCCGGTCAGGCGACGGTGCGGGTGGATCGCAATGATAACGGGACGGTGCAGACGGGCAATACGATCAGCGTGCAGGTCCAGAATATCGTGCCCAGGTTGCTGCAATACGAATTGAACGGGACGGAATATGCAATCGCGACGTTCACCGATTACGTGACGTTCCCGTTCCCGACGACTCCGGGGATTCCCAGCCGGCCAGCGAAGCCGGGAGACATCCTGGTATTTTACGGGCTCGGATTCGGGCAGACGGTTCCGCCGGTGACGGAGGGGATCGCGGTGACGGGACAGACCAGCGTCGGGAAAGCGCTGATGACGTTCGGAGGGGCGAGCATCATCGAAGGAGCGGACACCACTGCGGTGCCGTCCTATTGCGGGCTGACGCCGGGGTTGGTGGGATTGTACCAGGTGAACGTGACGGTTCCGGCGGGAACTCCGTCGGGGAGCGCGGTGCCGGTGTTTCTGACGGTGGGCTCGGCGACCAGCAACACTGTGGCGATCGCGGTGCAGTAGCCGCTAATTTCCGACCCATACTTTGGCGGCGGCGGTGCTGGCTAGCTGCACGGGCTTACCGGCGACTTTCAGAGTCAGCGTGTCGTCGTAGTTGCGGGTGACCAGCTCCAGTTCGGCGGCGGGGCGGATACCCAATGCTTCGAGGTATTCGAGCAGGGAACGGTCGCGCTCAAAGACGCTCATTACCTTGGCTGAGGCGCCGGGTTCCAATTTATCGAGAGGGGTCCAGCCGCGGCGGTCGTGATCGCGGCTGGGGCCGAGTTTCTCAATTAAATGGCGCTCGAAATCGGCGGAGACGGCGTGCTCCAGTTGCTCGGCTTCATCGTGGACTTTATACCACTCCATGCCGAAGATTTCGGTGAGCATGCGCTCGATTAAATGATGGCGCTGGAGGACGCGGTCGGCGATTTCGCGGCCTTCCTTCTTGAGTGTGACTTCGCCGGCGGGGCTGACGTGGATGAGTCCGTCGCGCTTGAGGCGGCGGATGGCCATGGTGACGGCGGGAGCGGAAACCTTGAGCCATCGGGCGAGGGTGGCGGCAATGACGGTCTCGCCTTCAGCCTCGGCTTCGGCTATCGCCTTCAGGTAGTTTTCTTTGGAGATGGTGATTCGCACGCTCTACCGAATTGTAATAGAAAGTAGCCGGCAGCCAGTAGCCGGGAGCCGGAATAAGATCTAGGCCCCGGTTAGCTGGGCTAGTTTTTCGTGGAATTTCGAAGAATCGGTCGCGGCGGGACAGTCGATGATGCCGGAGGTTGCCTGGACCATGACCCTTTGCGATTGCCCGTTTTCCTGGATGGCGTAGCTTCCAGACAGCTTGCGGGTGGCCTCGGCGGAGAGAGAAATCGCCTGAGTTGGGGATAGATCGAGCACGGCCACGAACTGCTCCTCGCTCCAGCGCCCGATGACGGCGTCCTCTCCTGTGATGGACGCGAAGCGGCTGATCAGGGACTTCAGAATGGCTTCCAGGACGGTGCGCGAATGCTGGGTTTCGAGGCGCTTGAAATTACGCACAGACACCAGCAGCAGGCAGAAGGGTTGGTTCTGGCGAAGCAGATTATCGAGATGGATATCGATCTTCTGGCGATTCCATGCGCCGGAACCGCGATCGGTATAGAGCGCCTTGCGCTCCAGTTCAAATTGCTGATGGAGAGACGTAATTTCGTCCTGCAACTGGGCGACGATCAGTTGATTGCCAAGGTGGATCTGATGGACGCTGGATTTGATGTTGGCAACGACGGCGCCAACGCCGCCGCGAATCTCGTCGATGCTATTGCTTCGCGCGGTGGACTCCAGGACGCGAAGCTGGGTGAGCACCGCCTGTTCATGATTTTCTCCATTGGTGGCGACGGTATCGGCGAACATCAGCATCGCGGCGGTGGCGTTCTCGATCTCCTGGCGCATCTTTTTCAACTGCTGGGCGGCCTTGTCGCGATAATCGCGAAGTTCGCCGCGGAAGGATGCCTGGACGGCGCGGATCTGGTCCGGGGACTCGGCGGCGAGGGCTTGCTCCTCAATGACCTGAAGGTGGTTGCGAAATTCGACGGCGAGGGTGGGATCGACATCCACTACATATCGCGCGGAGGATTGGATCGCCAGCGCGTAGGAATCGAGGAGGGCCCGCGAGAGATCTTCCCGTTGTTCCAGTTCGTCGAGGCGGTCTAAATCGTTGAAGGACTTGCGGATTGAGATCAAATCTTATCCCCTTGCAGAACCCTCATCGACGGGGACAGGGGATGTATGAGGAAAAAGATTTGTTTCGGCTCTTCTTTTTGACTATTCGGTCTTAGCGGTGGTGCTGGCCGCAGGCTTCGACTCCGTCTTCGGTTCCGGCTTAGACTCAGTCTTCGTCTCGCTTTTCGACTCAGCCTTGGAATCGGACGAACTGTCCGCGGATCCCTTCGAATCGGCTGACCCGTCCGCCTTGCCATCGCTTTTCGCCACCGGCGCGGGCGCGGAACTCTTGGCATAGTCGGTAGCGTACCAACCGCTGCCCTTCAACTGAAACGCGGAGTGGGAAATGAGCTTGTCCACCTTCCCGCCGCACTCTTCATGCGTCTTCAAAGGATCGTCAGACATCCTCTGCAATACTTCGAAGACTTTGCCGCACTTCTCACACCGGTACTCGTAAATAGGCATTATTTCTTGAAAATCTCGTACGCTTTCATCAGCACCGGATCGCCGGGCTTCGTCGGCGGCGCTGTGGGCGGCGCCGGGGTATCGCTATCGTCATCGTCATCGGTCGCCGCCTCGGCATCCGCCACCACCGTGCCCGGTGTGACGCCTTTATCCTGGATCGCACTGCCGCTCGGCGAATAATATTTCGCCACCGAGAGAATCACCGCGCTGTCGTCGGCCATGGTAATCGCCTTCCGAATCGACGCATCGCCATATGTGCGCTCGCCCACCAGATTCGCGCGCTTCGAATCGAGCAGCGCCGCCGCCGCGATCTCCGCCGCGCCCGCCGTTCCCCGGTTCACCAGCACGACCAGAGGCAGCTTGGTAATCGCCTTCGACGCTACCGCCTGGAAATCCTGCCGCGCCGCTTTCTGTCCCAGCGTGTACGTGATCAGCCCTTTATCGATAAACAGATTCGCCAGCGCAATCCCATCCTCATCCGCGCCCGTCGAGCAGCGCCGCAAATCCAGCACCAGCTTCCGCGCGCCCTGCTTTTGCAGATCCTCGATCTTCGCGGCGATGTCCTTCACCCGCCCCGGAACCAGCGTGCCCACCTGAATCAGCCCTATCGGATCCGGTCCTTGATCCGTCACCAGCTTCGCCGTCACCGGAGGATAAACCAGCGCCGCGCGAGTCAGTGTCACCTTCTGCGCTTCCGATTTGCGCGCCCGCAGAACGCTCATTTCGATGGTCGACCCGGCATCGCCCTGGAACAGCAGCTCGGCGAACGCCAGCGGCATGTCCCGCGTCGAAACGTTGGCGATCGACTCAATCACATCGCCTGTCCCGAGCCCTGCTTTCCCTGCCGGCGACCCCGGCAGCGCATCCACCACGCCCATATATCCGAACCGCTTCGACAGCACCAGGCCCACGTCGGCCTTCTTTTTGTCCTTCGTTTCCAGATACTGCTTGTACTGGTCGGCATTCAGATAGCTGGCGTAAGGATCGATCGATTCCAGCATCCCATTGATGGCGCCCAGCGTGACGGCCTTCATGTCCGGCTCTTCCACATAATCGAACTTGATCTTCGATAGCACCTCGCTATAAACGCCGAGATTATTATAAGGAGTATCAGTGGAGGCGCTGCGCCCATGCACCGCCCCAAATAACAGGAGCGAAACCACGCAAGTAGATACGGCGACCACGGAGAACTGAAAACGTCGATTCATTGGCGAAAGCCCTCTGCTAACAGGATATCAGAAGCCCCCCAAACGCGGCTTCCCACAAGTTTAGACGCACCAGCCAGGGAAATTGCTCTAATTTTCTAAATTTCGGAAATGCGATCCTTCTCGCGAGCCGCTCAATTGCTTCACCGAGCCGTGACCACAGGGTGGCTACTTCTTCTTAAAACGTAAATCTCAATTGGAGCGTAATCTTCCTGTTATAAGTCGGCGTCCCACCGCTTCCTCCTCCTGGAGGGCCGAAGCCTGACGCCAGACTGACCGATTCGCCAAAATAGGGCGACGACAAATTCCCTACCGGAGGTCCGAGATTCGTGTGATTCAGCACATTCGACGCTTGCACGCTCGCCGTGATGGAGTACTTTTTCCCCGCCACGCCGCCACCGCCGAAAAATCCACCACCACCCCCACCGGGAGGCGGAGGACCTCCGCGTGGACCACCCGGCGGAGGTCCGCCAGGCGGAGGGCCCCCTCCTTGCGGCCCTTGCGCCGCTCCTTCTTTATTCACGAACGCCCAGGTCCGCGAGATACGCAGCATCAGCGTCTCATTCGCTGGACCGACTCCGTAGTTCCGCTCGATCTGCGTGCCCGGCGCCGGATTCAGGTTGAAGCATCCGTATCCCGCCTCATATTTCAAGCTCGTTCCCACGCAGCTCGCCGCTGACACGTTGGTCGCGAGCGAAGGCCTCTCCGCCGCGATCCCTTCATCCAGCGAATCGATACCGGTGGTGATGTTATAAGGGGTGCCGCTGTTTATGATCAGGAACGGGCTGATGCTGAACTGATAAGGCAGCGGGATGTTGGTCCCGATCACCGCCCTGTGGTGTACGTCGGCGTAGGTCGACGGTCCCCACTCCGCTTTCAGATTGTAGGGATCGGCCGGCGTGCCTTCGTTGTCGTCCTTGCCCTGCGAGTAGGCGTAGAAGCCGAATAGAAAAAACTTCTTGTAGTTCACATTCGGGGACAGGATGAATTGATTGGTCCGGCTGAACCCGTTCGATTCCGTCAATTCGAGCAGCGCCGGATTGCCGTAAGGATACACTCCGTCAATAGGCGTGTTGATGTTCAGCGTGCGCGTCAAGTGCGCGCCGCGATTGGTCATATATTGCGCCGTGATGCGGGAGTATTTGTTGATCGTCCGGTCCACCGCGATGCTTCCTTGATATAAGCGCGGCGCCACGATTTGCTTGTACAGTTCCTGCAACTGCTGCGGCGATGCGGTCAGTTCGCTGATGGTCGGAATCACCGGGAAAAACGTTGGATTCAACAGGAAATACGATTGCTGCGTGATGCCGTTATAAAGCTCCGCATTCAGCGTGGAGCTCAACGGAATCCGCGAGTAAAAGATGCCGAAGCCACCGCGCAGCACGGTTTTTGCCGGCGTGCTGCCATGCGCATCCATGCCCCAGGCAAAACCAAAACGTGGCGCGAAATTTCCGTTATCGCTGATGTTCGTCTGGTTCTCGTAGCGCAGTCCCAGGCTCAGCGTCAGGTTTGGCCGCAGGCGCCAGTCGTCGTTGAGATAAAGGCCGATATCGAACTGCCGCACGTTGAGAGCAGGCCTTCCGGCGCCCAATTGAAATTGCGTCGATCCGGCGCTCAAGCCTGCCTGCTCCCCGAGCAGTGTCCGCTGATAGACCTGGAGCGCCGTCAGACTCTCTGAGGTGCCCGCGATCGGCTGATTCGCGGCATCCAACTCCGGGCCAGTTCCGCCGAGGAATGTGTACACGCCGTTGAAATTGGTCTCCGCCGTGTTACTCAGCAGAAACTCGCGCAGGCGGGTGCCCCATTTGAACGAATGCACGCCGGCGATATAAGTGGTGTTGTTGGTCAGTTCCAGGTTGTTTTGCGTGCTGCCGAAGTTGCCTAGCGCGGAACCGCCGCTGACGAAGGAGCCCGGCACGTTGATCTCCGGCGTAGTCTCCGCAGCGACGTTGGCCGACGTGATGTGCTGGTATTGGAAGCGCGTCTCATTGATCAATTTGGCGCTGAGCACTGCGGTTTCGGTGACCTGCACCGTGTTCTCCTGGTTCCTCGTGTTGTATGCCTGGGAGACCAGGCTGTAGCCGCCGATGCCGTTGTCGTCCTGGCCGACCAGCGTGTTCTGATAGCGCACGATCAAAGTGTTTTTCTCGTTGATCGCGTAGTCGATGCGCGGAGCGATGGTCATGCGCGTTTGCGGAGTGACCACCCCCTGATTGATCGTCACCGGATTGAGACTGCTGTTGAGCGTGGTGGCCAGAATAAAGGCATTTTCGGTAATATCGCGCCGTTCAAAATCGAACGTGAAAGAAGCCTTGTTTTTCTTGATCGGTCCGCCGATGTTAAAGCCTTCGAAAAGCTGTTTATAAGGCGGCAGGGAAGATTGATCGAACAACGCGCTGCGCGAATTGAAGTCCTGATTGTTGTACTGGAAAAATACCTGTCCGTGCAGCGTATCGCTTCCCGGCTTGGTCAGAATTTCAATGCGTCCGAACCCCACCATATCGTACTCCGGTGCATAAGGATTCGAGTTCACCCTGATTTCGCGAATCGACGATTTGGGAGGCAGTTGGCCGCCGGTGAATCCATCGATATAAATCTGCCCTCCATTCGGCCCCGCAGCCGGTCCAGCCATCGCCTGTAACTGCTGTGCCAATTCGTCGGGATCGTCTGAAAGTGCTTCTAATTCTTTGGGATGGAGCACCAATGCATCGCCATTGGAGCCGGGATCGGTGCTCACCGCCCCCGCCGTTTCCTCGACATTCACTACCTGCGATTCCGCTTCAATTGTGAGTTGAACATCGAGCGTGCTCGGCCCCGTGATTTCGAAATTCGGCCTTTGGCCGACCGTGAATCCTTTGGCAATCACGCGGATGGCATATTTTCCGGGCTGGAGCGCGGGAAACGAATATTGTCCTTTATCATCGGAGGTCGCACGCTGTTCCGGGCCGGGTCCGCGGAGCTGCACCAGGGCGCCTGGAACCGATGCGCCGGAAGGGTCCGTCACTGTGCCGTGAAGGCTCGGAGTTTGGGCCTGTGCAATTATGGCCAAATAAGACACGATCAGCGCACGTATTGTAGTTGTTATGGTCATTTAAGAAGGTGTTAGTTCAGGATCATGGACGGAAGGTCGAGGGTTTGCAGTCCGCCGCCCATCCCCATTCCGCCCGCAGCCCCGCCGCCGCGGCCACTGGGAACGGTCGCCATCTGAATCAGCATATCGGCGTTTCCGAGCAGCATAATCGCAGTAATCTCGTCCGGTTTCTGTCCCTTAGTGCTTGAAACTACAATCTTTTCTCCAGCTTTTAAATCGTCCAGCTTGGCCCCCGGCATATGTTCCAGCATCTGCGCCAAATCCGGCATCCGCCCAGGCACGGGAGCGGCCCCGCGGCCAGCCATATCGGGCATTCTCTTGATCTGAGAATCGGCGGTCAGTTTGATGATAAGTGGCTTATTTGTGCCAATTTCGGATACGGTAACTTCTTTCGTATCCGAATTGATCGCGGTGATAGTGCCGGCCTTGGTAACGAAGGTTCCGAAGACAATGTCTTCGGCGTTGACTTTCAACCCGTCTTCACTTTTTGCACCCCGCGCGCGCACCTGATCGCCGACATTTATCTCGTCCAGTTTGCTGACTTTAGCATCGGCAAACTTGACCGAATCGGAGTTGTATCGCCGGTAGGATGTTTTGTCATCGACGGTGATAATTCCACCTTTTTTCAGAGTGATCGTATTTCCAACCTTCGCCGCAACGACGCCTGAGATGCCGCGCTTATTCCAATCGAGACTATCGGCTTCGTTGCGCTTCGTGATGTCGCTGGCGGGCATCACAACAACGCGGGTGGCTTGGAAGGTTCCGGGTTTGAGCGACACCAATACCTTATCGCCAAGAGCCATATCTGTCATCTTCATATCAGTTGCGTTCTTCAGAGAGCTCTCGCCGGGGGCTATGCGCTTGAAAATTGTTTCGGGGGTGAGGCTCACATTGATGGCGTCGCTTTTATCGGGCTTTACTATGACGACGGCATCTTCGGGTTTAAACGCAGTGATCGATCCAACAAAGGACTGCGCGAACGCGGCTGCTGTGAGAAGCAGCAAGGGGAATAACCTTTTCATTACTTCTATCAGACGACGGGTTGGGCTCTTCGAACCGTTAAGTTTTGTAAAACCGCAACGTGCGGGAGGCCGAAATGGGTTACAAAGAAGTGGAGATGGCGGAAAAATCGATCTTATTGGTAGAAGATGATACGGAGCTTTGTGCTCTAATGACCGATTTTTTTTCGCAGCATGAATTTTCGCTGGAAGCGGCTCACGATGGGCGCAGAGGATTGTCGCGCGCGCTTGAAGGAAACTTCGATCTGGTGATTTTAGATGGAATGCTGCCCGTACTCGATGGCTTTGAAGTGCTGAAGCAGTTGCGGCGGCGGAGCGGGGTGCCGGTGATTATGCTGACGGCGCGGACAGAAGAACGTGATCGCATTGCCGGGCTCAATGCAGGGGCCGACGATTATCTTCCGAAGCCGTTTGGACCCGATGAACTGCTGGCGCGCATTCGAGCGGTTTTGCGGCGGGCGGGAGCGACGGAGCAGGGGAAATCGCAACGAATCGAAGTCGACGGGCTTACACTTGATGAGAGTTCGCGCGAAGTGTGGGCGGGCACGGAACGGATCGACGTGACTTCGATTGAATTCGATATTCTCGATCTGCTGGCCCGTTCGGCCGGCAGGATTGTTTCGCGCGATGAGCTGACGGCGGTGCTGCATCAGCGCGAGTCGAATCCTTATGAACGCTCGCTCGACGTGCATATTAGCCATTTGCGAAAGAAACTGGAGCGAGGCGATATGACGCCGATCCGCACGGTGCGCGGGGTGGGCTATATGTTCACCACGGGAAAGGCCGAATGAGATCCGTATACGCGAAGGTGTTGTTCTGGTGCTTTGGGACGTTGATCTTCTCACTCATCGCGTTCGCGGTGGTGGGCGCAGCGGCGCAGGTGAGGGCGTTCGGGCACGGAGGACCGTTCGAAAAGACTTCGACCTGGCAACTGCGGGAAGCGCGCGAGGCCTATGAATCGGGCGGGCCGTCGAAATTGAGCGCCTACCTGGAGCGGGTGGACAAGCATTTCGGAATCGAGCATCATTTAACGGACACGGCGGGAAAGGATATTTTGACCGGCGAGGATCGGTCCGCCTGGCTGACGCAAAAGCCGCCTAGATTTGTGCCGTGGCCATTCAATATGTTTCGCGACCTGGGACATCGAGGCGAGGTGCATGTGATGGTAGCGCCTGCGTCGGCTGACATTCCGTTCCGATGGATGATCGTCGCGCAACCGTCGAATTTCGATCCCTGGACGTTCATGCCTTACTACCTGATGGTATTCCTGGCTCTGGCGCTCTTATGCTGGCTGCTGGCTGTGAATCTGGCGTCGCCGCTGCGAACGCTGGCGCGGACGGTAGATCGATTTGGACGCGGCGATCTTTCGGCTCGCGTGAACTCGCGGCGGCGCGATGAGATCGGCGATCTGGCACGCGCCTTCGACGATATGGCGGAGCGCATCGAGACGCTGCTCACGGCTGAGAGACGGTTATTGCAGGACATTTCGCATGAATTGCGCACTCCTTTGGCTAGGCTGAGCTTCGCGGCGGAGCTATCGCGAACGGCGGAGGATCGGACGGCGGCGACGGCACGATTGAAAAAAGAAATTGGCCGGTTGACGGATCTGGTAGGCGCGCTGCTGCATGTGACGCGGGCGGAGGGCGATCCGTCGTCTCGAAATCTGACCGATTTGCCGCTCGATGATTTTCTGCGAGAGGTGGTGGAAGATTGCGCCGTGGAAGCGGAGGCGCACGGGTGCCGAGTGTATCTGGACGCGCCCACGACGCTGCACTTCCGAGGGGATCGCGAGTTGCTGCGGAGGGCGATGGAAAACATTGTCCGCAACGCGATCCGGTACGCGCCGGAAGGGACTTCGGTAGACGTCAAGTTGGGATCGGATCACGACGATGCGGAGATTTCGGTGAGGGATTATGGCCCTGGTGTGCCGGAGAATGAGCTGCCGAAGATTTTCAAGCCGTTTTTTCGAGTAGATGAGTCAAGGGATTCTTCGACGGGTGGAGTGGGGCTGGGATTGGCGATCGCACATCG
>JBEKPC010000098.1:0-19970 GCA_049521155.1 Bryobacteraceae bacterium
CGTGAGTTGCTGAAAGGCATCCAGATTGACCCGCAGCGCCTGGCCCAGGAAGCAGCCATTCTCGCCGACCGCAGCGATATCGGCGAGGAGTTGGCCCGTCTCAGGATTCACGCCGCCCAGCTCACCGGCCTGCTGGATCATGGCGGTGAAATCGGCAAAAAGCTCGACTTTCTGCTTCAGGAAATGAATCGCGAAACCAACACCATTCTTTCTAAAACCAGCGGCGCCGGCGAAGCCGGTTTAAAAATCACCGAACTAGCCTTGAGCGCCAAAGCCTGCATCGAAAAAGTCCGCGAGCAGTCCCTGAACCTGGAATGACGAAACTCTTCCGCGTGTGGTGGCGTATAGCGACGGCTTCAGCCGGCGTCTCCTGGATACTGGCTGCTGGCTACTGGCTACTTCTTCCATGACCACCGTCTTCATCATCTCCGCTCCCTCTGGTTCTGGAAAATCCACCCTCACCGCCCGGCTTCTTGAGGAAATCCCGAACCTTCGCTTTTCCATTTCCTACACCACCCGCCCTCCGCGCGGCCAGGAATCCAACGGCAAAGATTATTTCTTCATTTCCACCGCCGAGTTCGAAGACCGCCTCTCCAAAGGTGAATTCCTCGAATATGCCAAGGTTTTTGGTAATTACTACGGCACCCACGTCGGTGAGCTGGAGCGCGCCGCCGCCGAAAACGTCGATTTGATCCTCGACATAGACGTCCAGGGTGCGCGACAATTGAAAGAGAAGCGTCCGGCTGCGGTGTCAATCTTTATTCTTCCGCCCAGCCGGCAAGTTCTGGAACAGCGGCTGCGGCTGCGCTCGCAGGATTCCGAACCGGTGATTGAGCGGCGCTTGCACGATGCCGCTGAAGAGATCCGAAATTATTCGCAGTATGATTACGTGCTGGTCAATCGGGAAGTAGAGGCGTCGGTGGATACACTGAAATCGATCGTCAAAGCAACCCGCAGCCGGCGCGACCGGATGGAAAGAGAAATCCGTCCGATTTTGGAGACGTTCAATGCCTGAAACTTCGATTCGACACACCGCTCAAAGCACCATCCCCGACGATCCGGAAGCCAGCGCCTACCGTTTCATCATCGTCGCGGCCAAGCGGGCGCGCCAGTTGCAAAGCGGCGCGCGCAGCTACCTGCCCACCACCTCGAAAAAGCCCACCGTCGTCGCCATGGAAGAAGTGCGCCGCGGATTGGTGCAGTATGAAGACCTCACCCTTCTAGCCGCGCAGCAGGCCGCAGCAGAGTTGGCCGCCGCCGAAGAGTAGTAAATACTTGAACATAGCGCTCGGCGTCGGCGGAGGCATCGCCGCTTACAAAGCGGCCGAACTCGCACGCGCCCTCATGACCCGTGGCTTCACCGTCAACGTGGTCATGACTCGCGCCTCCGAAGAATTCATTCGACCCCTCACCTTCGCCGCGCTTACCGGCCGCAAAGTCATCACCAATCTTTTTTCCGCCTCCAGCGCGGAGGATACTCTTTCAAGCGCCATTGAACACATCCGCGTCGCGCAGGAAAACGACATTCTGGTCGTCGCCCCGGCGACGGCGGATCTGCTCGCTAAATTTGCCCACGGCTTGGCGGACGATTTCCTTTCTACAACTTACCTTGCCTTCACGGGACCAGTCGTGCTCGCCCCGGCGATGAATACCAACATGTGGAATCATCCCGCCACGCAAGCGAATTTGCGCACTCTGCGGGATCGAGGACATCTCATCGTCGATCCCGACGACGGCGCGCTCGCCTGCGGCATGGTCGGCCCCGGCCGTCTGGCCGACCCCGATTCCATCGCCGACGCGGTCGCGCATCTCATAACAAAGAAACGGGATCTGGAAGGCGAAGTAGTGCTTATTACCGCCGGCCCCACCCAGGAGCCTCTCGATGCCGTCCGCTATTTGAGCAATCGTTCCAGCGGAAAAATGGGCTACGCCATCGCCGAAGATGCCGCCGCTCGCGGAGCCCGCGTCATTTTGGTTTCGGGACCAGTGAGCCTTCCCGAACCAGCCAATGTAGAAGTCATTCAGGTTCAGACTGCGGCGCAGATGTTCGAGGCTGTCATGCTGCATCTTGAAGAATCCACGATCATTATCAAGGCGGCCGCGGTGGCCGATTATCATCGCTCCGATGCGCCCCAATACAAGGTCAAGAAAACCGCCGCCCGCATGTCGATTGAATTGGACCCAACCGTCGATATTCTCGCGGAACTTGGTAGAAAAAAAGGAGATCGCCTCCTGATTGGTTTCGCCGCGGAAACCGAAAATCTGATCGCCGAAGCGCGCCGCAAGCTGGAATCGAAAAACTGCGACATGGTAGTGGCGAATCTGGTGTCCCAGGAAGGCATCGGTTTCGATTCGAATGAAAACGAAGTCGTGCTGGTCACCCGCCACGCCGATCCAGTCCCCGTTCACCGCGCCCCCAAGAGGGCCATCGCCGCGCGCATCCTCGATGAAACAATGAAGTTACGTTTAGCCCTGCACGCCAAATGACTCCTCAGCAACTGCGCGGTTATCTGACCTTTTATCGCGATCTCGGGGTCGAGGAAGTTTTCCGCCGCCAGCCGCCTGTTACCGAAACCCTGACTCCCACCATGGAAATTCCCCCGCTCGCCCCCACTGACGATACACTCGCAAAGATCCTGGCCGATATCGGCGACTGCCGACGCTGTAGGTTATGCGAACAAAGGAATAAAATTGTTTTTGGATCGGGGAATGAGCAGGCGAAACTCGTTTTCGTGGGCGAAGGTCCCGGTGCCGATGAGGACGCGCAGGGGTTTCCTTTTGTTGGTCGCGCCGGTCAGTTATTAACCCAAATGATTGATAATACGGCGTCCAAAGAAGGCATTCCAATTAAGCGCGAAAATGTTTATATCGCCAATGTAGTGAAATGCCGGCCTCCGGAGAATCGCGCGCCGCAGCCCGATGAAATGGAAATTTGCGGCCAGTTCCTGTTCCGCCAGTTGATGACGATTAAACCCAAAGCTATCTGCGCGTTAGGATCGACAGCCGCGAAAGCCCTGCTCGCGACCAAGGACGGCGTGACCAGGTTGCGGGGCAACTGGCACAAATGGCGCGACATCCCCGTCATGGTGACCTATCATCCGTCCTATTTGCTGCGCCCCTACAACGCCAATGCCAAGCGCGAGGCGTGGGACGATTTGAAGAAGGTTTTGCATTTTGTCTACGACTAAACGCGGCCTTTTCATCACCTTTGAGGGTCCAGAAGGTAGCGGCAAATCAACCCAGCTCGGTAGGTTAGCGGCGCGATTGCACACCCAGGGCCGTACGGTGCTCGAAACGGCGGAGCCCGGAGGCACACCCATCGGCAAGCAGATCCGGCGCGTTTTGCTCGACGCAAAAAATCTGGAAATGCGCCCGACCACCGAACTTCTGCTGATGTTCGCCGCTCGCGCGCAGAATGTGGACGAGGCGATTTTACCCGCGCTTTCCCGCGGCGAAGTCGTTTTATGCGACCGGTTTACCGATTCCAGCCTGGTCTATCAAGGAGCCGCGCGCGGCCTGGGAGCGGAGGTGGTTTATGAGCTCGACCGCATCGCCTGCCGCGGCCTGGTTCCGGACCTGACAATCATAGTCGACATCCAAACCGAGCTCGGGTTGGAGCGTGCCCGCGGGCGCAACCGGAAAACGCAGGATGTCGAAACGCGCCTCGATGAACAGGCCATCGATTTTCATCGAAAAGTCCGGGACGCCTACCTGCAACTGGCGGCGGATGAACCGGGCCGTGTAAAGCTGATCGACGGCTCCGGGAGCGAGGAAACGGTCGAAAAAGACGTATGGAACGCGGTCTTCGCGCTTCTTAAAACGCCATAATCGCTTGTTTTCGTGCGCCGAAGAGGCCTTAAAGCCGCATCGAAATCGATTTAGGATTCGCGGTATTCGCCGAAAACTTTGCGCAGGCGGGTGGAGATTTCGCCGACTGTCGCGTAGGCTTCACAGGCATCGAGAATTTTCGGCATCAGGTTGTCGGAACCGCGCGCGGCTTCTTCCAACGCATCCAGTTTCTTCTCGACCGGCGGACGAGTCGCGCGCAATTCGCGGAGGCGGGCGATTTGGGTCTGCTCGATTTGGGGGTCGACTCGAAAGGTGGGCGGGGAGGGTTCGCCTTCCTGGCGGAAACGGTTCACGCCGACGACGATCGTTTCGCCGGACTCCACCGATCGCTGGTATTGGTAGGCCGCGGACTGGATTTCGCTCTGCTGGAAGCCGTTCTCAATCGCGGCCAGCGTGCCGCCCATGGCATCGATCCGATCGATATAATCGCGCGCGCCCAGCTCGATCTCATCGGTCAGTTTTTCGATGACGACGCTGCCTCCAAAAGGATCGGTGACGCTGGTGACTCCGGTTTCGTGGGCGATAATCTGCTGTGTGCGCAAGGCGAGGCTGGCGGATTCCTCGGTCGGCAGGCCGAGCGCTTCATCGCGGGAATTGGTATGCAGGGACTGCGTGCCTCCGAGCACTGCGGCCATCGCCTGCAAAGCCGTGCGGACCACGTTGACATCCGGCTGCTGCGCGGTGAGCGACGATCCGGCGGTCTGGGTATGAAACCGTAGCATCATCGACTTGGGATTTTTCGCGCCAAAACGCTCCTTCATAATGTGCGCATAGAGACGCCGCGCGGCGCGATATTTGGCGATCTCCTCCAGGAAATTATTATGGGCGTTGAAGAAAAAAGACAGGCGCGGCGCGAACGCATCGACGTCGAGGCCAGCGGTCACGGCCGCTTCAATATAGGCGATTGCGTTGGCCAGCGTGAATGCGACCTCCTGCACCGCAGTCGACCCGGCTTCGCGAATGTGATAGCCGCTGATCGAAATGGTGTTCCACTCCGGCAGCTCGGCGCCGGCCCACGCGAACAGGTCGGTGATGATCCGCATGGCGGGACGGGGAGGGTAGATGTAGGTTCCGCGGGCGATGTATTCCTTCAGAATGTCGTTCTGAATAGTGCCCGAAAGTTTGCGCACCTTCGCGCCTTGGCCGCGGGCCACCAGGACATAGAGCGACAACAAGATCGCAGCGGTCGAATTGATGGTCATCGACGTGGTGATTCGATCGAGCTGAATCCCGTCAAACAGACGCTCCATATCGGCCAGGGAGCAGATCGCGACGCCGACGCGGCCCACTTCGCCGGTGGCGAGATCATCGTCCGAATCGAGGCCCATCTGCGTCGGCAGATCGAAGGCGACGGACAATCCGGCGGTGCCTTGCGAGAGCAGGTACCTATAGCGGCGATTGCTCTCTTCGGCGCTGCCGAAGCCCGCGTACTGGCGCATGGTCCAGAGGCGGCCTCGATACATGTCGGAATAGATGCCGCGAGTGTAGGGAAAGGCTCCGGGCAGTTCGCTCATGAGCGCGTAATCTTTCGGGCCTTTAGGAAAGAACTGATGCCGAAGTAGGCCATCAATAGAGCGAAGCCCACCGAAATTCCCGCCTTGAAAAATGTCTCGGAATTGCCGTTCACGAGGCGGATGTTACGCCAGGCGGAAGGCGCGGCCCAAGCGGCCAGAACGATGAAAATGAAGCCGATCACTTCGTTCCAAAGCGCGTGCATCGGGCGAATGATGCCGGGCAGCACGTGCCCCAGAAATCGATTGACCATTCCCGCCTTGTGTTTTTGCGCTGCCATGGCTGATATACTCATCCTAACATTCGCAGCGTTTAAGGCCGATACAGGAAATGGGCGCTCTGCAACCGGACGCCCGGCGGCGGCATCACACATAAGTAGCGATGATATGCTGAAGGAGGCTTCGGGCAGGCGCCCGGGACCAGCAGGAATCGAGGAAAGCTTTTGGAAGATCGACTAAAGGAGCTCATGCAGGAACTGGGGAACGCGATCAACGAATCGCTCTCCGATTCCGACCGCATCGCCGCTGCGATTGGAGAAATCAAACGCGCCGGCTATGACGTCTTCCTGGTCCTCGAAGCCACTATTGGGTTCAACAAGCGGGAAGAAGGCGAGGAATCAGAAGACGGAGAAGCCGTCGAGATCGAGACGCCGCCTGAGACTACGCGCCGCAAGGTCGGGAAGATCAAGCTGACGTCGCAGGATCAGAAATTTTTGAGGGCGTTGAAGATTTCTATTGACGACGAGGGGCGATAAGAAGCTGTTCCGGAATCCATGAAGACTCCGCTCCCTGCGGTCACGGCACGGTAGGAATCCGGAAGCGAAAAATCATTTGGCGGCGTGTGTGTCTGGCCAGACGTCGACACCCAAAAAGGCGATAAAAAATCGGCGTGCGGTAGAATGAAAGTACACCGCATGATCCTCGAATCGATCCCGGAAGGCCTTACTTTTGACGACGTGTTATTGCTGCCGGCCCACAGCGACGTCGTTCCCGCACAGACTGACACGCGCACCTTTGGCTCGCGCAACATCGCGCTGAACATCCCCGTTTTCAGCGCGGCCATGGATACCGTAACCGAATCCCACCTGGCGATTGCGCTGGCGCAGCAGGGCGGAGCTGGGTTGATCCATCGCAATATGCCGATCGACAAACAGGCTGAAGAGGTCGACCGGGTGAAGCGCTCAGAAAGCGGGATGATTGTCGACCCGGTGACGGTCGACCCGGAACAGAAAATTTCCGACGCGCTCGAAGTAATGAAGCGCTACCGCATTTCGGGCGTGCCGGTGACGAAAAACGGCAAGCTGGTGGGCATTCTGACGAATCGCGATCTGCGCTTCGAGACTCGCTACGATCTACCGATCCAGAACGTGATGACGAAGGAAAATCTCATCACGGTCGCCGTCGGCACCACGCTCGAAGAAGCGGAGGCGATTCTGCACCGGCACCGGGTGGAAAAGCTGCTGGTGGTGGACGATCAATACATGCTGAAGGGCTTGATCACGGTCAAGGACATTCAGAAAAAATTGAAGTATCCGAACGCCGCGAAAGATCCGCAAGGGCGTTTGCGCGTGGGTGCGGCGCTGGGATCCTCGGGCGACTATCTGGAGCGCGCGCAGGAGTTGGTCAAGAAAAAAGTGGACATCCTGGCCGTCGATTCGGCGCATGGCCACACGACACGCGTGATGGATGCGATCAAGGCGATCAAGAAGGCGTTCCCCGAAGTGGATCTGCTGGCCGGCAATGTGGCGACGTTCGAGGGCGCGCGCGATTTGATCGCACTGGGTGTGGATGGCATCAAGGTCGGCATCGGGCCGGGGTCGATTTGCACTACGCGCGTGGTCAGCGGGGCCGGCGTGCCGCAGATCATGGCGATTTCGGAGTGCGCGAAGGCAGCCAAAGGGACCGGAGTGCCGGTGATCGCCGACGGAGGCATCAAGTACTCGGGCGACGTGACGAAGGCGATCGCGGCCGGCGCCCACGCGGTGATGATCGGGAGCTTGCTGGCGGGCACCGAAGAGAGTCCGGGCGAAACTATTTTATATCAGGGTCGCACCTTTAAAAGCTATCGCGGCATGGGGTCGATGGGCGCGCTGGCGCAGGGTGCGTCGAACCGCTACGATCAGGACCCCAGCGGCAAACTGGTGCCGGAAGGGATCGAAGGGCGCGTGCCGTATAAAGGGATGCTGGCGGACCTGGTGTACCAACTCGTCGGCGGATTACGAGCCGGCATGGGCTATTGCGGATGCGCCACGATCGAAGACCTGCGCGAGCGCGGCCGCTTCGTACGTGTGACGTCGGCCGGTCTGAAAGAAGGCCACGTGCACGACGTGATTATTACCAAGGAAGCTCCGAACTACCGGCTGGAATAAGCCGATGGTACAATAAAGCTGTCGCGGAGAGGTGGCAGAGTGGTCGATTGCGGCGGTCTCGAAAACCGTTGAACCTTCACGGGTTCCGGGAGTTCGAATCTCCCCCTCTCCGCCATGATTTTATCTGATAATCCGCAGCTGCCCGTCCACCCTTGAAACAGTGAAAGCGAACGGGACAAAGCCTTCCGCACGCTGGGTCATAATGGGCGGATCGCCCGATTCGAGACTGATGCGAACCATCCGGCCGCCGGCTTCAGGAGTGTAGCGAAGGCGTCGAAGGTCGACCGGGAGGACGGTGAACGTCGGATCGGCCATCAGCGCCCGCAGACGCTCCCGGAAGTTCGAGGCCAACTGCTCCGCGTCGAAGCCCAGCGAATCCTGAAGCTCCAGGAAACTGGGCATGTGGAGCGTTGTCAGCCGCTCGATATCGCCGGTTTGGAGGCTATGCACAAAATCGAGGACAAAGCGCTCCAGTTCGGCGTTGCTCGCGAGCACCGGAGGGAGTGAAATCCAGCGCGGCCGCCACCAGATTTCCGGGGCATCGAAGGCGCCGCGAAAAACCTCCGCGGGAGCTGGCGCGAGGCTTTGGCCGGACCAGGTGAATCGCGATAGGATGCCTTCCTCGCCGGGGTCCGCGCCTTGGAAGGCGCGCTGGATATTCATACGAAATCGCGGCGGGTCAGGCGCGGAAGGAGGAAGGCCGAGCGCGATGGTCACGATGTTCCCGGCTGGAAGGATGAAAGGATTGATTTTCCCGCCAAACGATGCTTGCCTGCCGTTATTGGTATATACGGTGATGTCGTTGACGAGGATATGGACCAGGAGGCCGCGGGTGTTCACGTTCACGATAAATAAAAGATGTCCCTCGGCCGGCATGATCCTATTCCTCTTTAGGGGATTCTTCCCCTTCTTTCTTTTCGCCGTGAAACGGATATTCGTGTTTCCAGAGGGTCCGTTCCTTCAAAATCGGATAGGTGGTCTGATGCTCGAAGATCCTCCAGGCAATGTGGATCGTGATCACGGCTTCGAGTCCTCCCCACTTTACCTCCGCCTCAACTGCGGGCTCTCCGTAGGCGGCTTTTGCCTCTCCGGTGAACGAGGTCTTGCCCGCGATCTCGAAATCGAGCACGTCCTTGCTCAGTAGAGACGCTTTCACCGCCAATTCCAGCTCCACCTCGGCTTCCAACTTCGCTTCTACTTTGTCGTGCTGCCATTTGGAGGTATCCGGCCAGTATTTGCCGATCCAGGCGACGCTGAAGCTGATTTCACCGCCGATGCTGACGAACACGCCGAACTTGATATAGTCTCTGAGTTTTTCCGGAAGGAGGTTGGGGGGATAGATTTGAAACGATAGTTCCGGGGTCTTGATCAGCGGCAGCGCGCCGCCTGCGATCTCGCATTCGCAATAGGCCCGCGGAGATTTCTTGTCCTCCTTCCACTGCTCGGCACAGGAAATTTGAATTTCGAGAAACTCGAATTTATTTTTCTCCTCTTCGTCGATCGGAGCAAGCTCAAAGCCTTTCTTAATGGCTTCGCGGAGTTTCTTGAAGTTGAATTGCGCCTCGAGTTTTTCGGGCGGATAGGCGCGGATTTCGAAGGAGGGGGCGCCGCCTCGGCAGGCGGTCGCGTTCGCGCGATAGACCCGCGGGTCGATTTTGTGCAGGCCCATGAATCCGATCATTGATGGCATGACGGCAGAGGCGCCGAAGCTGGTCTTGGGGGCATGAACCGACAAAGTGTCCGCGCCGTCCACTGTCCACCGGATGTGGTGATGGCATCCGCCCATCGAAGAAGAAATGCATTTGATCTCGTCGCCGCCAAACGCATGTTGCTCCGGGACCACGTAAAGAACGCCGTTTTCGCCCGCCACGCGGCCATGTTCGCAGGCGCAGGCCGCGTCCACCAGGAGGCAGTCCTCCGCAAACTTCTCCTGCCGCGGCGCGGAAGCGACGGTTTTAAGATGCGTGCCGCCCGCCGAACCGTTGCCAGAGCAAGGCATCACGGAAGGGGGCGCTACCGCGTTGGGCGGCATAGCCTTCGCTTCCTTTCCTGCCTGCCGCACGTGCGCCGCTTTCATCGCCGGCGTTGGATTGCGAACCTTCCCGCCATGCTTCGCATACGCCAGCAGCCATTGATCCCGCAACTTCTTGTTATGCGGATCGATCGGCTTCCGATGTCCGTCCGGCGTTACCATTTCCGGATGGGCAGCGTAGAAATCGTTATTGGCCCCATCGGTCGCAGCGCCGGACATGGGATGAGTGGCACGCGCGTCACTCATCGGATGGCCCCCTCAGGCTGCGATTCGACACGAGCGGCAACAGCTTCAAAGGCGTGATCCATGCGCGCCTCGGCCGGGACATCGGGGTCGCGGAGCAGCTTTTGAAGCCAGGCATACTCGGGTTTCAGGTCAAAATGCGGGCCAATCAAAAACCACAAATAAGCGAAACCGGAGACCTCCGGCTGGCTCTCGAATCCGTACCGGGAGGCGATCTGCACGGCTTCCCGGATAGCGTTACGCGTCCCATCCGGCCCCAGCAGGGTGCAGTCGTCGGGGAAATACGTCGTCAGCCATTCCACCAGGCGATTCTCAAAGGTCAGATAAGGGCCAAATCTAAGCTCATCGATCTGTGCTCGTCTGATGATCATTCTGAGTCGGCTACAGCCATAAATACTAACATTCGGGCCTGCCTAACATTCAGGCCCACTCTTGACATCAGCCTCGTGAATCGCCTACCCTCAGCGGATGAAGATCCTCGCTGCTCTTATTGCATCCCTTGCCCTCGCCGCTGCTGCTCCGAAGCTCGAAGTCGGAGTCATTAATGGGGCCGCTTTCCGTATCGATATCCCCGACAACTGGAACGGAGGCTTAGTCGTCTACTGCCATGGCTACTCTCCCTCCGCCGTGACGTACAAAGAGGATGCACCGAATCCCCTCATCAAGGTGTTCACAGACCAGGGATACGCGCTGGCGCAATCCGGCTACGCGACCGGAGGGTGGGCGATCCAGGAAGCAGCGGTCGATACCGAAAGCCTGCGCCGTTACTTCGCGACCAAATACGGGAAGCCCAAGGAAACTTATCTGACCGGGCATTCCATGGGCGGATTCCTCACCATGATGTTGATGGAAAATTATCCGACGGTATATGATGCGGCGATGCCGATGTGCGGTCCGCTGGCCTCCGCGGAGTCCTTCCAATCGCGGGGAGCATTTGACGCGATCGTGCTGTTCAACTACTACTTTCCCGGCATTTTCCCCGATCCCACCAAAATTCCGAAGGACTTCGTTACCGGCACCGGCGATAAAGCGCTACTGGATAAAGTCACGCAGGCGCTGGAGGCGGCGCCTGAGAAATCCGCTGCGTTGCGGCATCAGAACAATCTCAAGAGCAACAAGGATCTGGCTGGCACGCTGACGTTTCTGGTTTACCTGGTGAAGGAATTGAACGAACGCTCCGGCGGCAATCCGTTTGACAATCGCAATGTCATTTATAACGGCACGCTGGACGATAACGCGCTGAACAGCGCCATCCCGCGCTACGCCGCGGATCCGCAGGCGGTTGCGTATCTGCGGGCAAATTACACGCCTACCGGCAGGATCATGAAGCCGATGCTGGCGATCCATACTTCCTACGATCCGCTGGTGCCGGTATCGATTCCCAATACCTATTCGACGTTGGTGGAGCTGGCCGGGACCTCCAGCCTGTTCGTGCAGCAGTTCGTCAAACACGATGGGCATTGCGCCATTTCACCTAACGAGATGTCGCGTGGTTTTGAAGAGCTGCGGGCATGGAAGAATGCCGGCTCGCGGCCTGTGGGTGGCGAGCTTAAATGACCATAAAGTGACATTTTCGTGCCCCGTGCGAGCCTTATTCACTCTTATTTTGACGATTTGTGGCTTCTGGGCAGTCGAATTCGCCATATTTCATACTGGCGCATATTTCACGATTCTACGCCATGATTCCTCCACCGGGGCTGTGGAGACTCATGTCCACAACGAGCTCGGTCGCGCCCGCCACAGTCTGCGCCAAGTACTCACCATCGGAGACTCGCGGATGGGCTTCCTGCCTCGCTATGCCAATGAAATGAGGCAGGATACCGGCTACGAGTATGCGTCCATCGCGCTGGGCGGGGCCACTCCGCGGGATTGGTATTACATGCTTCGCGGCGCGGATCCGGACGCGAACCGGTACTCGGCCATCGTGATTGCGATGGAGGATTATGACGATACCGAAACAATTGAGGATTATTCGGTCCGCGCGGCCGATCTCTATTATGTGATCGGGCGGCTGAAATATTCCGATCTTCCGGAGTTTGCGCGGTCTTTTCACGATCCGGAATTGCAGTGGGCGGCGGTGCGCGGCATCGTGTTGAAGGGGCTGATTTACAAGCGCGATTTTCAGGACTTTCTGCTGCATCCGCAGGAACGCCTCGATTTGGCGAAGCTGGCGCACAAAGATTCTTACCTTTGGTATTACAATTACGTCGGTCCGAATCAAAGTTTGGAAGGCGTGGTGGTGGATTTCAACAACCGGACCGTTACCGTGCCGGCGGGATTTTCGGAGGCGCAAAAAGCGGCTTATCGGGCTCGATTCCTCGATCCGCGTCCACCCGAAAAAGGCGTACATAGCGCTTTTCTTCATCAGTGGCTGGGGAAGATTTATGAGCACTATCGCGGATCGAAAACGCGGCTGGTATTTCTTCATTTGCCGCGTGGGCCTTTTATCCGTCCTGATCAGCCGCCGCTGAATGCGCATTCCTCCGTGCGTGAATTGGGACAGCAGCCGGGCGTGATTCTGATGCCGGAACATATTTTCGATTCGATTGAGCGGCCGGGGTTGTTTCTCGATCAGATGCACATGAACGGACCGGGCTGCGCTGAATTTTCGCGCATCCTGGCGAGGGAAGTCAGTCACGCGCTCGATGCTTTTTAACACGATCCCATTTTTTGTCTTCTTCGCGGCCGTGCTGGTGCTGTTTTATGCGGCGCCGCGGTCGTGGCGAAGAGTGATTCTGCTGGTGGCTAGCTATTATTTCTATCTCAGTTGGAACTATAAATTCGTGGTGTTGCTGCTGGGGCTCACCGTGGTCGATTTCGGCGCTGCGATTGCCATCGAGCGGGCGCCGGTTGGGCGCAAGAAGCTGTTTCTACTGGTCAGTCTTGCAGCAAATCTAGGGATGCTCGGGTTCTTTAAGTACTACAATTTCTTTGCCGATAATCTGGCGCAGTTGCTTCGTTATCCGCCGAATTCGTGGGCTTATTCCATCATTTTGCCGTTGGGCATCAGCTTTCACACGTTCCAGAGCATCTCCTATGTGGTCGACGTTTATCGCGGAGAGCAGGTCGCGATTCGCAATCCGATCGATTACGCGCTGTTCATTTCTTTCTTTCCGCAACTGGTGGCCGGGCCGATTGTACGGGCCCGCGAGTTCTTCTCCGACCTGAATGCCTGGAAGCATCCGAGCAGTGAAGAAGTGCTGCGGGGCGTGATGCTGATCGTTCTCGGACTCACGAAAAAAATGGCCTTCGCCGACCAGTTCGCGCAGATCGCCGATTCTTATTTCCAGAATCTGAGCGCGCATCCGGGAGGGTTCGCGGCGTGGAGCGGCGTATTCGCGTTCGCGATGCAGATTTTCTTTGATTTTTCAGGCTATACCGATATGGCGATCGGCATGGCCCTGCTGCTCGGCTTCCATTTCCCGGTGAATTTCCGGCGGCCATATCTGGCGTTCAGCATGACCGACTTTTGGCATCGCTGGCACATGTCGCTGTCACGTTGGCTGCGCGATTATCTTTACATTCCGCTGGGCGGCAATCGGCATGGGCGCCTGATGACGTATCGGAACCTGATGCTGACCATGCTGCTGGGCGGATTGTGGCATGGCGCGAGCTGGAACTTTGTGATCTGGGGCGGCTATCACGGAGGGTTGCTCAGTTTGGAACGAATGATGGGTAGGCGCGAGTTTGAAAAGAGGCCTCCGATCTGGCTCTATCCTTTGCGTGCGGTCATTACGTTTGGGCTGGTTTGTTTAGGATGGGTATTCTTTCGAGCGGCGACGTTTGCGGACAGCCGATATGTGGTCAGCCAACTATTTCACAGCGGGCGGCAGATGGAAGCTTTGATTCCGAAGTGGCTGATGTACATGACGGGCGCGTCTTTGGTGATCGCGCTGATCGAGGAAAAGTTTGAATGGACGGAACGATTGTCACGGGGTCCGGCCTGGGCTTACGCGGCGTTCATGATTATCCTGCTGCTGACGATCGAAATGATCGGCGTGACAGAGAAGGCTCTGCCGTTCGTGTATTTTCAGTTCTAAAAATGGCTATTTCTGAGTAGTTTGGCGGTTACAACCACGGGCCAAACTCATATTCATCGATTACTCTTTCGGCAGAAAGGGGAATCATATGGGAGAACCTATCATCGTTTGGCCGCCGGTTCATTAAGGCTTTTTCAGGGGGCGTCGGCCCCCTTGCTCAATCTGACTTGGTCATACTTAGTACGCCGCTTTCTGTCACCTTTCCGCCTGAGATGCTTAAGCGGGCGAAGAAGATCGCCGCGAAAGAGAATCGGACCATGAGCGAACTGATTCGCGAAGCATTTCGCGAATATACCAATTTGGGTGCGTTGGTAAAGCCGGACCAGGGGGTCCGGCGCGGACGAGGGCGTCCGCCCCACAAAACATCACAGGCTGCTAGACACTTAATCTACTACTGAGGTCCAGCCTCGGCGGGTTAGGTCCCAGTAGATTATGGCTCCGCCTAGCAGGCCTAGGGCTAGAAGGGCTAAACCGACTCCGGTTTCGTGCAGGAGGAGTTTGCCCACGCCGAAGAGGACTCCGTAGATCAGGACGCAGCCGGAGATCCAATCTAGTAGGTTTGACAGGCCGTCGCGGGAGGGTTTTACGTCGGGGGCGAGTTTGGCGATCGGGGTCCAGCCGGAGACGGAGGGGCGGGTGCGGCGATAGAAGGCGATCAGAAGGTCTTGCGGTTCGGGCTTGGTTAAGAAGGTGGTGGCCAGCCAGACGACCGTCGTGATGCCGACGGTGATCAGCATGATGTAGGCGAAGTCGACGGGTTTATCGGTATCAAAATGAAAGGCGGCTTGCAGAGTGACAGAGACGATGAAGGCGCTGATCATGGCGGAGACTTCGCTCCAGGCGTTGATACGCCACCAATACCAGCGGAACAGGAGCACGCTGCCGGTGCCTGCGCCGGTGACGATGAGAAGTTTCCAGGCGCCAGAGATGGAATCCATGTAGAAAGTGACGCCGGCGGAGACGAAGGTCAGGAGCACGGTTGCGAGTTGGGCGACGACTACATAGTGATGATCGGACGCCTTCGGTTTTAGGAAGCGGCGGTAAAAATCGTTGACGATGTAGCTGGCGCCCCAGTTGAGCTGAGTAGCGATGGTCGACATATAAGCGGCGGCGAAGGCGGCGACCATCAGGCCTCTTAAAGAAGGAGGCAGGTAGGCGATCATGACGCGGATGTAACCGGTCTCGGGGTCTTTCAGGCCGGGAAATAAAATGAGCGAGGTGAGCGCGACCAGGATCCAGGGCCAGGGCCGCACGGCGTAATGGGCGATGTTGAACCAGAGAGTAGCGAGCAGAGAATTCTTTTCATCCTTGGCACAGAACATGCGCTGGGCGATGTAGCCTCCGCCGCCAGGCTCGGCTCCGGGATACCAGGTGGCCCACCAGTTGAGGGAGATGTAAACAAGAAACGTGATCATGGGCATCCAGGCTGAATCGAGGTCGGGAATGAAGCTGAGGACGCTGCCCTGATTGCCGCGGGTGGCGTCGATGGCGAGGAGTTTCAGCTTCATCTGATCGATGCCTCCGACGGCTTCGACTGCGAAGACGGCGAGCGCGATCACCATGGACATCTTAATGACGAACTGAAACATATCGGTGACGAGGACGCCCCAGAGTCCGGAGAGAGTGGAGATTCCAGCGGTGAGCGCGATCATACCGATGACGATGGCGAGCGCTTCAAGCTTGGTGACGCCGAGGATCAGCATGAGGATATCGACCATGGCTTTATTGACCCAGCCGAGGATGATGCAGTTGATCGGGATGCCGAGGTAGAGGGCTCGGAAGCCGCGCAGAAAGGCCGCGGGGCGTCCGGAATAGCGGATTTCAGAGAATTCGATATCGGTCATGACGCCGGAGCGGCGCCACAGGCGGGCATAGAAAAACACGGTCATCATCCCGCTGGCGACGAAGCACCACCACAGCCAGTTGCCGGCGATGCCTCCTTTCGCGACCATGCCGGTGACGGCGAGAGGCGTATCGGCGGCGAAGGTGGTCGCGACCATCGAAGTGCCGGCGAGCCACCAGGGCACGTTGCGTCCGGAGAGGAAAAATTCGTTGACGCTGGAGCCGGCGCGCGACTTGTAATAGAAGCCGATGCCGATGTTGAAGGCGAAATAGAGGGCGACGACGATCCAATCGAGGGGTGTGAGCTGCACTAGGGGATGGTCTCATGTTTCCACCTGAGAATGCCGATCAAAAGACGAGAGAATGGCTCAGACAATAACCGAGGAATTGGCGGAGGAAGCTTCCACAAAGATCGAACGGAGGTTTCGCATCGGGCTGTGGATTGCGTCCGCGCTGGCTGTGCTGGCGCTGGTTGGCTGCGTTGTCACGGCGATTCGATCGGCAAATGAATTTGCACCTCCCGAAGCCGTGGTGGCGGCGCAATCGTTGATGCTGGCGCACGATGGGACGCTCTATTACAATCTGAATCGCTATCCATATACGGTGTGCGCGTACATGCCGATTTTTTATCTGCTCGAGGCGGGGTTGGTGCGGGCGCACGTGACCGCGTTTCACGGCGGACGAATGGTCAGCCTGGCGGCGTGGTGCGGACTGGTCTGGCTGGCGTGGAACCTGGTGTGGCTCTACACATCGAACCGGAACGCGGCGTGGGTGTCGGCGATTCTGGCGGCGTCCAGCTCGTTGTTGTTGTTCTGGGGAAGCATCGCGCAGGTGGACACGCTGGCGGTGTTCTTCGCGGTTGCGGCCTTCTTTCAATTTTCAAAATTTCATGTGCGGGGGGATGCGACGCTGCTCGCGGCCGGGATCTTGGCGGCACTCGCTTTATTCACCAAACAGACGATGGTATCCGCGCCGGCGGCGATTTTCCTGGCGCTTTGGCTGCGCGACAAGAAGCGGGCGATGTGGTTCGCGATCGGGCTGGGCGTCGCGCTGGGCGCGGCGATTCTGATCGTCAATCAAGCGCTGCACGGGAATTTTCTGGCGGACACGGTCTTCGCGAACATGAATCCGATGAACGGCAGAAAGCTTCTCGCCCAACTGCAATCCTTCGGATCGTTCTCGGGCTGCATGGCTATTGTCGCTGCGGCCGGCGTGGGACGAATGATTCGATCGCGCGGCATTCCGGTGGTCATTTATCTGGTGCTCAGCGCGAGCATCTTTTTGCTGACGGCGCCAAAGCTGGGGTCTGATACGAATTATCAGATCGAGCTGACAGTGGTGCTGGCCGTCGCCTGCGGCATCGGCTTGCATGAACTGAACTTTTTTCCGCTGCTGTTTCAAGGAAGCAAGAAGTGGGTCACGCTGCTGCTACTTCCTTTGGCGGTGCATGCCGCGGTCGGTTATCGCGCTACGGCTAATTTCACGATCTATCGTTGGGCGGTGGAGAACGAATGGCGGGCGTCTGTGGACGGACTTCGTCCCTACGTCGCTGCCACCGGCGGACGGGTCTTTTGCACCGACTTCAACGCGATGGTGCGACTACGCGAACGATTCGACATCGAACCGTTTATTTATAGCTTGCTGGTGGCGGCAAAGGTGGTGGATCCGGAGCCGGTGCGCCGCGATTTGGCGCGCGGGGCGTTTTCAACGGTGATCCTGGGCGAGAATGTATTTGAGGCGAGACATTGGTCTGATCCGGAGCTCGCAGCGTTACCGGAGACGCAGGTCGCGGAAATCCGCGCGCACTATCGTTTGGTGAAACATGTCGATGGGCCGTTCATGGAAGGGAATTATGTTTACCTGCCCAAGGGAGACCAATGACGAATCCGGGCGGTGAATTATCGCAAGCAACGTATCACGAAATCCGGTTCCAACATGACGCGCGTCGAAGCGCGGTGTGGAGGGTGCTGGCGCGATACTTGCAACGCTGGGTTCGGGAGGATCAACCGCTGCTGGAGCTGGGAGCGGGGTACGGAGAATTCACGCGCGAGATCAAGGCTTCGGAAAAGTGGGCTCTCGATCAGAATCCGGCGCTGGCCGCGCACTGGGACCCCGCGGTTCACGCCTTGTTTCAATCCGCGATGGAGGAATGGACGGTTCCCGACGGGAGTTTCGGCACTGTTTTCGCGTCGAATTTTTTCGAACATTTTACGATCGATCAAGGGGCGGAAATACTACTCCAGATCCAGCGCAAGCTTCGCCCGGGAGGCCGGTTTATCGCGATCCAGCCAAATTTTCGCCTGGAGCCGAGGCGTTATTTCGACGATTATACGCATCGCACCGCTTACACGGATAACGGATTTCAGGATTTTCTGCGTGCTTACGGCTGGCGGATCGTGCATGCTGAGCCTCGGTTCACTCCTTTCACGATGAAGTCGCGATTGCCGACAGCGGAGTGGCTGATCAAGCTTTACCTGGCGCTGCCTTTCCGGCCGTTTGCGGGACAATTTTTGGTGGTGGCGGAGCGGGCTGAGTAGCGATCCTGAAAAGAAGAGCCGACGCGGGCGTCGGCTGCGGTCCAGGGGGACCGCCCTACTAAGGCTGGCTTCAGAGACGGAAGACTAGGCGCACTGAAGCTTTTCGCCGGTCCTGCCGATCATCCCAAGGAGATGTGGAACGGCAAGACAGTCGCGGTCATTTTTCCTACTTATAACGAAAAGGACTCCATTCGTGAAGCTACTCTCGATTTTTTTATGGCTGGCTTGGCGGATGAAATTATCGTCGTCAACAACAACGCCGCCGCCGGGACTTCCGAGGAGATCGCAGGTACGGGTGCGCGGGAGATGTTCGAATCGAAGCAAGGCTACGGGCACGCGCTGCTCCACGGCATCG
The DNA here is from genome assembly GCA_049521155.1 of Bryobacteraceae bacterium. Taxonomy (GTDB): domain Bacteria; phylum Acidobacteriota; class Terriglobia; order Bryobacterales; family Bryobacteraceae; genus Palsa-187. The sequence goes on from JBEKPC010000098.1 coordinate 18,779, forward strand.
ACCACTGCGGCGCGGATCTGATTGTGATGGCCGAGCCGGATGGCACCTTCAGCGGACATGACCTATTGAAGATGCTGGCTTACTCAGAGGACGTTCCGGTGGTGTTTGGAACGCGGACCAGCCGGGAGTTTATCTGGGCGGGCGCGAACATGGGGCGTTTTCTGCGGTGGGGAAACTGGGCCGTCGCGAAGATGACGGAGCTGCTGTTTAACACCACGATCCTTACGGACATGGGTTGCACCTATCGGCTATTCAGCCGCCAGGCGCTTGAAAGAATCCGGCCGCATCTGACGATCGGCGGTTCGCACTTTGGGCCACAACTGCTGATGGAAGTGGTGGCGCACGGCATTCCTTTCATCGAAATCCCGGTGAACTATCGGAGCCGCGTGGGCGAATCTTCGGTCACAGGGGATTTTTGGAAGGCCTTCCGGCTGGGGATGCGGATGATCGTGCTGGTTCTGGAATATCGATTCGGGATGCGAAGGGCGCCGCGAGTCTTGTGGGAACGGACAGGCCGTGCGAATCCGAGGCAGCCCCGACCGGAGCCTGCGTATCGACCGGCTGAACGCCATTCCTAGAGAGGGATGTTGCCGTGCTTTTTGCGCGGCATCGTATCTACTTTCGTCGCCAGGAGGCGGAGGGCGCGGATGACGCGCGGTCGGGTTTGGCCAGGCTCGATTACGTCGTCGAGAAAACCATGCTCGGCAGCTACAAAAGGGTTGGCGAAGCGCTCCTTGAACTCCTCGGTTTTGGCGCGCCGGACGGCGTCGGGATCGGCGGCTCCGGTGAGTTCGCGGCGATAGACAATATTGACGGCCCCTTCGGGTCCCATGACAGCGATTTCGGCGGAGGGCCAAGCCAGGTTGACGTCGGTACGCAGGTGCTTCGATCCCATTACGCAGTAGGCTCCGCCGTAGGCTTTGCGGGTGATGACGGTGATTTTCGGCACGGTGGCTTCGGCGTAGGCGTAGAGGAGTTTTGCGCCGTGGCGGATGATGCCGCCGAACTCCTGCGCAGTGCCGGGGAGGAAGCCGGGCACGTCTTCAAAGGTCAGAATCGGAATATTGAAGGCATCGCAGAAGCGGACGAAGCGGGCGCCTTTCGTGGATGAATCGATATCGAGGCAGCCGGCGAGAAAGGCCGGCTGATTGGCTACGATTCCGATGGAGCGGCCGTCCATGCGGGCGAATCC
>JBEKPC010000099.1:0-19950 GCA_049521155.1 Bryobacteraceae bacterium
GCGGAGGGTGGCGCGGATCCAAAACGTTCTGACCGCTGCGAAGGTGCTGATGCTGGTGGGATTCATCGCGTTGGCGTTCACAATCGGGCACGGGTCGTCAAGTAACTTTTCGATGAACGCGGTGCGCACGGCGTCGACCACGATTCCGGAACAGTTTGCGGTGAGCCTGTTCTGGATCTACGTGGCATATAGCGGCTGGAACGCGGCAACGTACGTGGCGGAGGAATTGCATCAACCGTCGCGCACATTGCCGGCGGCGCTGGGGATCGGCACGGTGCTGGTGGCGGCGTTATATCTGGCGTTGAACGTGGTATTCATTTACGCGGCTCCGCTGGAAGATTTGAAAGGCCACATCGCGGTGGGTGCACTGGCCGCGTCGCGGTTGTTCGGGCCGGAGATCGCGGGCGTGTTCAGCTTGTTAATGGCGTTGTCGCTGATGTCGACGGTGAACGCGATGGTGACGATCGGACCGCGGGTGTACTACGCGATGGCGAAAAACGGGGCGTTTCTGGCGTCTGCCGCGAAGGTGGATCCGCGCTGGCATACGCCGGTGCTGGCGATTGTGGCGCAGGGAATCTGCACGATGATCATGACGCTGACGCCGTTTCCGCAACTGGTGATCTACATCGGATTCCTGCTGAATTTCTTCGCGGTGATGAGCGTCTTCGCGTTGATCCGCCTGCGCAGGCAGCCGGGCTGGCGCAAACTGCGGGTGGTGAGTTTCTGCTATCCGGTGTTCCCGGTGCTGTTCATCCTGGTAGGGTTGTGGATGACCGTGCGGGGAGTGCAGTTGAAGCCCTACGTATCACTGGCGGCAGTGATCACGGTGGTGACCGGCGCGCTGGTCTATCACGTCAGAATGCGAGCGGGCTCGCGGCCGGAGACGGCGATTGAAACGTATTGACTTGCACGGGCGCACGGCAGGGAGCGTCAATATTTGAAGATGCGGACGCTGGTGGAATGCGGGCTGGCTCTGGTGGCCGCGACGGCGTTCGCGCAAACGGGAAATTCGATCGAAGGCACGGTGCTGAACGACCGGACGGGGCAGCCGCTGCAACGCTCCCACGTGCTGCTGCTGCCGGCGAAGGCGGGCATGAGCGCAATTGGGGTGGACACCGATGTCAAGGGAGCGTTCGTTATTCGCGATGTGGAGGCGGGACGCTATTCGCTGAGCGCGTCGCGCGACGGCTACCTGGCGACCTCCATTTGCCTGATGGGAACGGTGCGGCTGCCGCAGGTATTCTCAATTGGAGCGAAGGAATCGATTACGAATCTGACGTTCCGGCTGCGGCCGTTCGCGGTGGTGGCCGGGCGCATTTCGTTTGAAGACGGCGAGCCGGCGATGAACGTGCGGGTGGACGCTTTTCGCGAGCACCGCAATCATCTTCGCCACGGCTACATGCTGGCCGGGGGCGCGACTACGAACGATCGCGGCGAATACCGCATGTTCGGTATGCAGCCAGGCTCCTATCTGATCGCGGCTACGATGTTGCGTGCGGGACCTGTCGATGAGCAGAGCCGGGAGACACAGGCGCTGCGCTACGCGACGACGTTCTATACGAACACGACGAAGCTGAGCGAAGCGGTGCCGGTCAGGCTCGATTATGGACAGGAGATCGGGGGCATCGATGTATCGCTGGAGCGCGTGCGGAAGGTGCACGTTCATGGGAAGGTGATCAGCGGGGTGACGGGACAACCGGTCACGGCGACGATCGCACTGCAAAGCGTGGACGCGCACAATACAGCGTCGGCTGCGGTGAACGTGGCGGCGACCTTCGATGCCAACAATCGGTTCGAGCTTCGCAATGTCACGCCGGGGCCGTACATCATCTGGGCGGAAGGAGGCGGCGATGGAAAAGCGCTGGTGGGGAGCGCGCCTCTGACGGTGGCTGAATCGGATGTCGAAAATGTGGAGTTGACGATCGAGGGCGAACGCGCGGGTAGCGCGGTTCTGGTGGTGGAAGGCGGCGTCAAGATACAGGAGTCGGTCCACCTGCGCTTTGAGCCGCGCAATGAGCGCGGAAAAGTGGTCGACGCGTCGGAAACGGCGGGCGTCGACGGTTTCCACTTCGCGCTGATGGGGAACGACGTGTACGATTTGTTCGTGACGAATCTGCCTAACGATTTTTACGCGTCCGCGGTGCAGGTGAATGGCGTGGATGCTATGCCGTTCGGGATTAACGGAATGGCTGCGTCGGCGGAGCATCCGTTCGAAGTGGTTCTCAGTTCGCGAGGCGGGCGCGTTTCGGGGCGGGTCCTGGGCGCCGACGATATGCTATGGAGCCGGGCGAGCGTCGCGCTGATTCCCGATCCTCCGAAGGGCCGTGTGCAATCGTATCAGGAAGGGTCGGCGGATGAGAATGGGTTGTTCCTGATGCGGGGAGTGGCGCCGGGGAAATATATTCTGGTGGCGTGGCTGGACGATCCACCTTGCGACTATTATGATCCCGATGGCTTGGCGAGCTGTCGCGCAACAGGGATGAGTGTCGAGGTGCAGGAGGCGGGGGAACAAAATGTCGAATTGAAGATGAAGGCACTGGCGAAGCAGTAGTATACTGGTGTTGCTTGGCGCTATCGTCTAACGGTTAGGACGGAGCCCTCTCAAGGCTTAAATACGGGTTCGATTCCCGTTAGCGCTACCAATTCCTAGAGTGGCAATGCTGGTTGCACATTCGTGCGGTGTGATTGGGCGAACAAAGCCAAGTTAATCTGGTACATCTCGATCGAGTTAGTTGACAATGGTGCTTCCTTCCTCTAATACTGGATTTCATGGCGTTATTCCCGGAGCGGCTGATCGCACTCGCTTGCATGCTGGCAGCGACGGTACCCGCGCAGAATAGCGCATTGGTGAAACGATACTGCGCAGGGTGCCACAGCGATAGCGTCAAATCGGGCGGTTTCGCTATCTCCACGCTCGATCTGCTGCATCCTGAGCGAACCCCGGAAGCTGCCGAAAAGGCCATTCGCAAATTGCGAGCCGGAATGATGCCGCCGCCGGGCGCTCCTCATCCGGATGCGGCTTCGCTGAACGGGTTGGCCGCTTCGCTGGAAGGCGCGATCGACCATGCGGCTGCCGTACGCCCCGATCCAGGCCGAGCCGCGCTGCATCGTTTGAACCGCACCGAATACGGCAACTCCGTGCGCGATTTGCTGCATCTGAACGTGGATGTGGCCGCGCTTCTTCCACCGGACGATCTGAGCCACGGATTCGACAACATGGCGGATGTGCTCACCACCTCGCCCACTCTGCTGGAGGCGTACGTGCGGGCCGCGGGGAAGATCAGCCGGGCGGCGGTCGGAGATGTCACCGTGCCTCCCGCGAGGGTGACCTACACACTGCCGCGAGTGATTTCGCAGACGCGCCATATCGAAGGTACGCCGCTGGGCACGCGTGGCGGCGTCAGCGTGATCCACGAATTTCCGACTGACGGCAAGTACGTCTTTCGCCTGACGTTTTATTTCCACCAGATGGGCACGTCGCTGTTCGGGCAGACGCAGGCCAAGGGCCAGCAAATCGAAGTCTCGATCGACGGCGCACGCGTGGCTTTGCTGGATCTCGACCCGCGCATGAAGCAAACCGACGACTTGCGCACCCCGCCCATTGCGATAACCGCCGGTCCCAAGCGCATTTCCGCTGCCTTCCTTCGGACGTTCGACGGCCCGCTCGAGGACGAAGTCTCGCCGGTGGAGCAGAGCCTGGTGGACGTCAACGTGTCCAACATCCCGGGTCTGACTTCCTTACCTCACCTTCATGACTTGATCGTCGACGGGCCGCGCGAGGTGACGGGGGTCTCCAATACGCCCAGCCGCCGCAGGATTTTCACGTGCCGTCCTGCCGAGGGGGCCGATGAAATCGTTTGCGCCAAGCAGATTCTGGGTTCGCTCGCGCGGCAAGCCTACCGTCGGCCGGTCTCGCCGGTCGACCTGGAGAAACTGCTCAGCTACTATCAGGCCGGGCGCAATCGCGGGGATTTCGAGGCGGGCATACAATCCGCGATTCAGGCCATTCTCTCGAACCCCGAGTTTATTTTCCGCTTCGAGCGAACGCTTCCCGCAGCGTCAGCAGCTCTCAACCAGCGAGTGAGCGATCTGGAGCTGGCGTCCCGACTTTCCTACTTCCTATGGAGCAGTGCGCCGGACGACGAACTTCTCGATCTGGCCGCGCGGGGTCGTTTGAAGGAGCCGTTAGTGCTGGAGAAGCAGGTGCGGCGGATGCTGGCCGACGCCCGCTCCGAATCGCTGGCCAACAACTTCGCCAGCCAGTGGCTGCATCTGCAAAATCTCAAAAGCGTGCTGCCCGATCCGCTGCTTTATCCCAACTTCGATCGTAATCTGGCCGATTCGATGCGGCGGGAGACGGAGCTGCTCTTTGAAAACATCGTCCACCAGGACCGCAGCGTCACCGAACTCCTGAACGCGAACTATACGTTCTTAGACGAGCGCCTGGCCAAGCTCTACGGCGTCCCGAACGTCTTAGGCAACCGTTTCCGCCGTGTGGAGGTAACCGACGAAAATCGCTTCGGCCTACTGGGCCACGCCAGTATCCTCACTCTCACGTCGATGGCGAACCGGACTTCGCCGGTGCAGCGGGGCAAGTGGGTGATGGATGTGCTGCTCGGTACGCCTCCGCCCGCGCCGCCGCCCAATGTGCCGGCACTGAAAGAAGGGGCTGAAAGCTCCAAACCGCAATCCGTGCGGGAACGTACGGAGGAGCATCGCGCGAATCCGGCGTGCGCCGGCTGTCACAAACTGATGGACCCCATCGGCTTCGCGCTCGAGAATTTCGATGCCACCGGCGCGTGGCGCGTCAAAGACGGAGGCTTCGCGGTCGATCCCGCCGGCCAACTTTTCGACGGCACCAAAGTGGACGGACCTCGAAGCCTGCGCGAAGCGCTGGTCAAACGCTCCGACGCGTTCGAGCGAACCTTCACGGAGAATCTGCTGGCGTACGGCTTGGGGCGCATCATCGGATATTCCGATATGCCCGCGGTGCGTGCGATCGACCGCGATGCGGCGCGCTCCGGCAACCGTTTTTCGGCCTTCGTGCTGGGCGTGGTGAAGAGTCCGGAATTTCAATGGAGAAGAATCGAAAGCAGCGAGCCGGCGGGCACGGAGCTCGCTTCGCGCTAACGGGTCCATCATGTTTATCAGTCAAAAATATCTCTCTCGACGCACCCTGTTGCGGGGCCTCGGCGCCTCGCTCGCTCTGCCGCTCCTCGATTCGATGGTTCCCGCGCAGACGCCGCTCGCGAAAACGGTGGCCGCTCCTCGCACGCGGCTCACTTGCATCGAAATGGTTCATGGCGCGGCAGGCAGCACTTTGGATGGGTCCGTGAAACACTATTGGTCGCCGGAGAAGACCGGGCGTGACTTCGAATTTACGCAGACACTGGAACCGCTGGCTCCCTATCGGGACTACCTGACCATCATCAGCGACACCGATCTCAACCCGGCCAGCGCCCATTCGGCAGCGGAGGAAGGCGCTGACCACTTTCGGTCGAGCGCGGTTTATCTGACCGCCGCGCATCCCAAGATGACGGAGGGCTCGGATATTTCTGCGGGCACTTCCATCGACCAGATCTACGCGCAGAAGTTCGGGCAGGAGACGCCGCTACCCTCCTTGCAACTTTGCATCGAGAACGTCGACGCCACCGGTGCCTGCGCCTACGGCTACGCCTGCGTGTATGCGGACACCATCAGTTGGGCCTCGCCGAATACGCCACTGCCGATGACTATCGATCCGCGCATGGCCTTCGAGCGGCTGTTCGGTGACGGCGGAACTCCCAATGACCGTCTGGCGAGGCGGCAACTGGAGCGCAGTATTCTGGACGGTGTTCTCGAAGACGTCGCGCGCCTGGAAAAGGGGCTTAGCCCCAGCGATCGCCGCCGTCTGGACGCCTATCTCGAGGATGTGCGCGAGATCGAACGGCGTATTCAAAAGATCGAAAAGTATAACGCCCACGGCGAGGAACGCTCACTTCCCGCGGCGCCGCTGGGCGTGCCCGATTCCTACGAGGAGCACGTCAAGATCATGTTCGATCTTCAGGTGCTGGGCTTCATGACCGACATCACGCGCGTCACCAGCTTCAAAATGAGTCGCGACGTGAGCCAGCGCGTCTTCCCGGAAAGCGGCGTGAAGGCGCCGTTCCATTCCTGCTCGCATCACGGAGAAGTGCCTTCGCGCATCGCCGATTTCGCCAAGATCAACCGCTATCATGTGAGCCTGCTGCCCTATTTCCTGGAGAAGCTTCGCACCACGCCCGATGGCGACGGCAGTCTGCTGGATCATTCCATGATTCTCTACGGCAGCCCCATGGGCGATGGGAGCGTGCACAATCACAAACGCGTGCCCATGCTGCTGATGGGCCACGCCTCCGGTCAATTGAAAGGCAACCTGCACGTGCGCGCCAAAGATGGAACTCCGGCGGCCAACATTCTGTTGACCATGCTGCGGAAGATGGGCGTGGATCAGGCTGAGATCGGCGATAGCACGGGAGAGATCGCCATTTAGAGGAGACGGGGATGCCGTACACCAGATTGATCGCACTGACCTTGTTCGCCGCCTCCTTGGCAGGCGCCGCCGATACCCGGCTGGTCGATGCCGCCATGCGAGGCGATCGGGAAGCGGTACGCGCGCTGCTGAAGCAGAAGGTCGACGTGAATGCTCCGGGGGGCGACGGCTCGACGGCTCTGCATTGGGCGGCGTTTCAGGACGACGTGGAATTGGCGCGACTGCTGCTTCAGGCGGGAGCGAATCCCAACGCCGCCACGCGCAACGGCAGCCTGACGCCGATTTTCATGGCCTGCGGCAATGGCAGCGCCCTGCTGATTCGCGTCCTGCTGGCAGCGGGCGTGAGTGCGAACTCCGTCAACGAGCATGGGACATCGGCCCTGATGGCGGCTTCTTCTGCGGGCGATCCGGCAGCGGTGAAACTGCTGCTCGATCACGGCGCCGAGGTGAACGCCAGGGAGAAAGCCCACGGCCAGACTGCGTTGATGTTCGCGGCGGCGCTGAATCGAACGGAGGTGGTACAACTCCTGCTGAAAAGCGGCGCCGATCCGAAAATAGCGACGCGGGTCGTCAAGATGGAGACGGTGCGTTTAGATGCGGACGGTAATCCGATTCCCGCAGATCAGGCTGGTGGACGCGGAGGCGCGGCAAAGCCGCCCGCGCCGCAATCGACCGTAGCCACAGCACTGCCCGGCGCTTCCGACGCCCCTGCGAGTACGAGCCGTGGCGGACGGGCGGGCGATGTCGCCGCGGGTGGACCGCGCGAGGTCGGCGCCACGTCGACTGGCGGAAACACGGCGCTACTGCTCGCCGCGCGCGACGGACATCGCGAAAGCGTGGCCGCGCTATTGGACGGAGGCGCTCCGATCAATCAAGCCACCGAAAACGACAAAACCACACCGCTTGTGCTTACGATTATCAACGGCCATTTCGACTTGGCGAAATACCTGCTCGATCACGGCGCTGATCCGAACGCAGCAACCACCGCGGGCCTCACCGCGCTCTACGCCGTCGTCGACGCGCAGTGGGCGCCGCATGCCTGGTATCCCCAACCGAATGTGACCCAGGAGAAGATTTCCTATCTCGACCTTCTCGTCGCGCTGCTCGATCGCGGCGCTAATCCCAATGTCCGTTTGGTAAAGAAACTGTGGTTTCGGGGCCTCGCGCAAGACCCCACCTGGGTAGATCCATCCGGATCCACCGCTTTCTGGCGAGCCGCGCAATCGGCCGACACCATTGCCATGAAGCTGCTCGCGGCCCACGGGGCTGACCCGCAGATTGCCAACAATCAAGGCGACACGCCGTTGATCGTGGCAGCCGGCGTAGGGTGGATGGCGAATCACTCGAACAACCTGCCCAGCGGTTGGCTGGCGGCGATTCAATACTGCGTCGAGCTGGGCGCGGATGTGAACGCCGCGGATAGCCGCGGCTACACCGCCCTGCACGGAGCCGCTTACATCGGCGATAACGACGCGGTGAAATTTCTAGTCTCAAAGGGCGCCAAAGTCGACGTGAAGAGCAAGGCCGGCGATACGGTAGCCGATATGGCGAACGGTCCCACACGCTTCGGATTGCCGCACCCGGAGACAGCGGCGCTGCTGGAATCACTGGGTTCAGCAAATTCGCATAATTGCCGCTCCGACCAATGCCTGGTCGCGCCCAAACTTATTGTGCCCAAGGAAGATCGCAAGCCCGAGGCGCCGCAGCCGGCCGCGCCAGCAAAAGGCGGTAAGTAAATCGACGCAGGATCCCGATGAACCAACGGTCATCTGAAGAAACTACGACGGTAGCGTGGGTCAGCGCCAAGAGGCACGTTGAGAGAACATAAGGGAAACATCCAACAAAGTAGTTGACTCCATCCTAATCTAGATTTACTCTATCAACAAATGGGTATTTGTTGCTTGAGCGCTGTATGTTTGGAATCGGCAAACAAAAATCCTGAAAAGGAGAGTTAAGATGTGCGACGAATACCGTGTGAACGGGGACAAATTCCGCGTCGATCCGAATGAGCGGACCGTCAAAAATACAGAGATCGACCAACAATGGGCGGATTGGCTTGCTCCCACACGGCGCTCTATGCTCTTCGGCGCCGGAGCCGCTGCAATCGGGCTCACGCTCGGCGAGGGAGCTGCTCGCGGCGAGGACCCTCCTGCTTCCGGTCCCGCCGCTGCTTTTCTTGCCCTCAACGGTCCGATCAAGCCCTATATTTCTCCTGACACCGGTGTCAGTGAATGGGGTTATGAAACCTTGAAACAGCCCACGGCGCGGCCGAAGGGCCTATGGCCGGGAACAGAGAATGGTCTTCCGGAAAAGCCTCGCCCCTACACGGACATCAAGAGCTATCATGCCCACTTTTATTTCGATCAGGACACCTTTGAGAAGGCAACCCTGATTCGCCGGTGGGCAGGCGAGCGGTTTCCCGTCGAACTGGGAGATTGGAATTTGACGCCGCGCGGTCCTCACGTAACGCCATCGTTCTACTTCGGCTTCACAAATGATCTGTTGCCCATTATCGTGCCGTGGCTGCAGCTCAATAGTCTGGGGCTTACAACGCTGGTACATCCCAATACCGACGATCCACGCGCGGACCATCTCTACTACACGCTCTGGGTCAACCGCTCACAGCCCGTGAATGCCTACAACATGAAGGCCCCGCGCGACAAGGACGGCAAGGCTCGCGTTGAAAAGATCCTTCCCAATGTGACGCCGACCGTAAAACTGGAGGTCTGAGCAGAGATCTCAGTGATTGATTGTTGATCCCCTCAAGTTCCAACTAACTCGCGGGAACCGATAAAAAGACAGACATGGCAAACACACCAAAGAAACGGGGTCTAGGCACGTTGGCGCTCCACGCAGGACAGGAGCCTGACCCCTCGACAAATGCGCGTGCTGTCCCCATCTACGCGACGACCAGTTACGTGTTCAATAGCGCCGACCATGCGGCGAATCTGTTCGGCTTGCGCGAGTTCGGGAACATCTACTCTCGGCTGATGAACCCGACGAACGACGTCCTCGAAAAGCGTCTGGCGGCGCTCGACGGCGGAATCAGCGCGCTCGCGTTTGCTTCAGGGCAGGCGGCAATCACGGCCGCGATTTTGACGATTGTGCATTCCGGTCAGAATTTCATTTCGGCGACCAGTTTGTACGGAGGGACTTGGACGCTGTTCACGCAGACGCTTAAGAAGCTGGCGATCGAGGTGCGATTCTTCGATCCGGACCATCCGGAGCAGATCGCGAAACTAAGCGACGAGAACACGCGGCTGGTTTACTTGGAATCAGTCGGAAATCCGAAGAACGATGTTCCTGATTTCCGCCGTATCGCAGACGAGGCGCATAAGCTTGGTTTGCCGGTTATTGTCGACAATACTGTCCTGACGCCGGCTCTGTTCCGGCCGTTCGAGCACGGGATCGATATCGCCGTCTATTCCACTACCAAGTTTCTGGGTGGGCACGGAGTACACATTGGCGGCGCAATTGTCGACAGTGGAAACTTTCAATGGGCGCAGAATCCATCGAAGTGGCCGGAGTTTACGTCGCCTTCTGACTCTTATCACGGCGTGGTGTTCACGGAAGCGCTGAAGCCTCTCGGTAATTTGGCCTACCTGGTTCATATCCGCACCCATTGGCTGAGGGACACCGGCGCGGCGATGAGTCCGTTCGCGGCATTCCTGTTCCTGCTGGGAATCGAGACGCTGCACATCCGGCTGGAGCGGCATGTCCAAAATGCTCAGGCGTTAGCGGAATGGCTCGAAAAGCATCCGGCGATTGAGTGGGTCAATTATCCTGGATTGCCTTCGCATTCTCATTACGAGGCTGCGAAAAAATATCTGCCGGACGGCGCCGGGGCAATTCTCGGATTTGGAATCCGCGGCGGAAAAGCGGCAGGCGTGAAGTTCATCAACAGCGTGAAACTGGCGAGCCATCTCGCTAACGTGGGCGACGCCAAGACGCTGGTGATTCATCCTGCGTCGACCACTCACTCGCAGTTAACCGAGAAGGAACAGCGCGTAACCGGCGTTTCCCCGGAGTATGTACGCGTCTCGGTTGGCATTGAATCGATCGAGGACATTCAGGCCGATTTCGACCAGGCGCTCCGCGCCTCTCAGGAGTAAATACACATGAAAAAAACACTGCTACTTGCTGCTGTTATCGCCTTCGCGCCGGCCGCCTTTAGTGAGTCTCTAGCCGGATTATGGAACGCGACGGTTAGCGTCAATGGGACGGAGATCCCTTTCAAGATTGAGTTTTCCGGCGATGGGACAAACGTCAAGGGTTGGTTCTTCAATGGAGAGGCACACGAGAACTCGACTAGCGGGGAGTTCAAAGGCGGTTCACTGGTTCTTAACTTCGACACCTATGCAGCGGTGCTGAAGGCGACGTTGAAGGACGGCGCGCTCGATGGCGAGTACACATCGCGCGGGAAAGGACTTCCGATCCATGCTGTAAGGGCCACGGCCCAGGTGACGGCGAAGGTGAATGCACCCGACATTTCCGGTCTGTGGTATCTGGAAGGCGTGAATAGCTCCAAGAAAGGCGAAAAGGCCTGGCAATTCCTCGTTGATCAGAAAGGCGCGGACGTCTCGGCGTCGATTCTCCGCATCGATGGCGATACGGGAGCTCTCACCGGCACTTACAAAGATGGCAAGTTCGTGCTCAGCCATTTTTCCGGCGCTCGCCCATCGCTGCTGACGGTGACACCGCAGACGGATGGGACGTTGACGCTCGAATTGAGCGGCCAACATCATGAAGGCGTGATCAGCGCCGTTCGGCCGGAGGTCGCGCGCGCGAAGGGCTTGGCGGAACCGGTCGACGCTAGCCTTCACACGGGCGTGAAGGACCCGACTCAGCCGTTCACGTTCAGTTTCCCGGATTTGAATGGCAAGGTCGTTTCCAATACGGATGTGCGATTCCGAAATCATGTGGTGTTGATCAACGTTACCGGGAGCTGGTGCCCGAACTGCCACGACGAGGCTCCGTTCCTGGCCGCGCTGTATAACAAATATCACGCGCAGGGACTGGAAATTGTCGCGCTGTCGTTTGAAGAGGCCGCGCAGCTCGAAAATCCGGCGCGATTGAAGGCGTTCATCAAAGAATATGGGATCAACTACACGGTGTTGTTGGGCGGCGAGACCAGTTCCGCGAAGGATAAGCTGACGCAGGCGCTCGACTGGGACTCCTGGCCGACCACGTTCTTCGTGGGTCGCGACGGACTGGTGAAACAGGTCCACGCGGGGTTCCCGGGTCCCGGCAGCGGAGAGCTTTATCAGCAAGCGAAGCGTGAGTTTACGGCCGAAGTAGAACGGCTGCTCGGCGAGAATCAAAGCTCCTCACGATAATGAGGCAGATCCTGCTCACCGTTTCGGTCGCGCTCGCTCTGACGGGCTGCGCCGGCAATGAGCATCGGCCCAGCGAAGTTCTGCGCATCGGCTATCAGAAATGGGGGACTTTTTCGATCCTTAAAGCGTCGGGCGAGCTAGCCAAAGCGTTTGAACCCAAAGGCGTGAAGCTGGAATGGGTCGAATTTCCCGCGGGCCCTCCGCTTCTCGAAGCGCTGAATGCGGGAAGTATAGATCTGGGACATACGGGCGATTCTCCGCCGCTTTTCGCTCAGGCGGCGGAGGTTCCTTTCGTTTATTTCGCGGCCTCCTCGGCCAGCCCGGAAAGCTCGGCAATTTTAGTGAAGCGTGAATCCTCAATTCACGACCCGAAGGACCTGCGAGGGCAGCGCGTCGGCTTCGCTAAGGGCACCAGCGCTCATACAATGGTTTTGCGTTTCCTCGAAAAGAACGGCCTGCTGCTCTCCGACATTGTACCGGTCTATCTTGCGCCGGCGGATGGAAGGGTCGCGCTCGAAGCGGGATCGATCGATGCGTGGTCCATCTGGGATCCGTACTTGGCCGCGGCGGAGCAGGACGGCGGCTTTCGCGAGCTCAGCAACGGCAAGGGCTATGTGGAAGGCCGCGAATTCTATCTCGCGTCACGGAACATCGGGGAGCACCATCCCGAGCGGTTGAAGGAATTTTTGGTTGAACTGACGCGCGTCAAGGCGTGGGCTAAGGCGCGGCCCGACGAGGTGAACCGCTTCCTCGCGGCGGAGACGGGTATCGAGCTGAAGGCGGTGGCTTTGGCCGAATCGCGCCGCAATCGCTATGACACGGAGGATCTTTCGGCAAATCTGATCGCCTCCCAGCAGTCGCTCGCGGATCGTTACCTGGAATTGGGCTTACTTCCCAAGAAGATCGACGTTAAGGCCGACGTTATTGAACTCAAACCGTAAGGAACACTCGAATGCCACTGAATATTTTCTGGTTCATTCCCACCCACGGCGACGGCCGATTCCTGGCTACGCAGGTGGGCAGCCGGCCTGCCAGCTTCGACTACTATTCGCAGGTCGCGCGCGCCGCCGACAGTCTCGGCTACGAAGGCGTGCTCCTACCGACCGGTCGCGGCTGTGAGGATGCATGGGTCACGGCAGCCGGACTCGCAGCGGTGACGCAAAAGCTCAAGTTCCTGGTTGCGGTTCGTCCAGGATTGGTGAGCCCGACGGTTGCGTATCGCATGGCGACCACGTTCGACCGGCAGACACGAGGACGCATCCTGATCAACGTCGTGACCGGCGGCGACGTCGACGAGTTGCATGGTGACGGATTGTTCCTTTCCCACGACGAACGGTACGAGCAGACGGACGAGTTTCTGTCGATCTGGCGCGGGCTGGATGGTGGTGAGACAGTGGATCACCACGGAAAGCATCTGCGAGTAACAGGCGCCCGCGATTTGTTCCGCTCCGTTCAACCGCATATCCCGATCTATTTTGGAGGATCCTCGCCGGCAGGAATACGCGTCGCGGCGAAGCACGTCGATTTGTACTTGACTTGGGGCGAGCCGCCGCAGCAGGTGCGGGAGAAAATCGCCCAGGCGCGCAGGATAGCCGCCGAGGAAGGCCGCGAACTCCGCTTCGGAATTCGTTTCCATGTCATCGTGCGGGATACTGTGGCCGAAGCGCGCCGCGCCGCCGAAAAGCTGGTCGAATATATCACGCCGGAGATCGCCGCCAAGGGTCAGAAAGTGCTCTCGAACTACGAATCGGATGGGCAGCGCCGCATGCTCGAACTTCAGCGCGGCGCGGGCGATAATTTGTGGTTGCGGCCGGATTTGTGGGCTGGCGTTGGCCAGGTTCGCGGCGGCGCAGGCACGGCGATGGTCGGCGACGGACCAACCATAGTGGCCTTGATGCAGGAGTACGCCGACTGCGGCATCGACACCTTCATCCTCTCCGGCTATCCGCATTTGGAAGAGGCGTATCACTTCGCCGAACACGTCTTTCCGCTGCTATCCAGGACTACCGAGCTTGGCAAACACGGTGAAGTTGTCGCCAACGGAGCGGTACGAATTCCCGCCACGCGATGAAACAGCGATTCCTTCCCTGGCTGGTGCCTCTGAGTTTGCTCTGCCTCTGGCAAGTCTCTGGCAATCTCGGATGGCTCTCGACGCGCGTGCTGCCCACGCCCTCGGCGGTGCTGCGTGCCGGCTATCAATTGGCGATGTCCGGTGAACTTGCGCACCATATCGGTATTAGCTCGCGAAGAGCGGCCATTGGTTTCGCCATAGGCGGCTTGCTCGGCCTATTGCTGGGCATCCTGACCGGATCCTCGCGCATCGCCGAACGATTGATCGACAGTACCGTGCAGATGCTCCGGACGGTCCCTCATCTTGCGTTGATTCCGCTGGTCATTCTTTGGCTCGGCGTCGGCGAATCCGCCAAGGTGTTCCTGGTGGCTCTTGGTGTGATGTTTCCGATTTACCTCAATACCCATCACGGAGTCCGCACGGTGGATCCGGGACTGATCGAGATGGGCCGGGTCTATGGCTTGCAGCGTTGGGGTCTTTTCCGAAAAATCCTGCTGCCGGGCGCGCTTCCATCCATCCTCGTCGGCGTCCGCTACGCGCTGGGCGTGATGTGGTTAACGCTGATTGTTTCTGAGACCATCGCAGCCACCAGCGGAATCGGATATCTGGCGATGAATGCTCGCGAATTCATGAGGACCGATGTCGTCGTGTTAAGCATCCTGCTCTATGCCCTTCTTGGAAAACTTGCCGACGGCATCGCTCGCTGGCTGGAACGACTGTTGTTGCCGTGGCACCCGGCGCACGCAGCGGCTTTGCCGGTGGAGTCTATATGACTCGTGGCGTGGCCATCGAGGCCATCGGCGTCCATCGCCGATTCGGCGCCCATATCGTCTTGAATGATTTACACCTTGCCGCCGAGCCGGGACAATTCGTCGTAATCGTTGGCCGCAGCGGCGGCGGTAAGAGCACGTTGCTACGCTTATTCGCCGGCCTTGATCAGGCGGATCAAGGTGCAATTAAGATCGGTGGCGATGAACTGACCGGCTTGTGTTCTTCCGCGCGCATGATGTTCCAAGACGGCCGCCTGCTGCCATGGCTGCGAGTGGGGGAAAACGTTGGGATCGGTCTTGCAAATCCGGATTATGAGCGCATTCGCGAGATGTTGAACCATGTGGGACTGGCCGATCGGATCGACGATTGGCCGGCGAAGCTTTCCGGTGGTCAGAAGCAGCGCGTCGCGCTGGCACGCGCTTTGGCGGCTCACCCGAGATTGCTCTTACTCGACGAGCCGCTGGGCAGTCTGGATGCGTTAACCCGCCTCGACATGCAGCGCTTAATCGAGTCTCTCTGGTTAAGATCCGGCACGACCGCGGTGCTGGTGACGCATGATGTCGATGAGGCGGTCGCGCTGGCCGACCGGGTGATTCTTCTTAACCAAGGGACCGCAGACCGGGAGTGGACCGTAAACCTCCCCAGACCGCGCGACCCTGCGAATCCGGTGTTCTCGGCATTGACGCAGACTATTCTCAGCCACGTCATGGAAGAAACACAGGTTGCGGACCAGGTAGAGCCTTCGTCACCGGACCATGATTCGATACGGTTCGGATCTGGTGGGTCGGTGACGGTCTTTCCTGGCAGGCGATACCGATAAATAAGAATCGTGAATCCAGATGGATACGCTCAGGAAATCTGCGCCGAGGTTGCCAACGCTCCGCCATACGAACTGAACGCAACTGCTATTAGTTGGACTCCACTGAACGGAACTAGACTGGCGGTTGGCGCCTTCGATTTCCGTTAGCGCTACCATCGCCTTCTGTATTCAATCATTTAGAAATATCAATTGAGGCCGAGTGACAAGGCGTTGCGCTCCGGGACGATCTCGGTGCTAGGATTGGTCTGGAGCCATGACAATCGCGGCCAAATACGAGAATGGCGTCTTCCGGCCTCTTGAAGATGTGAAGATCGAGGAAGGAACAGTCGTCGAGGTAGTCGTTCCCGTGGAACAACGCGCGGCAAGTAAGCGGCTCTCCATCAAAGATCTTCCTTTCTATGGCATCTGGAAGGACCGCACCGATATCGGCGATGGCGTCGACTACGTGAACAAGCTGCGAGACAATCCGCGGGGCTAGCGGGCGGATTGGCTACCTAAGACTCTTCGGCGATTAAGGCCATGTACTCCTTGGTGTTTTTCTCGCTTCGATGCAGATGGCCCATCCCCGCTAACCCGTAGTACAATCCGCCGACGACGGCGGTCGGAACAATCCATCCAAAGCGAACGAGACTGCATAATCCGAGAATGCCCATCGATAGATTCGTGAAGCCCTGCCGTACACCGGCAACAAAAAGACGTACGCCGACCGACCAGAAGACAAACCATTTCCCTACTAGAAAAACGACGCTTTCAGTTTGCGCAGTCAGCATTCTTTCAGTAACGATTGATCCCACCGGCAAAATGAGCAGCAATAAAGCGATCAGGGCACAATATATAAGTCAGACGGTGTGTTTAATCGCGCAAGACGCACGGTGCAAGGCGTCGGTCAACGGCGTCGCGATTGTTTTCATGACAGCTTCCTCGAACATGTTGTCGTGATGAGCGTCGACATAGAAGTGTTCTACTCCGGCAGGACACAGATCGCGCCAGCCCAAGCGGGGATCCTCCAACACCTTCGTCGAGCAGGGATCGGCTCCCGCCAGGAAATGAATCATCGGAAAATCCGCAGGCGCCGGACTGGATTGGCCTGAGTTCTTTCGTGCCAGCCGAAACACAGTCCGGAAATGAGTGCCAACGTCCCGCAGCGAGAATTTCGCATGGCCGCGCAGCCAATCTCCCATTTGACGAACATAGGATTTCCTACCACGGAAGATCTTCGGATAACCGGGCGTTTGCGTGTCGAACAGCACAACGAGGGGAACATTGCCGCCAAAACGCTGCGCGACCGTGTAGGCCACCAGTCCGCCCAAGCAATAACCGCCCAGCGTACAATCGCCACTCGGAATCGCCGAACGGACCAGATCGTAAGCGAGGTTCGCCAATCGCTCGACCGCGCCTTCCGGTCCGGGGCTAGCGTCTGTAAGCGGCAACACCCAAAATGGCTGGTCCGCGGGCATCCTCCTCGCCAGCGACTCCAGCTGCTGCGGTTCGTTCGCCATCGTCGTCATGCAAATGAATGGAGGACGCGTCCCGCTGCGCTTCAATTCCAGAAAGTGACTCCCCGCTGATGCGCCGCGGTCGAGTAGCAGCGCCATCCGTGCCGGAGTCGGCGCCCGTTGCAGAAGGGCCAACGTCAGCTCCTGACCTAGCCGATTCTCGATCCCAATAATGAGGCGCGTAGCTGCCAGGCTGTCACCGCCCAACTCGAAGAAGTTATCGGTCGTTGATACCCTCGCGACGCCCAGCGACTCGCGCCATAACTCGACCAGTTTCTGTTCCAGCTCAGTCGCCGGTTCCGCCGCCAGTTCTCCGGAATTGAGCATAGGTTCGAACGGCGGAAGCGATTGCCGGTCAACCTTCCCGCCGGGAGTCATCGGCATTCGGTCGAGGACAACAAAGCCAACCGGCACCATGTGCGGCGGAAGCGAGCGCCTCAGATGGGCGACCCACTCTGCCGGTCCCGAACTCGAGTCGGGCGCCTTCTCGACGTAAGCTCCCAACCACTGGCGATCATTCGAACCCGTGGCCACTACCGCGCAGTGGCGCACGCCCGGATGCGCACTCAGCACCGCTTCGATCTCTTCCAATTCGATGCGAAAGCCACCGATCTTGACCTGGCGGTCGACGCGTCCGATGAACACCAGATTGCCGTCCGGAAGGCGGTAGACGAGATCGCCGGTCCGATACATTCTGCCTGCATGGAACGGATCGTCCCCAAAGCGCGATGCGTCCTTTTCCGAGGCGTTCAGATACCCGCGTCCGACTCCTTCGCCGCCAATGTACAGCTCGCCGACGAATCCAATAGGCACCAGCGCGCGATTCTCATCGAGTACATAAGTCCGCGCATTCGGGATCGCCGCGCCGATCGGTACGTGCCCGGCATCCTCCCACGCCGAACTACCGAGCTCGTAAATAGTCGCGACACCGCTCGTTTCACTGGGGCCGTAGGCGTTGAACCAGCGCAAGCGTCCCTTGGCGATCCTTTTCCAAGTCTCGAATGCTCCGGGCTGTAAGCGCTCCATCCCGACGATCACCGTCCGCAATGCGGATGGAATTTTGCGGCCGCTGTCCAGCGACGACGCCCATTCGCTGGCCCAACTCGATGGAATACTGGCGAGCGTAATCCGGCGATGCTCCAGTACCGCGAGAAATTCTCCCAGCGTACGGCCCGCGTTGGAAGGATAGAGGACCAGTGTCGCGCCACAACTTAGGCAACAGCTCACCTCCGCGATAAAAACATCGGAGCCCATGAACGCGAACTGAAGCCGCCGGTCTGTGGCTCGAATATCGTACTTCTTCGCGGCCGCCAGAATGTAGTTCACGAATCCCCGGTGCGTCAGGATCGCCGCCTTCGGCCGTCCCGTCGAACCCGACGTGAAGATCGCGTATGCTGCGTAATCCGCCTCTATCGCAACGCAGGGATTCTCGCCGCAGTCATCCGCTATCCAGTCTTTCCCGATTACGAATTTCGGCTGAGCCGTCTCCAACATGGCTCCGATGCGCTCCTCCGGAAGATCGGGCGGTAGCGCCAGAAAAGCTGCGCCCGCTTTGAAAATTCCCAGCATGGCTACAATCGCGCCAGGCGAACGGTCCATCGAGACCCCGATCAAATCATCCGGCCGCGCTCCATCTCCGATAAGCCGCTCTGCCACGCCGTTTGCCTTGCGATTCAACTCCCCATAGGTCATCGATCCGCCGTCCCATTCCAGCGCAGTCGCGTCAGCGGCCTCAGCAGCATGACGCTCGAATAAATGATGCCCGCGCAAATCCGTGCGCACAGGCGCGGCGGTGCGATTAACATCTAAGACAAGCCAGCGGCATTCCTCGTCCGTTAAAAGATTCAGCGTCGCAACCGGCGCATCAGGCTGCGCGACCATGCGGCGTAGCAGCTCGATCAGATGGCTCGCCAACGGATGCATTGTTTCCTGGCAGTAGAAGCGCTCGTCGTAAATCAGATCAATGCTCAGTTCCGGCGCCCCGTACGCGGCAAGCGTTAAAGGCGCGTCGGTTTTTTGCACCCGCCGCAGCGAACGGTCTTTCCACCGCGGATCCAACATCCGCAGCGTCTCGATCGGGCTCGCATGATCGAAAATCAACCAACTGTCAAAGGGTACGGCTCCGGCCTCAAGTCCACCCCAGCGGCAAACCGCCTCGAGCGGTAATGTTTCGAATGCCCGCTGCGATTGCCAGTCTCGCCGCAATTCACGCAGCCACTCGACCGACGTCGCCCGGACATCGATCCTCGCGTGCAGCGGCAGCGTGTGGATCCACATCCCGACGGCGCCAGACCGGGACCCGCGGCCCGACCGCGTAACCCCGAACACGACGTCATTTCTTCCGCAGTATCGACTCAATAGCAGAGCCCAAGCTCCTTGTATAAGCGTGTGAACGGTGAATCCGTGAGCGTGCGCAAATTCGTGAGCGTTGGCGGTCTCTTCGACCGTTAGGCTGACCCGCTCGCGCTGCACTTCGGACGCGCTCAGGCGCTGAACAGGACGCAGCCGATCCGTAATTTGGCCGGCGGCTTGCCCGCTCCCCCACAGATATTCGCTCCAATATTGTTCCGCGCCTTCGGGGATTTCAGCGAACACGGGCGGATCCTCAACCTCCGAAAGATCGCCGCCTTCATATGCCGCCAGCCACTCCCGCCAGACCTTGGTAAGAGACCTCCCGTCGAGCAACACGTGATGCACAGTCCAAACGACAATCGCCCGATCCCCTGCGATCCTGCGGAACGCGAAGCGCATCGGCGGACCATCGTTCCAGGAGAATCCCCGTTCCCGGTCGCGACCGAGAAACTGTTCCAGCCGGCAGTTAACCTGTGCAGGAGAATCGCCGCTCCAGTCTTCTTCGGACCATTCGTAGCGCGGGTCCAACTCGACAGTCTGGGCCAGCTCGCCGCTCGAAGAAGTCTCGATCCGCGTACGCAATGCGGCATAGC
>JBEKPC010000100.1:0-26026 GCA_049521155.1 Bryobacteraceae bacterium
ACCGATTGCGATTCGGATCACCAAGAGGATGATGTATAAACAGAGGTCCATGCAGCTCGACCATGCGCTTGAAGATGCGGCGATGGCCACGCTGGTGACGAATTACACGGAAGATGTGAAGGAAGGGACGGCGGCGTTTCATGAGAAGCGCAAGCCGGATTTCAAGGGGCGCTGATGAGGCCGCATCAATGAAAGCCTGGAGAGTTCACGCGTGGGGCGAGCCGGAGACGATGATGCTCGACGAGGTCCCCAAGACGGATCCGGGGGCGGGGCAAGTGCGGATTCGCAACCGCGCGGCGGCTTTAAATTTTTTCGACATCTTACAGGTGCAGGGGAAATACCAGGTGAAGCCTCCGTTTCCATTCACGCCGGGCGCGGAAGTGGCGGGGGTGGTGGATGCAGTGGGGCCGGGTGTGACTCAAGTGAAGGCGGGCGATCGGGTGATCGCGATTCCGCGCGGCGGAGCGTTCGCGGAATATTCGTACGCGCCCGCAACGAGCGTGTTCCGGATGCCGGAGGCGATGAGCTTCGAAGAGGGCGCGGCGATGCCGATCGTTTACCAAACGTCATATTTCGCGATGACCCATCGCTATCAGATTCGCGAAGGCGAGTGGCTGCTGGTGCACGCGGGGGCGAGCGGCGTGGGAATGTCTGCGATTCAGATCGGGAAAGCGCTGGGTGCGAAGGTCATCGCGACGGCCGGGAGCGAGGCGAAACTGGCGTTCGCGCGCGAGCAGGGCGCCGATCATACGATCGATTATTCCGACGCGGGCTGGGTTGATCGGGTGAAGGAGATCACCGAAGGGCGCGGCGCGGATACGATTTACGACCCGGTGGGCGGCGATATTTTCGACTTGTCGACGAAATGCATCGCGGCGGAAGGGCGCATCCTGATTATCGGATTCGCCGCCGGGCGCATTCCGTCGATTGCGCTGAACCGGGTGCTACTCAAAAATATTTCCATTGTCGGTGTGCTGTGGGGCGGCTATGTGATGTCGCATCCGGAGTATGAGGCGGAGGCACACCTGGCGTTGATGGAAATGTACAAGGCGGGGAAAATCCGGCCGTCGGCGAACGCGGTGTATCCGTTTATCGAGGCTCCGCGAGGGTTGCGGGATTTGGCGGAGCGCAAGGTGTCCGGGAAGGCAGTGCTTAGTTTTCCCTCTCTATAATGTTCGAGATTTCGGCCGATCGCACGCCGTAGACTCTGCGAATCTGGCGGCAAATCTCCGCGGCGAGGCGCTCCGGGTGCTCCTTTTCATCGATATCGATTTCGACCTTCAAATATAGATCCGTCCGGGGCATTTTCCGATCATACGATACGATAGAGGTATCTGGCGGTGAGTATCCTTTGTAAGATTTGTGAAAAGCGGCGTGCCCGCAGGCATTGCCCCGGCGTGGGGGCTGAAATTTGTCCGCAATGCTGCGGGACCGGGCGCGAAATCACGATCGATTGTCCACTGGATTGTCCTTTTTTGCGCGAGGCGCGCGTTCATGAGCGGACTGCGCCGCTGACGGAAAAAGATATTCCGAATCTCGATATTCAATTGAAAGAAAGCTTCGTTGAGGAACATGAGCACGAAGTGATGGCGCTGAGTCTGGCGCTGGCGCGCGCGATGGAGCGGGAAAGAGCTGTGGATTTCGACGCGCGGGAGGCGATCGAATCGCTGGTGCGGACGTATCGCACGCTGCAATCGGGACTAATCTACGAGAGCCGTCCGCAGAATCCGTATGCGGCGGGAATTCAGGAGCGGCTGGTGAAGGCGGTCGAAGAATTAGGAAAGACTGTCGCGGAGGAGGCGGGAACGCTACGCGACACGGATGTGCTGGCTACCCTCGTGTTCTTGCAGAGGCTGGAAATTCAGCATAATAACGGACGGCGGCGCGGGCGGGCGTTTTTCGATTTTCTACGGATGTATTTTCCGGAACCGGCGCCGAGTGTGCAGGCATGACCGGGTACGTTGTTTTCGCGCACGGGTCGAGCATTGAGACTGCGAACGACGCGGTTCGTGCGGTCACGACGCAGTTGAGGGAACGCGGCGGATACGATGCGGTCGAGACGGCGTTTCTCGAAGGAGGGCGCCCGGATTTGCGGGGCGCTGTCCAAGCGCTCTCGGCGCGCGGCGTGGAGACGGTGGTGGTGATTCCTTATTTCCTCACGCTCGGGCTGCATCTTCAACGGGACTTGCCGCGGCTTATCAAAGAGATCGAGAATTCGCATCCGGGACTGAGGGTTGGTGTCACGGCGCCGCTGGACGGACACCCGGCGATGATCGATGCGCTGCTCGATCGGGCACAAGGATCATGCAAGCAAAATTAGTAGAATCGTCGGAAATCGCGCCGCAGGTGCGGCATTTCGTGTTCGAAGTCCCGGAGGTGGAGAAATTTACGTTCGTGCCGGGACAGTTCGTTTCGATGAACGAGGTGATCAACGGCAAGAAGATCACGCGGGCTTATTCGATCGCGTCGGCGCCGTCTGAAACCAACCGCTTTGAATTGTGCCTGAATCTGGTGCATGAAGGATTACTTTCGCCGCGGTTGTTTGAGATGAAGGCGGGCGATGCGGTTGAGATTCGTCCTCCGCTCGGCATGTTCGTGCTGCGCAATCCGCCGCGCGATACGGTTTTTATTGCGACCGGCACGGGCATCGCGCCGTTCCGTTCGATCCTGAAAGCGCAATTGAATGCCACGTCGCAGACATTCACCCTGATCTTCGGAGTGCGTCATGAATCGCACTTGATGTATCGCGAGGAGTTTGAGGAGATGGCTCGGAAGTTTCCCCATTTTCATTTCCTGCCGACTCTGAGCCGGCCCGTGGAATCTTGGACTGGCCGGTCGGGCCACGTGCAGGCGCATCTTCAGGAAGCGATCGGCGAGCGGCGCGATGTGGATGTGTTCCTGTGCGGGCTGAAGCTGATGGTGGACGATGTGAGGAATATCCTAAAAGAGATGGGGTTCGACCGCAAGCAAATTCTTTTCGAGAAATACGACTGATGAAACGCGGACTCACGTTGGGCGCGCTCGCTGCGTGTGTGTTCGTGGTGGTGGCGGCCGTTATGTTGCGGTTGATGCCTCAGCCATTCAAAGAATCCGATTATATTGTGATCGGATCGGTTGCGACGCTGATGGCGCTGGGTGTAGTGTTTTTAGTGCTGGTATCGACGACCCTGAAATCGACCGACGTATTCTTCAAGAAGCGGCGCAAATGAAAATGGAACCCATGTTTCTGCCGGGTGTGGAGAAGAATCCGCAACCGGGTCCCTTCGCGGACATGATTCGCACGATGCAGGCGGCAGGCGCGGGAGAGTACTCGCAGATCTGGCACATGTTCGCATTCAAGCAGGAAGCGACGAGCCACCTGGCTCAATTCACGCAGGCGATTTTGCGCGGGCCGGCGCCGCTGACTCCGGGGATTCGGGAATTGATTGCGGCGTTCACTTCGGCTCGGAATCACTGTCCGTTTTGACTGAAGTCTCACGCCGCGGTCGCGGCGGTACTGCTGGAGCAGGAGCGAGGCGCAGAACTTCACGGCGAAGAGTTCGTGGCGGGCGTCGTTCAAGATCTGGAAAGCTCCGCATTAACGGAAAAGGAAAAAGCACTGTTCCGGTTTGTCGATAAGGTGAACTCGCAATCGCCGGGAATATCACCCGAAGACATGAAGCCGCTTTATGCGGTTGGCTGGGACGATGAAGTGATTTACTACGCCATCACGGTTTGCGCGCTGTTCAACTTTTATAATCGCTGGATCGACGCGAGCGGGGTACATGCGCTCTCCGACGAAATGCACCGGCAGAATGGGAAGCGGTCGGCGAGCGCGGGGTATGTAAGGAAATAGCGGATGTGTCGAAGTCTGATGGCGACCATGCCGGCAGGGCGCACTGCGAATCAATAATTCAGCGCGCGGGGCGCACATCCACTTGCTTATAAATTGCGCGGGTCTGCTCCACCGTTGGGAACGACAAGCCCGGTAGCGCGGCCGACGCGGTACCCGCTGCGACGCCCCAGCGCACGGCTTCGTAAAACGCCTTTTTCTTGTCCATCGCCCAGACGAATGCCGCGGCCAGTGAATCGCCGGCGCCAATGGGACACAGCGCGTCGACCCGCGGCGGCAGCGCTTCGAAGACTCCGTCCGGTCCTGATCCGATGGCGCCGCGGCTACCGAGCGAAAGAATCACGGACTCGGGTCCCATGGCTTGCAGCCGATCGACCGCATCGAGAAACTGGCTGCGGGTGAGGAGCGCGCGGCCGAGCAAACGCTCCGCTTCGTGCTGGTTTGGCGTGATCACGGTTGGCTTCGCTTCGACTCCGTGGACCAGCGCTTCGCCGTCGGTATCGAGCAGCGTTTTCACGCCACGCGCCTTCGCCATCTCGATGATATCGCAGTAAAAGTCTGCTGGAACTCCGGGCTGCATGCTACCGCAGATCATCAGCCAGCGGGCCTTGGAGAGTCGCGCCTCCACCAACTGGCGGATCTGTTTTAATTCAGGCTCGCTGAGCGCGTGGCCGACCTCGTTTAGTTTTACAGTGAGCCCCTGCTTGTCGGAGATCGTCAGATTGGTGCGGCTCTCCGGACGCACGCGTACCACTTCGAACGGGAAGCCCATTCCTGCCAGCGATTTTTCCATTCTCTCGCCCGCCGCGCCGCCGGAGGTCAGGAGAGCAAGCGTTTTCGCGCCGAAGGCATGCAACAAAACGGATGCATTCACGCCGCGTCCGCCGGCCACTTCGGTCTGATTCAGGATGTAGGCGCGATCCTCAAATACAAGCTTGTCGACGCTGACAATGCGATCGATGGCGGGATTAATGGTTAACGTCAGGATCATGAACGTTTACCATGGTATGACAGTTGCGAAATCAACCACAATTTAAGGCATATATTGCCCTGGCATGCGTGTGCGTTTTCTGGGGAACCACGTATCTGGGAATCCGCGTCGCGCTCGAATCGTTTTCCCCCGTTTCATTGATGGGTATCCGGTACACGATCTCCGGCGGCGTAATGCTGCTGGTCGCGCAAGCCATGGGAGTGCATTTGCCGCGCGGCCGCGAGTTGTGGCAGACGGCCCTGTTCGGCGTATGCGCTTTGGGCATCGGCACAGGGACGCTGTGCTGGGCCGAACTGACGATTCCAAGCGGCTTGGCCGCGCTGTTCTGCACCACATCGCCGTTCTGGATGGTGGGCATCGAGGCGCTGATGCCGACCGGCGAACCGCTGCACGCGCCGACGATACTCGGGATGCTCGTCGGGCTGGGCGGCGTAGTATTCCTGGTCGCACGAACGGCGTTCGGCGCGCACGGGCCGACCACTCCCATGGTGACGGCGTTCGTGCTGCTGCAACTCGGATTGGGCGGGTGGGCGCTGGGCGCGATTCTGCAACGGAAGCAGGTGTCGCGGGCGCATCCGTTCGTCAGTGGGGCGGTGCAGCAATTCGCGACGGGCATCGCGTTCCTGGCTGCCACGCTGATATTTCATTCGAGGATAACGTGGACGCCGCGAGGGATCGGAGCCATCGCCTATTTAGCGATGTTCGGCGGGATCGTGGGCTATAGCGCGTTTGTTTATTCGATGGCGAACTTGCCGATCGCCATCGCGTCGCTGTATAACTATGTCAATCCGCTGGTTGCCGTCGCTTTGGGATGGCTCTTTTTCAGAGAGGCATTCGGCCTGCGGGAGTGCATTGCGATGGCGCTGATCTTTACCGGGGTGGCGATCGTGAAACGGCAGTCAGTCACGGTCCAAAAGCTTGGCGCCGACGGCGCCGCCGAAAGCGGGCAGTACGGTGAATAGCAGAAAGAACAGGCCTAACGCGCTGGTGATTCCGGCCGGGCTGTGCAGCGCTTCAATCATCTGATCGAGATTCGCTTCCGGGATGCCGCGAGTTTTAATCTGCTCCCGCAGGGCCGTCACGACGGAGGGTTCGGAGAGCGCGATCACGAACACGGTCAGAATAATGGTGACAATCACGAATCCAAAAATACCGGAAATCCAACCCAGCCGGGCTCCATTGATCATCGATAAACGCTGCCCGGTACTGCGCCGGTAAAGGTAGACGGCGAGAAATCCTGCCGCGGCGAGCCACACGAAGATCAGTACCTGCGGCAGCGCGAGTTGCCCCACCACCAGCAGGCACATGAATGCCATAACGCCCATTCCCAACGCGATTCGCACTGCGGTGCCGTTATGAAAGTTGATGGCAGGTGCCAGGGGCGGCGCTATGACCACAGGGATTGGCGGTGGCGCGGGCACAACTTCGGGTTCGTCGACGGCGACCAGCTCCCTTTGAGGCTTCCCGCACTTGTGGCAGAAGAGCGCATCTTCGGGGAGTTGTGCGCCACAGGTACAACGTTCAGGCACGACTCCAGTGTCCCACGTTATCCTAATGAATTGCGATGCCGACCATCACCTTACTTGTTACTGCCTATCCCGAAGCCCCGTATTTGAAGGGGCTCGACCAGTGGGCGCGGCGTGTTTCGCCGTCCTCTGGCCGAGTGGGCGATCAGTGCGATGCTGCATTTTCAATACGATCATCGCCGCCTGATTCGCCAACAGGAGCAGGGCTTTTGGGAGGCTTTCGATATCGAGGAGCTGGGAGGGAAAACGATCGGCATCGTCGGCTATGGCGAGATTGGACGAGCGGTGGCGGAGCGCGCGAAGCCTTTCGGATGCAGGATTTTTGCTCTGCGCCGCAAGCCTGAAAATTCCGCGGGCAATGCGCTGATCGACCGAGCCTACGCGCCGACGCAGATTAATGAAATGATTGCGGCATGTGATTTCGTGGTGGCCGCGGCGCCGCTGACTCCGGAAACGCGGGGGCTGGTGGGAGCGGGGCAGATCGCGGCGATGAAAACGTCCGCTGTGGTGATCAACATCGGACGCGGGCCGGTAATCGACGAGGCGGCTTTGGTCGACGCGCTGCGAGCGAACAGGATTCGAGGAGCCGCGCTCGATGTGTTCGATGTCGAGCCACTGCCCCAGGGTCACCCGTTTTACAAGCTGCCGAATGTACTGCTTTCTCCGCACAGTGCCGATCACACGCCGGGGTGGCGCGAGCTGGCAGTCCAATGCTTCCTGGATAATTTCGCGCGCTTCGTGAAAGGCGAGCCGCTTGAAAACGTGGTGGATAAACATGCCGGGTACTGAGGTGACTTTCGAAGACGTGGAGCGCGCGGCGGAGCGGATTAAGGGGATCGCGCAGCGCACGCCGGTGATGACATCGCATGCGTTCAATGAGAAGTCCGGGGTCGAAGCGTTTTTCAAGTGCGAGAATTTTCAAAAAGGCGGCGCGTTCAAGATTCGCGGCGCGGCGAATTTTCTTTACTCGATTCCCAAAGCCGATTTGCGGCGCGGAGTGGTCGCGTATTCATCGGGGAACCACGCGCAGGCGGTGGCGATTGCAGCGAAGTCGGTAGGAGCGCCGGCGACTCTGGTCATGCCGGAGGACGCGCCTAAATCGAAGCTGGAAGCGACGCGGGCGCAGGGGCCGCGCATCATCACCTACAACCGGTTCAAGGACGACCGGGGGGCCCTCGGCGGGAAAATTTCGGCAGAGTCGGGCGCCACGCTGGTGCCTCCGTACGATCATCCGTGGACGATGGCCGGGGCGGGCACGGCTGCATTGGAATTGCTCGAACAAGCGCCTGATCTTGATGCTCTGGTCGTATGCATCGGCGGTGGGGGATTGATTGCGGGTTCGGCGATTGCTGCTAAGCACATCAATCCGTCGATCCGCATCTTCGGGGTCGAGCCGGAGGACGCCAACGATACGTTTCTATCGTTTGCGGCGGGGAAGCGCGTCCAAATTCCCGCGCCAGGGACGATCGCGGACGGATTGCGCTCGCCATCTCCTGGAGAGTTGACCTTCCCGGTGATTCAAAAGCACGTCGAGAAGATCGTCCTGGTGAGCGAGGATGAGATTCGCGCGACGGTGAAGTTCCTGCTCACGCGTATGAAAGTTTTAGTAGAGCCGAGCGGCGCCGTAGCGGCGGCCGCGGCAATGTTCGGGAAATTGCCTGCGGGGCTGGGGCGGGTCGGCATTATACTATCAGGCGGGAACGTGGATTTCGACCAATTGGCGGGGTTTTAGCCCGGCAACTTGCCATTCATCAATTTATAAATGTAAGCCAAAATTTCGGCCACGGCACGATACAAATGGGTCGGGATCTCCTGCCCGACATCGACCGATGTATAGAGGGCACGCGCGAGTGGCGCATTCTCGACGATCGGAACTCCGGCTTCGATGGCGCGTTTACGTATGCGGGCGGCGACGTAGTTCTTGCCTTTGGCGACCACCTTCGGAGCCGCCGATCCGTCCATCGCGTATTTGATCGCTACCGCATAATGCGTCGGATTCACGATCACCGCCGTTGCGGTCGGAATCGCCTTCATCATGTTGCGGCGCGCCGCATCGCGCTGGAGACGGCGGATCTTTTGCTTGATGTGAGGACTGCCCTGCTGCTCCTTGGCTTCCTGTTTGACCTCGTGTTTACTCATCTTGAGCTGCTTGGTGTAGCGGTGCCTCTGCCACAACAGATCGCAGATGCCGACCAGAAGAAAGAGCGCGACCGCGCGCCATAACAGCGTCTCAATGGTCGAACCGATGCGCGCGATCGCCGGCTGCGGACCCATCCATGGCAGTTCCAGAAACGAATCGAGATTCTCCGTTGCCTCGTAATACACCACGTAACCGATGAGAGGCAGCAGCAGTAAGGCTTGCAGGAAAATCGGCAGATTCTGGCCCGGCAGCGATGTCAATTTCTTAAGCGGGTTGAGCCGCTTGATATCGGGCATGAGTTTCTCAAGCGAGATGCCGAGTTGGGTGGTCCCGAGTTGCGCGATCAAACTGAGCGCCGAGAGCGCGAGCCCGGCGAGCATCAGCGGCACGAAGCGCGGGACGATTTCATAACGCAGCAGCGTCATCAGCCGAGGCAGCGTGACATCGCCGCTGAAGGCGTAGGCCAGCAGCATGTGCATCAACATCCCGACCTGCCGGATGAGCGCTCCACCGTAGATCACGCTGAGCGTCACGAATCCGGTGAACTGGACAGCCGAGATGAACTCGCGGCTGGCAGGGAAATTTCCTTCTTCTCGGGCCTTCTTCAGGCGCTGCTGGGTCGGTTGTTCGGACTTTTGTTCCTCGGCCACTTCAGAATCCCGCCAGGCGCCAGAGCGCGCTGATGGTATGCGATGCCGCGGCGGAATACAATTTCGGCATCATCGGAGCGATGGCGGACAGCAGGCCCAGAGCGGCCATCATCTTGATCGGAAACGCGAGCGACAGCAGTTGCAGTTGCTGTTGCATCCGCCCGAGCAAGGCGAGTGCGACGTCGATCAGCAGCAATAGCGCAACCACCGGCAACGCCACCCGCAGTCCAAGCGCGAACATGCCCGCACCCAGGTGAATGATGCTGTCCAAGCTTGCGGCCGAAGGGGACCACGAACCGGCGGGGTATTTTTGAAAGCTCGCAGCCAGGATGCGGATCACGACCCCGTCGAGGTCGAGCGAAAAAAAGAGCAACCCGGTGGTCAGCATGGTCAGGACCTGGAGCACGCTGGAATCGGCCTGGCTGCTGGGGTCGATGGTCTGCGCGTAGCCGAAGCCGGCCGGCATTCCCAACACCTGCGCGCCCACCTGGAAGCCCTCGGTGAGAAAGGAAACCGCGAGTCCCGCCACTAATCCGAATCCCATCTCTGAAAACGCCCACACCGTCAACTGGCCAATGGAGGGAGGAACATCAGGAAGATGGGGCCACACCGGAAACAGCGAGATGGTCATGACAAAGGCGAGCACCGCGCGAAAAATCATGGGCGCGTTTCGCCATGCCGGGATGGGCAGAAAGGCGATCAGTCCCGCGACGCGGGCCAGCACCAGCAGGAACGCGAATATCGTGCTTAGCGGAAGACCAAGGGTCATTTAGTGCGCGAATCGTCCGAAATCGCCGAACAGAGTGGTGGTGTAGGCGATCAGCTTCGTCAACATCCACGGCATTGCGACTAGCAGCGCGGTGAGAAACGCTAGCAACCTGGGGACGGCGGCGAAACTCGCATCCTGAATGGAGGTGAGAATCTGCGCCAGGCTCATAATGATACCGATTATGAATCCGACGGCAAGAATCGGCAAAGCCAGCCAGAACGTAGTCAAAAACGCGGTTCGCATCAGATCGACAACAGCGGCGGTCGTCATCAGTAAAAGCTCCTTACCAGCGATCCGATCACCAGGTTCCATCCGTCGACTAATACGAACAATAGAATTTTGAAGGGCGCGGAAACCATCACCGGAGGCAGTTGGACCATGCCGACGGAGAGCGTGATGGAGGCGACCACCAGGTCGATAATCAAAAACGGCAGAAACAGCACCGCGCCGATCTGGAAGGACGCCTTAAGTTCGCTGATCACATAGGCGGGCACCAGCGCGGTCAACGGTACATCCTCAGGTTTGGCGGGCGCGGGCGAATGCGAAAGCTCGATGAAGAGCTGGATATCTTTTTCGCGGGCAAATTTCAGCAGAAACGTCCGGATGGGCGGCGTGGCCAGATCCCAGGCGTCGCTGGCGGTGATCTTGCCGGCTTCGAGCGGTTCCCAGCTTTTGTGATAGATATCGCTCGCCACCGGCTGCATTACCAGGAGCGAAACGAACAGCGCCAATCCCACCAGTACCTGATTCGAAGGCGTCGTCTGCGTGCCCAGCGCCTGCCGCAGAAAATGCAGCACTACGATCGAGCGCAGAAACGGCGTCACCGACATCAGGATGGCCGGCAGCATAGTCAATGCCGTGAGCAGAAGAACAATCTGCATCGGCACGCCGAGCGAGGCTCCGTTCTTGCCTTGCGCGACGGTGATTCCGAGCAAGGAATTGCTCGTTTGTCCAAACATCGGCGCGGCCACAAACGCCAAGGCAAGCGCCAGCCTGGTCACGCCTCAGCTCCCATAGCGCGCTCCGCCGCCTCCCCACTGATGACCGTGCATCCCTGCGGATGCGTCGCAATCAGGACTTCCCGTCCGTTGACTCGCAGCATGTGCAACGTGTGCTGGGGGGTCAGTGACAGACGCTCCAGCGCCACCATCGACCTGGTGTGTCCCTGGCTTCGCGTCCCTGCGAAAACCCGTCGAAATGAAACCTTCCCGCCCCGCCGCAGTCCCCATAACACCGCGCCTAGAAGCGAAAAGACCAGCAGCACGGAAAATACCTGCCGCAAGACATCCATGTCTTTAGTCCTCCTCGTTGAAATCCGTTATGCGAACGCCCACTGTCTCCTCGATGATCACGATCTCACCCGTGCCGAGCAGCGTTCCTCCCACATAAATGTCGATATTCTCTCCCGCCGACCGCATCATCTTGATGACACTGCCCTGGTCGAGCGTGAGAATCTCCCGCACACTCATCTTCTTCCGGTCGAGCTCCACGTCGACGTCGACCGGAATATCGTTCAAATGCCCGATTTCTTCAAAAGCTGTCATGATTTACTGTTTAAGGGCAATCGTGTCCTGGCTCATCTGATCCACCGTTGTCACCACGTGAGCGCTGGCCTCATAACTGCGCTGATAGACGATCAGATTGGTGAATTCGGTGGCCATGTCGACGGTCGACGATTCCACAGACTGTCCAAGCACGTCGCCGCGCCCGCCCGTTCCCGGCAGCCCGATGGCCGGCAACGCGGTGCTGCCGCTGGCCAGATAGTTGTTGTCGCCCGCGCCGATCAGGGAATCGGGATTGCGGATGCTTGCCATCGCCATCTGTCCGACCACTACCTGCTGGCCGTTGTCGTAAAGCGCGATGATCTGGCCACCGTTGCCCAGACTGACGCTCGAAAGATTCGCTGAGGCCGCTCCATTCTGGGTCACGGCATTGGTGCCGGAAGTCTGGGCGAACTGTGTGATGGTCGGCGTCGTACCGGTCGCGCCGTTATAGAGGTTCCAGGTGATATTCATGTTGGAAGATCCGTCGGTCATTCCGGTGGCGCTGATCACCGGCTGGGGATCGGTCGGCAGAGGGCTGATCAGATTGCCGTTGCTGTCGAAGGTCAACGTGCCCGTCGCGGGCGTCACCGTGGCGGCGGAGCCGGCTGGGAGCGTCGCGCTATAGTTCCACTGATTCGCCGTCCCGGTGGGCGTAAAAGTGTACGTGACGACCTGCGCGTTGCCGAGCGAGTCGTAGGCGGTCACGGACGTCGAGAAGGCGCCGGTAGGCGCCGTGGCCGTCGAATCGAGATTGAGGCTTACCGTGCTGGCCGTTGTGGCGATAGGGGCGGTCAGAGTTCCCGTTGGTACCGTAATCGAGCTGAGCGGCGCATTGGTGTTGAGCGTCCCGTTGGCCGACGCGGTCCAACCCTGCACCGCTTCTCCGGTCGATGTCTCCAGGGTTCCGGCGGCATTCACCTGGAAATTGCCGCCGCGTGTGTATTCGGTTGCGCCGTTCGCCCCTTGGACCATAAAGAACCCGCCGCCTTGGATCGCGGCATCGAGTGGTCCTCCGGTGGACTGAATCGCCCCTTGGGCGAACTGGGTGAGAGTAACCGGAGCGCCCACGCCGCCTCCCACCTGGGTCTGTGCGTTGATGGATTGGCTGACCAGGTCGGAGAACGAGACAACAGTGTCCTTGAAACCCGGAGTGTTTAGGTTGGCGAGGTTGTTGCCGACAACGTTGATGGCTGTTTCGTCGGCAGTGAGTGCGGAGAGTGCGGTCGAAAATGAAGCTAGCATATGTGTCCTTTTATTGATTACTTGTGTTGCGTATTTGTGATGCGCTATGTGCCAGTGGTCGGGGTCGTCGTAGGAGTCGTGGGCGTTGTCGTTGCCGTCGCCGCTGGGAGCGTCGGCAGCGCGGCCACGATGGTGTCCAGATCGGTGGCGCTTTCGGTGTCTTCAGAGAGCGTCGTGAACTGCGCGAGCTCTGTGACGAACGCCGTCCCGTCGGTGGGCTGCTCGGGGTCCTGATTCTTCAACTGCGCGACCAGCAGTTGCAAAAAATCGTTCTCGCTGGCCAGATTAGTGGCTTTCGTAGCCGCGGCGAGACTGGTCGCGGTCGGTGCCGGAATGGTCGGCGTTATCGCGGTGGGGATAGTGCTCATTTTTGATCTTCCAATTCTTCGAGCCAGGTGCCCGGACGTTTCTGTTGTTGCTGTTGACGGCGGCCTTCGGAGGAATCTCCGGAGCCGCCGCGGTTCTGCGAGGAATCCTGATGGTCATCCTGATTGCTGGTTTGCGCGCTGGACGCCGTACGGCCAAGTGCCGATGCCGGAGTGAACATTTCGGCGTGATAGCCCGCCCGCTGAAGCGAATTCGTAAGCGTTCCCAAATCCTCGCGCAGCGACGTTTGCATCGCGGCGTCGGGAGTGCGGACGTCGATGTGAACTTGCCCGGACCGTTCGACGACGCGCAGGTCGACCGGTGCAGCGTCCGGCTGTTCGATCCGAATGGTGATTTCCTGCGCCGCTCCTGTGCGCGCCGGCGGAGCCGCTACCAACTCGGATTCAGAAGTGCGAAGAGCCTCCGCCGCTGTTTGAGAAGATGTTGCCTCGGAAGGCGTTGCCGTGGCGGCGGAAGCAGGCGCGCGATTTGGATCGGTTAGAGATGTGACCGTGTGATCCTGCAAGGCGCTGCCCGCAGCGGTGATGATTGCCGGCGTATCGTCGTCTTGCTTGATAGCCGTTTTATTCTTTGCGTCGGCGGAGAGGACGATCGACTGCGCCGGAGTATCCGCCGAATCACCCTGCGGATTGGACGGCGTCTCGCCGCTCGAGTTTTCTGCGGTTGCCTGCACTGCGGTCTGTGAGCCTGTGCCCTGTGCCGTTGCAGGTGGCGGCGTGCTGCTCGAAGGCGGCGCGGAAGCGAGAGGAATGGAGGATGAAACGCTCGTTGCCGGTTCCGGCGAAATCGAGATTTGCTTCCCTGCCGCCGCGGTGGCGCTGTTCGGCGCCATCTCGTTCGTCGGCGTCAAGATGGCGGTGAACGCTACCTTAGACTCAGGCGAGCCCTTCGCAAGTGGCAGGATCGATCCTGGCGCAAGATTGTTCTGAACCTGTGTGTTCGATCTGGAATCGCCAACCGGGGGCGTTGGCGAAGTCAATGTGGATGCCAACGGGCCAGCGATCAATGATGGCGCAATCACTAATATGGTTGCAATGCCGGGTGCGCCGGGTAACTGCGGATTCGATGCCGCCGTTTGATTCGGATTGACTGTGCCAGGCGTCCCCTTCCCGGTTTGCGCCGTCGTCGAAGCAGTCCCTTGACTCGCGTTGCCTGACACGGGAGTACTTGACGTTGAACCACCCTGCGCTGGACCCCTTAGGATCGGACTGCCCAACATCGACCGGATCATCGCTTCAGCGATTTGTGCCGGCGACCCCGTCGTTGCCGGAGCATTTGCCGTGTCCGCTGTGGACGTGTCTTGCTGCGACGTTCCTTCGCTCGGGGAGCTCAGGAACAAACTAATCATATGAAGGAACGCCGGAGAAGGTTGTGCCGCGGGCGCTGTCGTCACTGGCGCAGTCATTGCGGCCAGCACACTTGCGTGATTTGTTCCGGTGGCGGCGTGGGCGTTCACGGACCGGACAAGTGCAGGTCGATGCCCAAAGCCATCAGAGTGCGAACTCAGCCACTTAGCGAGTCCCGAATTGACAATCTATTGCCGCTGGATCCGAAACGGCACGATCTTGTCGATCCCATTTCGGTTCTGCTATCTCTCATCGCCCTTATTTCACCAGACTTTATCAAACGGCGGATCAAGTGCTAACACCAGTGCAGGAATTCAAATGGATCAGCTCCTCGTTACCGCCGCCAGTGGAATGAAGTCGCGCATGGACTCGCTCGACATGCATGCCAACAACATGGCGAACTCAGGAACGCCTGGCTTCAAGACCGATCGGGAATTCTACAACCTATATGACCAATCGCTCCCCATGGTCGAGCGTCAGTATACGGATTTTTCCCAAGGAGGTTTGCTTTCCACAGGCAATCCCTTGGACGTTGCGCTGAACGGCAAAGGGTTTTTCGCGCTGAATGCGCCTTCAGGCATTGTCTACACACGCTCTGGAAATTTTCGCATCTCTACTTCTAACCAATTGGAGACGAAGGAAGGCTATACCCTGCGCAACGTGCTCGATAGCGGGAAGCCGATCATCGTCGATCCAATGCAGAAAATCGATATCGGCAAGGATGGCATGGTGCGGCAGGGGGGGCAGGATCTCGGCCAGCTCGAAATCGCACAGCCGGCCGCACCTTCCGATACTTTGACGAAACTCGCCGGCGCCAACTTCGCGCTGATCGATAAGAACGGCGCCGCTCCCCAGGCGGACGTCACGACCGAGGTCATGCAAGGTCAAATCGAGCAGGCCAACGTCGCAGTGACCGAATCCGCGGGAAAACTGGTCGGCGTAATGCGCCAGTTCGAGATGATGCAAAAGGCCATCATGCTCGGCACGGAAATGAATAAGCAAATGATTACCGAAGTCGCTAAACCAAACTAGGAACCCATACCAATGATAAGAGCTTTATATAGCGCCGCCAGCGGCATGACTGCCCAGCAGATGAGCATCGACACAATTGCCAATAACCTTGCCAATGCCAATACCGCCGGCTATAAGGCTCGGCGCACCCAGTTTCAAGACCTTCTCTACCAGACCGTGGTGCAACCAGGGTCGTCGGCTGGAGCGCAGACAATTGTCCCGAATGGTCTGCAACTCGGACTCGGCACGCGCCCGTCCACGAATACCATCATATTTACGCAAGGTAGTTTTCAGGAGACGGATAACCCGCTCGATTTAACCATTCAAGGAAAGGGATTTTTCCAGGTTCTGCTGCCCGCGGGCAACATCGCCTACACCCGCGCAGGCAACTTCCAACTCGATGCCACCGGCAACATTGTCGATTCCAATGGCAATGCCTTGCAGCCGCAGATCAATATTCCGGCAGCCTCGCAAGCGGTCAACATTGCCGCCGATGGCACGGTCAGTTACACGCTTCCCAACCAGGCCGCCTCGCAAGTAGCCGGGCAGATCCAGCTCGCGAATTTCATCAATCCGGGAGGCTTGAACGCCGTCGGCAGCGGATACTTCGAGCCGACCGATGCCAGCGGACAGGTACAGCTCGGCGTTCCCGGAGGACAGGAAGGAGTCGGCACCCTGCAACAGGGCTACACCGAAAATTCCAACGTCAGCGTAGTCGAGGAATTCATCAACATGATCAGCAGCCAGCGCGCGTATGAGGCGAATTCCAAGGTCGTGAAGGCTGCCGACGAGATGTATCAACAGGTCAATAACATCGCATCATGAGACTCGCCTTCCTATTCGCGATCCTACCGGCCTTCGCCTGCGGCATCATCGACGGCGATCGCATTCTGGGCAAAGACGTCTCCGCGGCCAGTCCGGTGTTCGCCGCGCTCGATCCCAAGCTCGAAATTGGGGCCGCGCCTTTTCCCGGAGTGCAGCGGGTGCTGCGGGCCGATGAGCTGGTGCGCCTGGCGAAGCAGAACAACATCGTGCTCGAGGAACAGGTCAGCGCGATCTGCTTTGAACGTGCCACCGAACCATTGACCGAGGAAAAACTTCTCGCCGCCCTGCGGCAAGCCCTGGCCCTCGATAACGCGAAAATTGAAATCCTCGAATTCAGCCGCTTCGGTGTTCCTCACGGCACCCTGGAATTTGCCCGCGCCAGCCTGACCCCGAACGGTTTGTGGCGCGGCCGCGTTCTCTACGGCCAGGACCACAGCATGCCGGTGTGGGTGAAGGCTCGCATCACAGTCGAGCGAACCTGGGTCGAAGCCGCCGAACCCATTCCTACCGGGAAACCGATGGAGGCTTCGCAATTGATCGTCAAAACCGGTCCGCGATTTCCTTTTGATCCGGCCTTGCTGGAATCGCTCGATGCTCTGGTCGGACGCAGGCCTGTGCGGACGCTTTCGCCCGGCACTCCGATCGCGGCCGCGATGCTGACCATCGCACACGACATCGAACGCGGCGACCTGGTGTCGGTCGAAGTAAAGGTCGGCAACGCCATCCTGGACTTTGAGGCGACTGCCGAATCCTCCGGCCGCGCCGGCGAGTCGATTCTGATCAAAAATCCTGACAATGGCCGGACTTTCCAAGCAAAAATTCAAGATAAAGGGCACGTTGTGGTCGAAAAATGATGCGTTTTCTACTCTTATTCATCCCCATTTCACTGTTTGCGCAACTGGGCGCCTCCCCCGGTTCGCTCTTTACGGCGTCAGGCCGTCTCGCCGATAATGCCCGCGATGTTCGCGCCGGTGAGGTGAACGACATCGTCACTATCGTGGTGAATGAAGCCGCGTCGGCGGTGGTGAGCGGTACTTCCGCGTCCTCACGCAAAACCTCGGCCAACGCCTCCATTGCCGGAGTCCTCGGAATCACCAGCCCGCAACTGACAAATTTGCTCAACACCACGAACGATATTGAATTAGCCGGCGCTGGAACCACCTCGCGCAACTTGGCCCTGTCGACCACCATCTCGGCGCGCGTCATCGAGGTTCAGTCCAACGGGACGCTGGTCATCGAAGGCACACGCGACATCGGCGTCAACTCCGACAAACAGACCATCACCGTTCACGGCTATGTGCGGCCGGCCGACTTGAGCTCCGCTAACATGGTGAACTCCGTGCAGGTCGCCAATTTGACGATTAAAGTGACCGGCAAAGGCGTGGTGGGCGACGCCATCCGAAGACCTAACTTTCTCTATCGCTTCCTGCTCGGATTACTTCCTTTTTAAGGCGTCATGAAAAAACTCACGATTCTTATACTGACTGCTGTCCTGGCTTCGGCCGAGGGCGCGCGCCTCAAGGATTTCGCGTCGATTGAAGGCGTGCGCGACAACCAGTTAATCGGCTACGGCATCGTCGTCGGGCTCGCCGGAACGGGCGATAAACAGCTCACGCTGTTTTCAACCCAGACCTTGTCGAATCTATTACAGCGGATGGGAGTCACCGTGAATCCCACTGTCATGCAGGTGCATAACATGGCCTCCGTGATGGTCACCGCGACCCTGCCGCCGTTCGCGCAGCCAGGTACAAGAATCGATGCCACCGCGGCCGCCATCGGCGATGCTACCAATTTACAAGGCGGCATTCTGCTCCTCACGCCGCTCAAGGCCGCTAACGGCGAAACCTACGCCGTCGCGCAAGGACCAGTGATTACCGGAGGCTTCGTGGCCGGCCGTGGCAGCAACACGGATACCAAAAATCATCCCACCGTCGGCCGCGCGCCCGATGGAGCGATCGTCGAACGCACCCCGCCCTCCGTCGAGCCGACGTCCCATGTGAAGCTGCAAATGCGGCAGTCCGATTTCACCACCGCGACGCGCGTCGTCGAGGCGATTAATAAGCATTTCGCGTCCCCCGGAATGCTGGTGGCGCGCGCCGAAAGCTCCGGCCTTCTCGTCGTCGACGTGCCTCCCTCGTACTCCACCCGCACCGTCGAATTCATCTCCGAAATGGAGTCCTTGACCGTGGATGCGGATCGTCCAGCGAAGATCGTGATCAATGAACGCACGGGAACCATCGTCATGGGCAAGGACGTAAAAATCACCCCCGTCGCGATCATGCATGGCGCGCTCAGCGTCGAAATTCGCACCAGGGTTGAAGTCTCCCAGCCTGCTCCTCTGTCGGGCGGCCAGACCAAAGTAGTGGAGCAAACCACCGTCGAGTCAAAAGAACCCAAGGCCAAAGCTCTGGTGCTGCAAAAGGGCGCGACCGTAGAAGAATTAGTCCGCGCTTTACAAGCCATCGGCTCCACGCCGCGCGACGT
The DNA here is from genome assembly GCA_049521155.1 of Bryobacteraceae bacterium. Lineage (GTDB taxonomy): Bacteria > Acidobacteriota > Terriglobia > Bryobacterales > Bryobacteraceae > Palsa-187. Next base: position 18,748 of record JBEKPC010000100.1, read on the forward strand.
GATTGCGATTTTACAAGCCATGCACTCAGCCGGCGCGCTTGATGCCCAAATTGAGGTGATCTGATGACCGATGCTCTCAGCGCGATGTCCCCGTCCGTAATGGGCACGCCGGGCGCACCGGCGCCCACCAGGGTCGAGGGCGCGGCCAAGCAATTTGAAGCGTTAATGATCGCTCAGATGCTGCGCACCGCCCGCGAAAACACAGAGGATCAGGACTCCTCGTCATCCACCATGCTCGACATCGCCGATCAGCAGTTTTCCCAGGTGCTCGCCAACAATGGCGGATTTGGAATCGCACAATTGATCGTGAAGGGGCTCAATCAAGGACAAGCCGATGCAAGTCACCCCACTAACTGACTGATCTGCGTCTCTTAAATTTGTATCGGCGGCTCCGAACGCGGTACGCTACTGAAGCGCCGGCAAATGCCCAAACGTTTATCCACGCTCTCAGTAGCCCTTTCTTCGCTGGTCTTTACATACATATTCTTTGCGGAATATCTATCTCCCTTCCGCAAAATCCACATACCCTACGATCTTTGGGGTTTCCAATATCCTCTGACCGACTACGCCTTTCAAAGTGTGAAATACTTCTCTTTCCCCGCGTGGGATGTTTCCATCTATTGTGGCCAGCCGTTCGCCGCCAACATCCAAGCGGCCCTATTTTATCCGCCCATGTGGATTCTATTCGCCGCCAGCGCATGGCATGGAGTCCTCACCTACACGGCTCTCGAAACATTCCAATTCGCCCATGTCTGGCTGGGTTTCCTACTTTGCTTTTGCTGGCTTCGAAACAAAGGCCTCGCCGATCTGGCGTGCATTCTGGGTGGCGGAATATTCGCCTACAGCGGCTATGCAATGCTCCAGCTTCAGCATCTCGGATTGATGTGCGGCTATGCCTGGTTGCCTTTAGGCTTGTGGGGAATTGACGATATAGCTAAGGATCGAAGCTGGCGGGGATTCTTGAAAGTCACAGCCAGTTCTGCGGCATGCTTCCTGGCTGGCTATCCACCTACCTGGCTCGTTCTGGCGATCTATCTCGGCACTTACGCACTTTTCTCTGGAAAGCTAACGATCGCAGTGCGGACTTTCCTCGCGATCGTAGCTTCCTTAGCTGTGGCTGCCATTCAGCTTCTCCCTGCGTTTGAAGCAAGTTCTCTCATGATGAAGGAGAACCTATACGGGCAAGGTTTGCAGGATATCGCGTTCTATATCTCATATCTTGTCCCCAACTTCTATGACTTCGGGATCAATGTCCCCGTCATGACGAACTTCGGGTTTGAGTATCTATATTTGGGAGCGCCCGCTGTATTTGGAATAGCTTCCCTCCTGAGATTCCGGCGATGGCGTCCCGTCATTCCCATCCTAGCCGCCGGCTGTGTCTCGACGGTCTTCCTCACGAATCCATTTCACCTAGTCTCGGCAGTAGTTGGAAAAGTTCCAATCCTTTTTCAAGTCTGCCGTGATTGGTATTTTCTGGCAGGCATCACGGCGACAATAGCGGCCCTGGCTGCCTTCGGCATTGATCAGTTTCTAACTTCCAATCATGACAACAAAATCTCCAAAGCATGGCCGATTTTCGGAGTTGTGATAGCCTCGGCCTGGGCGGTCTATGAGCTTCACGCGTGGCGCCCGCAAGCGCCGGCCTTTCCAGCAGGCTGGTGGTCTGCGCTCGATGCATTGGCAACACTCATTGTTTTTACCCTTTGTGTCTTCGCACTTCGCGGACAGTCTGGTAAGTGGCGCATGACTATGACTGTTGCCTTGTTGCTCAGCACCGGAGTTGACTACAAAGCCTTCGGGACAAGTAAACGGTTTAATGGCAATAGTGGCTGGCTACCTCATAACTATGCGAAAGACGGTTTCGCTTATATGGATCCTCATGCTTTTCAGGAGCTAATGACCCACCGGGAATATCGGATCCTTCTCGACGGAACGGCGCCGATGCCAGTGGAATTAAGGCATCATAGCTTAGCCTCTCCCCAGGGCTTTGATCCTTTCATCGCTCAACGTTACTTGGATCTGGTGAAGGACCTTGGAGCAAAGTTTCAATCGAATCGGGAATTCAGCTTCGACGCCAGCAATGACCTGGCTCTTCAGACGTTCGCGGTCCGTTATGTAATCACCACTGCGAACGGACCACTCTACCCTGGCCTGAAGTCCAACCCATCATTCAAGCTACTCGGAAAGGATACCGATTACTTCCATGTTTACGAGTATCAAAAATATGCGGAGCCCTATTCCGGTAGCGGGACGATCACACCCTTGAACAGGACTCCGGAAACCCGCCAATTCCGAGTGAGCTCACCCCAAAGCTTCGATTTCGTCCTGAAAGAGCAATTTTTTCCCGGCTGGACAGCCTATCTGGACGGCCAATCCATTCCGATCAACCTCTGGCGTGGCGCTTTACAAAGCGTCCAAATACCCGCCGGCGATCACGTGCTCGACTTCCGCTACCAGCCTCGCATGGTAAGAATCGGAGCGTGGATCAGCGCCGGTTCCATCTTGCTACTGCTCGCGATATCAGTTATGATGCGCAAAAAATGATTCCTCAGTACGTGCCAAGTCCGCTGACCAAGAATTCTCGCACCCCAACGATCTGGGTACTTTTTCACATGTTTGGGAAGTGTCGCAAATTCCCGGTTATTAGAAAATCTGCTTCCGCAGCCTCGGCGCATTCGAGGAAACCGTTGTCGGGTTCGTCCTTAGCCGCGGTGGCTATGCGGGCTGAACCATTTCACTCGTCTACAATCTTTTTAGACGCAGCCAGATCGAGAACGGTGGCTGGAAGACTCTCTACATTTAGGTTGGCGGATACGACTACGTTGGTGTCGATCACCACCCGTATCATCTACTGGCGTTCTTTTTCTTTCCGGCGAGATTCCGGCGGGTCGCGCTGACTTCCTCATCAATCTGTCGCATGGTTAGATCAGAAACCCCATTACGCTTGGCCTCGTCACGGATGGCGCGATAAGCAGGCGGCGCCGGAGCAACCCCGCGAAAATAATTGCGCAGGTCCGCGTCCGAAGGGGCCTTCAAAGGCTCCTGGTATCGCCGAAACGCCTCACGCATCAATTCACTCATAGTTCGAATTTGTTTTCGGGCAAGACGCTAGGCCTGTTCGGCCATTTCTGGCGGCATCGTGATGAAACCACTCTGCTCGTTCTCATAATGACGATTATAGCGGAAATACTTTGTATGACTCCGAGACAGAGATCCCACGAGCAAGCATAACGCTCAACATGCGATATCAATGAAATCCGCAACTCTATTTCCTTAGCCTCCCACGCTTTATCACTTTCATCCGCCATGTCTCGCGATTCTCCGCCCTATTCTTCAATCGAGAGGTTGGCGCACCGATTCGGCGTCCAGCCCACCGGAGCGTGAGAGTTCTAGACCACCTCATCGACCGACGTTTAACGATACGGCGAGAACAGCGTGCGATGCAGCGTCCCAGTTCCTTCTGGGTTATCAAAAAGGTCGGGAGCGCTCCAACGAAAAGGTTTTGAGAGGTCAATATGGGAACACAAATCACATCACCAAACGTGTCTTCAGCGGCGAACGCCTACATGGAGCTTTTCGATGCAGCCTACGCCGCCAGCAAACCGCCGGCGTTTCAGCCGCTTTACAACGGATATTCGTGGGGGAGCAGCCCCGCTGCAATCCAACTGACCCAAGCTCAACGCTGGGCACTCGTCGGCCAGCTCATCGCAGCGGGCTGGACCATCGACGAGGAGATCGAGTTTGATGGCTTCGATCCCTACTCGGTTATGTACATGCGGCAACTCTACGGGGATACCTGGGTTCCGGCGGGACTCGGAAACGTCGCGGCCACCACGGAGTCCCCCAGTGAATACGTCGGACCCGTGCCTGCCGGCGCCATCAAAGTGAGCACGCTCCTCTCGGACTATCCTCCCTACCCGCTGCCCACCGTGAATACTCCAGTCATTCCTCCCATCCCGCAGGCAGCGAATCCAGTAGGCATTCGCATCATCCCGCAGGTTCCTTCGCAGCCGAATTTCGTCGGCGATATTTTCAAATGCGCGATCGCCAACGACGGCTATCCGGTCGGGGCTACCTGGTCGGGGACCAGCGGAACGTTCACGGGCACCTGGCAGAAGCAGGCGCTCGAACTGGGAATGATGATCGTTTGGACCAAAACCGAGTGATTAGACGATACCCTTGCGATTTTTTATTTCCGCCAGGAGTCTGTCAATCTCGTCCTCTTTCCCCAGCGCAGCCAGGCGCTCCTCCATGTCATCCGTCGCGATGCTCGATTGTGCCTGGCTCACCGCCTCGGCGTGCTGCACCTTGTCCTTTACCCGATCGAACGCCGCGGCCTTTGAGCCGTCACCCATGCTGATTTGGGCATTGCTCGCGCGAGTGAGGGCTCGCGCGCGACGGTGCTGGGCGATCAGGACGTCAGACTTATTTTGCGCCTCCGTGAGTTTCAACTCCAGCTTGCGTAATGCCGTTTTCAGATTCTCGACCTGCGCCGTCTGATCGGCCACCTGCTCGGCGAAACTGGCGGCGACGTTCTTCGAAGTCATCGACCGCTCAATCGCGGCGCGCGCCAGGTCGTCCTGTTTTTTCTCCACCGCCAGTTCCGCTTTACGGACCCATTCTTCGGCGGCGTCCTCGTTTTCCCGCTTCTTTTTTAGCAGCAGATGCTGATCGGCAATCGAAATTGCGACTTGTGTTTTGACTTGCAGCAACTGGTTCTGCATGTCGAGAATCACCTGTTTGATCAGCTTTTCGGGATCTTCCGCTTTGTCGATCAAATCGTTTAAATTGGCGCGAACCAGCGTCGCTACGCGTTCTAAAAGGGCCATAATTTACTCCTTAATGGTCTGCACTTTTCCGAGCAGCTCCGACATCTTCATGCCGCTGAGCGTTTCAAACAGCGCGGGAATCTGCGCCGCAATCTCCGTCATATCGCCGGTAATTTTGTTCATCCCGGCGCTTGTACCGTTGCCGGTGGAAACAATCGTGATCTTGTCGACATTCGCCAGCGGCGCGGTCAGCGCTCTCACGATCTCCGGCATATTGGTCAGCAGTTTGTCGACCACCGCCGCCTGGTTCCATTCCTGATAAGCCTCGGCTTTGACGTTCATCGCTTTGGCTTCGGCCTCGCCTTTCTTGAGGATGATCTCCGCTTCCGCCTCACCCTGGGTTCGAATCGCGGAGGCGCGGCCTTCTGCCTCGAAAATATTGCGTTGTCGCTCCGCGGCGGCCAGGGTTTCGATGCGCTGGCGGTCGATTTCGGCTTGCTTGAGAACGGTGGCGATTAGTTCCTTCTCATGCCGCAGGATCTCGGCTTCCTGCACCTTGATTTCCTGCTCTTTCTCCACCTGCCGGACTTTGACAGCCTCCGCCACCACTTGCTGCTGCATGATGTTGGTCTGGATATCGTAGGCTTTGTCGGCTTGCGCCTGCTGCCGCTTGGTCATTTCCAGATATTGGGCCTTCTTGACTTCCAGATCGCGCTGGGATTCGGCTTGTTTGGCCAAAGACAGCGTCTGCGCCAGCACCCGTTCCTGATCGGCCTGCGCAGTGGCGACCGCCGCGGCGCGCGAGGCTTCGGCGCGCTTGATCGCGGTGTCCCGCTCGGCTTCGGCAGTGGCGATTTCGGCATCGCGTTTCACCCGGGCCACGTCGGGACGGCCCATGTTCGTGATGTAGTCGTTTTTATCGCGAATTTCCTTGATGGTGAACGAAATCACTTCCAGACCCATCTTGGTCATGTCGTCGGCGCAAGTGGCGCGCACGCGGTCGCCCACCATTTCCGGTTCTTTCACGATCTGTTCCACCGATAATTGCCCGATAATGCCGCGCAGGTGGCCCTCCATCACCAGCTTGATGAGGCCTTGGCGCTCGTCGTCATTCTTGGTCAGAAATTGTTCCGAGGCGGTGACGATCGACTCCGGATCAGACTTCACCTTAATCTGCGTGACCGCCTCCACCGTCACGGCGACGCCTTGCGCCGTGTACAGCTCCTGCTGCGGGGCAACGTCGAACGACATCAGTTGCAAGGACAGCTCACGATACGTTTCGAACATCGGAAGAATCATGGTGCCGCGACCTTTAATGATGCGCGTGCCCCGGATTCCATAAACCACCAACGCCTGATGCGGGCCGGCTTTGCGATACAACTGCGCGAACATCGTCATCAGGAAAATGATGGCGACAAATGCCAGGAAGACGATCACGATTACATCTTGCGGAATATGCATAGCTCCTCTTTTAGAACTTCTCGCCGTGGAGGTCATCCCAGCGGCGCACGTACACGATGCCTTTTTCAAAACGCGTGACAACCACTTCGGTATCGCGCGGAATCTCCGCGCCATCTTCGCTTCGCGCGGGCGCGCAGCGGCGGGAACCGGCCAGCGAATAAATCAATTCGCCGGTGCCTCCCCTTCGAATCGGGCTGGCGACTTTTCCCAGCATGCCGATCATGTCGTAGTCGGCTGGATCGAGCGGTTTCTCGTGCTTATTCAACTTCCAGAGAAACCAGAAAATGGCCGCGGCGCCGCCCAGCCCGCTCATCACCGAAATCAGCAGCGCGAGATAGACCCAGATGCTCGCGTAACGCCCTAGCAAATATCCGGTTCCCCCGAACCAGCACAGGAACGCGGCGAAGGTGCCGAAATTCAAGGGCGACACCCCGCCTTTGCCGCCGTGAACATGATGATGACCATGGAAATGGGGCAGATGAACGGCGCCGGCGAACACCGAAAATGCGCTCAACAGGAAGCCGATGAGAAATGTCGCGAGATAGAAATCTTCCCAGTTCATACGGCCTCTTTCAGCTTGGCGGCCGGACTAAGGACGGCAAGCAACCGGTCAACCAGCTCCGGCGTGTCGAGAATCGCGTAGAGCAGCACCAGGCACTTGCGCGAATCGGCGTGGCGAGCCAAGGCCAGCAGCGCGCGGCTCACTTCGCGGTCCCGGGCGAAACGCTCCGCTCCGCTGATCAGCCACAAATCGAGCTGATCCTCTTCCACGCGCACTCCGCTGATCAGCTCTGTATGAAATCCTTCCGGATCGTCTACCAGATAACCCGGATGGACGCCGAAAAACTTGGCCAGCAGCATCCGCGTGGAGTTGGTGAGATGGGGCCGTGCGCCGCTTTCAATTTGCGAAAGATAAGACTGGCTGATGGTCCGCTTCATCTGCCGGGCGATGGCGCGAACCACTTCCTGCTGCGTCATCTCCCGGTCTAGCCCACGGAGGGTGCCTTCGACCAGCCGCAGGTACCGAATTTTTTCTCCGAGTCGCATTA
>JBEKPC010000101.1:0-19331 GCA_049521155.1 Bryobacteraceae bacterium
CTGGCTCCCCCTAAATCCGCCGGCCGCGAACAGTTCGGCCACGAATTCTCAAGCGGCCTCATCGCCACCGGGCTCCCGATAGACGATCTCATCGCCACCGCCACTGAGTTCACCGCGCAATCCATCGCCAACGCCATCCCCAGAGAAAAAATCAGCGAGGTGATCGCCGCCGGTGGAGGCATCCACAACCGCCAGATCATGCGCCGCCTCCGCGAACTCCTGCCCGGCCTCACCCTGACCACTACCGCCAGTCACGGCATCGATCCGGACGCCAAGGAAGCCATTGCTTTCGCTATCCTGGCCCACGAATTCGCCGCCGGCCGCCCAGCCAATCTGCCCTCCGCCACCGGTGCCCGTCATCCCGCGCTGCTCGGCAAAAGCTCACTCGTCCGTCTGTAACCGTTCGCTCTCGAACGCCTGATAATCCAACTGTTTCACCTGCTCCACCGCATTTTTCGACAACACCTGATCGGACAAATCGTCGGGCATGGCCGGCTCCGGCGGAGGCGTCAGTTCCTTCACCGGATCTTCTTTCGCACGCTTAATCGACTTGGGCTTGAGATTGCGATGTTTCAGATCGTCCAGCATCTCGCGGATATATTTCTTCATGCCCGATTCTTGTCCGTCGCTTCGCGCCACCCGCCCCGCCATCCCGCTAACTGATTGAACAAATATGACAATTTCAATTTCTTGCGGCGTGACCGTCTACAGGAGCATCATGGTGTTATGCGAGTTGCACAAGTCACCGCCGCCCACGGCCCCATCGAAGTTGTGGAGCGCCCCGTCCCCGATCCCGGTCCCGGCCAAGTCCGCGTAAAAGTCGAAGCCTGCGGCCTCTGCCACAGCGATGTGATTACCAAGGAAAGTCTGTTCCCCGGAATCGTCTACCCTCGCGTCCCCGGCCACGAAATCGCCGGCGTGGTCGATGCCGTCGGGGAAGGCGTCGCCAACTGGACCAAAGGACAACGCGTCGGCATCGGTTGGGTTGGCGGTCACTGTACGGTCTGCCAACCCTGCCGCCGCGGTAAATTCGCCACCTGCGAACGAATGCAAATTCCCGGCATCGTCTACGACGGCGGCTACACCGAATATCTGGTCACCCCAGCCCAAGGCCTCGCCGTGATCCCCGATGCTCTCTCCTTCGCCGATGCCGCCCCGCTCCTCTGCGCCGGCATCACCACCTTCAACGCCCTGCGCCATAGCGGAGCCCTGCCGGGCGATCTAGTCGCCGTCCAAGGCCTCGGCGGACTCGGCCATCTGGGCATCCAATACGCCAATAAAATGGGCTTCGAAACCGTCGCCATCGGCCGTGGAGATGACAAAAAGGACTTCGCCTCCAAGCTCGGCGCCCATCACTATATTGATACCAACGCCGGCGATCCCGCCGCGGCGCTGCAAAAACTAGGCGGCGCAAAAACCATTCTCGCCACCGCGCCCGATTCCAAATCGATGACCCCTCTTGTCGCCGGCCTCTGTGTCGACGGCACGTTGATGGTGGTCGGCGTCAGCCCCGACAATATAGAGGTCGCCCCGCTGCAAATCGTCTCAGGGCGCCGCTCGGTAAAAGGCTGGCCCTCCGGCACAGCGACGGATTCTGAAGACGCCATGCGCCTGGCCGCCCTCAGCGGCATCCGTCCCATCATCGAAACCTTCCCCTTATCCGAAGCCCCCGCCGCCTACGACCGAATGATCAGCGGCAAAGCCCGCTTCCGCGTAGTCTTAAAGATGACCTGATTTTGGGTGGCGCGAGCGTCGGCTTCAGCCGGCGTCTTCGCTTTTTGCCGCCCCCATGCGTAGCATGCGGTTTGCTCGAATAGATGATCTCTATTGTGGGGCAGGATGGCATCCTGCGGACCGATTGCCAATCGGTCCATCCGGGCGCAGCCCGGACGCCCTTCCACTATCTCCCCACATAAAACGTATAAACCGCCGAGTACCCAACCCTCTCCGTCCGCCCCACCTCGCACCCACCACCCGGAGCCACTCCCCCACGAGTCTCCGACCGCCGGATATATTCGAAACTTCCCTCGCCCTTCAGCAGTAGCCACGGAATGTCTCCTGCCCCCGGCGCATCACTCTTCGCGACCACTTGCCCTTTCACCACTTTGCCATCGTGAAACTTCCACACCGGCCCCGCGCCGTGGGTCCCAATCTCGACCCCAGCTTCGTTAAACAACGTCGCCTCCGGCGCCACAAAAACCCATTGCGGCGATCCCGAAACATTCTGACAGGAGTAAATCTGCACTCCTTTCCCCGTCGCGGTCAGCGCCACACGCTGTCCCTCCGGAGCCTTGGTATCGCTCTGCGCGAAGGCCAGAACAGCCCATAAAAGAACCAGATAAACTCGCATCGAATACAATATTAACGCCTCCCGCGCTGGAGCGGTCTTTTTAAGGTATTCCCCCCATCTCGCCCGCCAGTGAACAGCCGATAATTCTCGTAGCAGATCTTTAGATGACAGACTCCGAGCAGTTAAGCGCCCTGCATACGGCAGTCAACAACTACCTCACCACCGTGCTCGCCGTTTCCGAATGTCTCGGCGCCGCGTGTCCGGAGGTGGGTGGCCCCTACCGTCACCGCCTGAACCGTCTTCGCACCCGCCTGGCATTCGACGCCACACCCGAAGCCCTGACGGAAAGCACCGCGGTCATCGAACGGGAGTTGAAGGATTACTCCTCCAAAACCGCCAAATATATCACCCAGCATGGCGTTGAACTGCGCCAGGCCATCGACGCCCTCGAAGGAATTGTGAAGTCGATTTCCCAGCGCCAGGATTTTTATGGCGCGCGGTTGCGCCAGTTCGCCGCGCAAATGGAAACCACGCCTTACCCCTCCGATCCTGAACATCTTTCGGAAGTGGTGGCGCTGCAAGCGGCGGGACTCCTGGGCTGCGTTGAAAGTATGAGCAACGATACCCAGTCGCTGGTGTCGCGCATGCGTACCGAGCTTACCGCCGTGACCGAACGATTGCAGGATGCGGAAGTCACGGACCGCTTGACCGGCCTCATGAATCGCCGTGAAATGGAGCGCCAAATCGAGCAGCGCAAAGCGGCCGGCGAGGATCCCGTGATTGTAGTGTTTGAGCTGTCGGGCGATGTCCGCGATGAAGTGGCGCAGCAGGCCGCCGCGCGCCTGGGCTCGCAGTTCCGGCATCACGATCTGATCTGCCGCTGGACGGAATACGAATTTCTGGTGCTGTTTCAAGGCACGCGGGAAATTGCCCACGCCCGCACGGAACAAATCATCCCATGGATCGCCGGAAAATATCCGCTCGATAACGGTGAAATCGTAGAGATCCGCGTCGACGCTGGACTCGTTGCGCCACATCTGCTCGCAATGCAGTAACGTGTAGGAAGTGCCTTCTCCTTCCGTCTTGGTCACCGGCGCGGGTCGTGGAATCGGAAAAAGACTAGCCATCGGATTTGCCGCGCGCGGAGCCAAGGTCGGCCTGCTCGCGCGCAGCAAAGCGGAGATCGATCTTTGCCATCTCGAAATCGGCCATGCCGGCGGCTCCGCCTCGAAAATTTTGGCCGACGTTCGAGACTATGAGCGTATGACCGCCGTGATGCACCAGATGCGCATCGACCTCGGTGGCGTCGATGTCCTGATCTGCGCCGCGGCCGTGCAGGGACCGATCGGCCCGTTCGTCGAAACCCAGCCCAAGGCTTGGCAGGAGACCATTGACACCAATCTGATCGGCGTGATGAACTGCTGCCGCGCCGTGTTGCCCCAGATGATTGAGCGCCGCAGCGGAAAAATTATTGTCGTCACCGGCGGAGGCGCGCGCGAAGGACGGCCCAATTTTTCCCTCTATGCGGCCACGAAAACGGCGCTGGCGCGTTTCGTCGAAAGCGTGGCGGCGGAAGTCAGCGAGCACAATGTGCAGATCAACTGCATGTCCCCCGGCGGAAGTTATACCCACATGACGGATCAGATTCTCGCTGCCGGAGAGCGCGCCGGATGGCGGGAAATTGAAGACGCACAAGAAATCAGACTCACCGGAGGCGTGCCGCCGGAGCAGCAGATGGAACTGGCCGCCTTCCTCGCCTCGCAGCAATCGAACCACATCACCGGCCGCCTGCTCCATGTGCAGGATGCTTGGAAAAAATTGAAGGATAAAACCGTCAATCCGGAGTTTTACACGCTCAGGCGAATCCAGCGCGTTTAAGCTCATTTAAAGTCTCTTGACTCGCAACAAATGGCTGATTATGGTCATCTAAGGGAACATGAGCAAAACGATTCAGAAGGAAAATGCACTGGAAACACCGACGGACCTCGACCGCGAAGGGGTGGTTGAGATCGCCGAAGAACTGCGCAAACTGCTGGCCGACGTGTTCGGGCTTTATGTGAAGACGAAAAATTTCCACTGGCACATGAGCGGGCGTCATTTTCGCGATTACCACCTGCTTTTAGACGAACATAGCGATCAGATCTTCGCCATGACGGACGACATCGCGGAGCGGGCGCGCAAGATCGGCGGAACCACCCTGCACTCCGTCGGCGAGATCGCCAAGTATCAGCGTCTAAAGGACAATAGTGAGGAGTTCGTCCTGCCGAAGGACATGTTGGCCGAATTGCTCTCCGATAACCAGAAGCTCACGAAATATTTGCGAGCCACCCACGAAGTCTGTGAAAAACATAACGATGTGGCCACCGCCAGCCTGATCGAAAACTGGATCGACCAAACGGAGCGGCGAAGCTGGTTTTTATTTGAAAGTTCCCAGGAATTTTAATCTAATCCGAGACGCTTTACCAGCGCTTGGAATCCCGGGGATTTTCGCATCCCAGCGAAGGCGGGGTCGACCGCCAAACTAAGTACCTGCGTTTCATGCAGATCCGCCGACTGCTGAAGCCATTTCACCGTATTCGGCTCATCTCCCATGAACGCGTACACTAAAGCCAACCACTCCGCCGGGATGCTGGAGTGGTCTTCTTCGTAGGGACGAATCAGCCGCAAAGCTTCGTCTTTCCGGCCGTTTTTCGCCAGTGCCATTGCCTCGCCTAACTGGGCCTGGGGGTAATGCTGTTCCAGTTGCCGGAAGATGGGTAATGCCAGCTCCGGGTGGCCCTGTTCGATATAAGAAAAGGCGATAGCCTGTTGAGTCCACAGCATCTTTGGATTTTCGGCGGCGGCTTTTTGGGCAATCTCGCGGGCCTCGGAAAAACGTCCCTCCAGCATCCGGATCGTGGCGAGATTGGTCTGCGACCCGGTCGAGAAGGGGTCCAATTCCACCATGCGCGAGAAATGCCGGTCAGCGTCGGCGATACGCCCATGGTAAAGCAAGAAAACGCCGTAAGTGCGTTCCACCGCCGTGCTGGAGGGGCCGCGGGAGGCCAATTGCAGCTCCTGTTCGGCCTTCCCCCAATCGCGATAATACTGCATATATTGGAGGGCCAGCTCGGCGTGCGCGGCTGGCATGTCGGGTTCCAGTTGGATCGCCTTCCGAAGCAGGCTTTCGACTTCCTGAAGCTCCGCATCGATCTGATGGGCGGAGCCAGTGGCCATCGCCTTATCGTATTTTGCCGAGGAAAGGCCGACGTAGGCCGCGGCGTACTGCGGGTCCTTATCGATGGCATGTTGAAGATCCAACTCGGCTTGCGTCACGGATTCCGGCGTCAACTGTTGCAGTTCATAACGCCCTTTCATGAAAAACTCATGCGCTTCGGCGTTGGGAATGTGCCTATTGGACGGACCGCCGGTGGCTATTTTCAGCTCGCCCGCGATGCCCGCCGCCAGCTCCGATTGAATGGCGTAGAGATCGGACGCTTTGCGTTCATAGGTGTTCGACCAGATCAGGGCCCCGTCCGACACCCGCTCCAGGTGAGCGACAATCTTGATGCGGTCGCCGGATCTGGCGACGCTGCCTTCGAGGACATCCGAAACGTTGAGCAAGCGGCCCACTTCATGAATATCCACCGTTTTCCCTTTGAACTGAAAAGCCGAGGAGCGGGCGATCACGCGCAACGTTTTGAAGCGAGCCAGAGAATCGGTGATTTCGTCGGTGAGTCCGTCGGAAAAGTACTGATTGTCAGGGTTGGCGGTCAGATTGACGAACGGCAAAACGGCGATGGCTGGCTGGATTTCGTAGCGAGCAACGGTGCGCCACGCGCCGGCGGCCAAGGCAATTCCTAGGATCCCAGCCGCCGCATAAGGCCATACCACCCGCCGCCGGACCGGAGGAGGAGGTTGGGGGATCTCGATCTCGGTCTCCGGTTTCTTCCGCTGGAACACCGGCACATAGGAGCCCACCGGGAGTTCGATATGGATCTCGTCGGCAGCTCCGCCGTTTTCGTAATATTTCGCCAGCCGCTTGCGGAGCCGCGCCGCTTCCTGCCGGACGATCGGTTCGAGACGTGGGTCCCAGGAGGCTGGACGCTCAAACACATCGGTGCCCAGGACGCTTTCCTTCAATAGATGGGATTCGCCGCGCAGAGTGGTTTCAACCAGATGGCGTAGAAATCGAGCCGGCCGTTCAGCTTTGCCGAACGAGTCGCTGGCGACCGCTTTGTCGAGCGCGGCGAGGATCCGGTCTGGCTGGATTTCGCCCTGTTTGTCGAATTCTGGAGACATCTTGGGCGAACCACACCCAACGGGAACTCTCAGCTTACCCGCTTTTTAGGTAACGCGCAAGTCCTATCAGCACCATAGGTTATCGCGGCACTGCTACGGTAGCACTACCCCCTGCTACTTGTTTGCATAGCCTTCCATGACGCAAGCTGGCCAAAACCTTGTAACGGGTGAAGTCAGTGAGAAAAGCATTCCAGGTCCTGTTTGTAGCAATGATCGCGCTGGCCGCGAATTCGTCCAGTGCGCGAACGATTCCAAGCAATCCAGATCCGGCGGATCAGACGCCAGCGGTCGTCCTGGCGTCCTACATCCGCCAGTAGCGAGTCGGAGTCTTCCCAGGCTCCGTTTGACGCAGATGTCAAAACTGACATATTATGACCCAGGAGTCCATGAAGGATCTCTACTGGATGGGCGACTCACGGAAAAGGCTCAGCGAGTTCCCGGAGGAGGTGCAGTCGGAGGTCGGGTATGCTTTATACCTAGCTGAATGTGGTGAGCCTTATCCTTCTGCAAAACACATGCACGGTTACAATGCAATTGAAATCGTCTCGGACTACGATGGTGACACTTCCGTGCGGTATATACACTACCAACGTGCTCCACCGCTTCCAGAAGAAGTCCAAGACCGGCTCAGAAACGCCTCGGGCCGATATTAATCTAGTCGTAAAGCGGCTGAAAGCATCAGATGAAACGAGCGATCGAATACGAAAAAGGATCAGGAAACGTATTCGCTGATCTTGGATTCGCGGATCCAGAAGAGGCTCTAGCCAAGGCCGAACTTGCCCGGCACATCAACCGAATCATCTCTGAGCGCAATCTTAATCAACACGACGCTGGTGAGATTCTCGGAGTGGATCAGCCCCGAGTTTCGGCATTGAACAAGGGTAGATTGTCCTTGTTCTCACTGGAGAAATTGATGCAATTTGCTGCCAGGCTCGGTAATGAGGTTGAGATCACCATTAGGCCATCTCAACATGGCGGCATTAAGGTGCGAATTTAGCCCAGCCAGCTATGTATCCGGGTGTTATTTTGTGGTGATCTGGCGGATGAAATCTACTTCTTGCTGTTTGTAGGGTTTTCCGTCCGGGTCGAACACTTCGTGGAACCATTCGGAAGGCTTGCGGTCGGTGTAGGGATGCTGCCAGGAATCCCAGGGTAGGTAGGTCTGCGTTTTGCCGGCGACCAAGCCCCAGTTGATGGCGGCTACTTTATACTTCTTGGCGATGGGCAGGATTCCTTCGAAGGTGCTGCCCATCGGGCGCGCCATATATTCGGTGCAGAAGATCGGGCGATTGTAGCGCTTCAGCCACTGGATGTGCTGCTCGAACTCGGCGGGAGGGCCATAGTTATGGAAGGAGATGATATCGGAGTGGTCGAGCTGGATCCGCGCCATAGGGGAAAGGCTTTGGTTGGTGGACCAGTCGCCGGCCCACACTCCGCTGGTTAATGGCTGGATGGGATGCTTCTCGCGCGCCCAGACGAAGGCCCGGGGCAGTAAATCCTGCACGATTTTTACTTTGTCGGCCGGTTCCATGCGGTCGTAACTGCCGGAGTTAATATTGTCCGGCTCATTCCAGATGTCCCAGGCCAGAATCCGCGGGTCGTTGGCATAGGCGCCGACGGTGAACCTTACATAAGCCTCCAGGCGAGCGCGGCCTTTCGGATCTTGCAGGACCTTGGCGCCGGGGCTTTGCACCCATCCTGAGTTATGAACGCCGGGCGTGGGCTCCCGCTGGAGGCCGAGCCTGGGAAAAGGATCCCAGCAGGAATCGAACAGGACAAGAATGGGCCGGATATGATGCTTGCTGGCGATTTTCAGAAATGCGTCGATGCGCTCGCTGAAACCCTTGGCGTCCTGCTGCCAGATCAGGTCGTGCAGGAAAACGCGCATGGTATTCATGCCAATGTTTTCGGCCCAGGTCAGCTCGCGTTCAATCTGCGGTGGATCGAAAGTATCGCCTTGCCACATTTCGAGCTGATTGACCGCGTTCGACGTGATGTAATTGCTGCCGACGTACCACGGCTGTTTGGCGTACCACTGGCTGGCGAACTTCTCCGTCCATCGTTCGGCGGGGGCGAGATGAACATCGAGGGCGCTGGCGGAAGAGAGTAGCCAGCAGCCAGCAGCCAGTAGCCAGGAGATTTTCATGCTCGCGTTGAAGATAGCGTGTGGACTGGGGCTCCGTCAAGCATCTCCAAAATGACTTAGTCGTTATCGGTGCTGCCGGTTACTTTTAACACTGCTAGAAACGCTTCTTGCGGGATCTCTACCCGGCCTACACGCTTCATTCTGCGCTTGCCTTCCTTCTGCTTTTCGAGCAGCTTTCTTTTGCGAGAAATGTCGCCTCCGTAGCATTTGGCCAGCACGTTTTTCCGCAAGGCGGCGATCGTTTCCCGGGCAATGATCTTGCTCCCGATTGCGGCTTGGAGCGCGACTTCGAACTGCTGGCGTGGGATCAATTTCCGCAAACGCTCGATTAATATCTTGCCGCGCTCATAGGCGAATTCTTTGTGAACGATCATCGAGAGTGCGTCCACCGGCTCCCCTGCCACCAGAACATCCAGCTTGACCATGGGCGACACACGATGCCCCGCCAGATGATAATCGAGCGACGCGTAGCCGCGCGACGCCGATTTCAGGCGGTCGTAGAAATCGAGCACGATTTCGTTGAGAGGCATTTCATAGAGCAGCATGACGCGGCCGGAGCCGATGTATTCGAACTTTTTCTGCGAGCCGCGCTTTTCTTCGAGCAGCTTGAGGATCTCGCCGATGTACTCTTCATGCGTAATCACGGTGGCGTCGATGATCGGTTCCTCAATGGTCCTGATGTCCGACGGATCGGGAAATTTGGAAGGATTATTGACCTGGATGACTGTGCCATCGGTCAGAGTGATGGCGTAGGTGACGCCGGGCGCGGTGGTGATCAGGTCGATCTGAAACTCACGCTCCAGCCGTTCCTGGATGATCTCCAAATGAAGCAGGCCGAGAAAGCCGCAGCGGAAGCCAAATCCCAACGCGACCGAATTCTCAGGCTCGAAATTAAACGCGCTATCGTTGAGGCGCAATTTTTCGAGGGCATCGCGCAACAGGCCGTGTTCATGAGCTTCGATGGTATAGAGACCGGCGAATACCATCGGCTTCAAGGGCTCGAACCCAGGCAAAGGCTCCGGCGCCGGATTCGCGACATCCACAATCGTATCGCCGATCTGTGCGTCGGACACGGTTTTGATATTGGCGAACAGGAAGCCGACCTCGCCCGCTGAAAGCGTATCGCAAGGAATCGGTTTCGGAGATTGATAGCCTACGCCCTCCACTTCATGCAGGCTGTTGTTCGACCAGAGGCGAATTTTCTGGCCTTTGCGCATGGTCCCTTCCATCACGCGGGCCAGAATAATGACGCCGCGATAGGGATCGAACCAGGAATCGAAAATCAACGCTTTTAACGGCGCATCGGGCGAGCCTTTCGGATGCGGGATCAACTCCACCACCGCTTCGAGAATCTCCTGAATGCCGATGCCGTTTTTTGCACTGGCCAGAATCGCGCCGCTGGCATCGAGGCCGATGAGCGACTCAATTTGTTCCCGAATCCGTTCCGGCTCAGCCGATGGAAGATCGATTTTATTAATCACCGGAATGATTTCGAGATTGTGGTGCAGCGCCAGATAGGTGTTGGCAAGGGTCTGCGCCTCCACGCCCTGCGATGCATCAACCACCAGCAGCGCGCCTTCGCAGGCTTGCAGACTGCGCGATACTTCGTAGGTGAAATCGACGTGGCCCGGCGTATCGATCAAGTTGAGCTGATACTCAACGCCGCTTTTCGCGATGTAGGTGAGGCGAACGGCGTGCGCTTTGATGGTGATACCGCGTTCACGCTCCAGATCCATGGAGTCGAGCACCTGCGCCATCATCTCGCGCTGGGCGAGCGCATGGGTGGCTTCGAGAAGACGATCGGCCAGAGTCGACTTGCCGTGATCGATGTGCGCGATGATACTGAAATTTCGGATGAACTCGGGGAGCATGCGGTATGATGAACCTGGAAACCCCTAATTATCCCACGATGTCCGTCGATTCTCTCAATTGGAACAATCTTGACGCCAGCGGGCTGCGGTTCGCGATTGTGGTGGCGCGCTTCAACTCTATGATTACGGACAAGCTTCTGGACGGCGCGCGCGAAGCTTTAGCGAAGGCGGAAGTGGATGTATTTCAAGTGCCTGGCGCTTTCGAATTGCCGTTGGCGGCGAAAATGCTGGCGCAAACGCATCGCTACCACGGCATTATTGCGCTGGGCGCGGTGATTCGCGGCGATACTCCGCATTTCGATTTTGTGGCCGGAGAAGCGGCGCGGGGACTGCAAAATGTCGCCCTTGAAACCGGCATCCCGGTGTCATTCGGGGTGTTAACCACCGATACGCTGGCGCAGGCGGAAGCGCGGTCCGGCAAAGGGCGCGATGCGGCGATGACGGCGATCGAGATGGCTCGCTTCGCGATCCGCGTGGCGAATTAACATGCCGGCGCGCCATCGTTCCCGCGCCCGCGCGCTGCAAGTGCTGTTTCTGTGGGACTTGCGCAAGCAGGAGATCGGTGAGGCGATCGCTTCGTTCTACGATACGCTGGGTTCCGAAGAAGACGATCCGAAACCGACCGATCCGGATGAGTTTATGGAGACGCTGGTGCGCGGCGCGGTGGAAAATTCGGCTTCCATCGACAAGGTAATCTCCGATAAATCAGCGAATTGGCGCATTGAACGGATGCCGGCCGTGGATCGAAATATCCTGCGGCTGGCGGTGTATGAAATGAGCGATTTGAAGACTCCGCCGGCGGTGGCGATCGACGAGGCGCTCGACTTGGCGCGCCAGTTTTCAGGCGACGAATCGGTGGCATTTATCAACGGCGTGCTGGACGCTGTCAGCCGCGAAAAATGAACCTTCGCGTAGTGTTGGTTTCGCCTCGAAACCCTTTAAACATTGGCGCCGCGGCACGCGCGATGAGCAATTTCGGGGTTTTTGAGCTAAGACTGATAAACGCGTATAAAGTGGCATTTTTGGAGGCAAAGAGCGCTGTTAACGCGTCTAAAATCCTCATAAATGCGCGGGAGTTTGAGACTGTGGCGGAGGCGGTCGCGGATTGCTCCCTAGTGGTGGGCACTACTTCGATCGGCAATCGGGCGCTGGAACATCCTCTGCGGCGTCTCGAAACGGGCGGAAAGATCATCGCGAAAAAGATGGCGTCGGCGCCGGTGGCGCTCCTGTTCGGGTCAGAGAAATTCGGGCTCTCCAATGAAGACATGAGCTACTGCCATTGGCTGATGCGGATTCCTACGCGGGAAGAGCATGGGTCGATGAATCTGGGGCAGGCGGTCGCGGTGTGCCTGTACGAGATCATGCGGAATCCCGCGGCGGTTCAGGCGAAGGTGGAAGCGAAACCCGCGGCGAGCGCGGAGGAGATGGAGCGGGTGACGGCGCTGCTCGAAGAGGTGCTGGATCGCTGCGGTTACGTAAATGCGCGCGTGGAAGGGTCGACGAAGATGAAGATTCGCAGGTTAGTGCGGCGGATGGGATTGACTCCGCACGATGCCGAGGTGTGGCTCGGGATGCTGCGGCAGATCAAATGGAAGTTGTTAAACTGAGGTTTTCATGACAAAAGTGACTTTGCACTATGATCTTTCGCGTCCGTTGACGGAACCGGAATTGGGGAGCGTCGCGGATTTGCCGAGCACCTACGGCATCGCGCGGGTGCAGGTGACGCCGGGGCTGGATAAGCTGACTGTCGATTACGACGCGTCGCGGATGATGAAGACAGATGTCGAGTCGGTGCTGCATCGGCATGGGCTGCCGATTTTGTGAAGCGGGCTGCGCGCGATCCTCAGCCTACAAAACGCCGGGTGAGCGAAGGCAAATCGGAAGCAATCATTCCGAAGACGGACTTCCGATCGTGGATTGGAATTGCGGCGAAAGGGCCGGCGAATCCGAATCCCAGGTTCAAGAGCGAGGATGATCTTTGGAAGAAAGACGGCGACTGACAGCCAGCTACTCTCGATACAGGCCGGGGCTGTATACTGTATGTATGAAGCAGCTTAATCTGAACGTTACCTCCGAGTTCGAGCGGGATCTGAAGCTCTTCATGAAACGGCAAGGTATCAAGCGGAAATCCGACGCGATCCGCCTGGCATTGCGTGAGTTGGCGCAGCGGGAAAGGGCTAAGGCCGATTGTGATTTTCACTCCCTGCTCGGGATCGGCCTAAAGGCGCCACTCAATCCTAATCCCCAGTTTAAGACCGAAGACGAGTTGTGGTCGTAGACACGTCCGCACTGCTGGCAATCATATTCCAGGAGAGCCATGGCGAGTGGGCTGCTGATCAATTGCAATCGAATCGGGCCCATCTTCTCATGAGCAGCGTAAACTACGCTGAGGTTCTGATTCTGTTGCAGGCTAAACAGCCGTCCCATGCGGCGCTGATTCGCGAGTCGATCGAACGCACATCCATTAAAGTAGTGGCGTCCACACCGCGGCACGCAGAAATTGTCGCGGCGGCGCGCCTCCGATACCCCTTCAATCTCGGCGATTGTTTTGCATATGCCCTGGCGAAAGAAGAGGCTTGTCCTTTGCTGACGCTTGATCGGGATTTTCGGAACACCGATATTAGTGTTGTTCTGCCAAGCAGAGTTTCTTAATTCTTCTTCAACCCCGGCACTCCGCCGAGCGTGGGGGCTAATCGCACGGCTCGCAGGATTGACTCTGCTACGGCTTCTGAGGCTGCTACTCCTAGGGCGTCTATGGGGGCTTTTTGATCGCCGATCGATAGCGCGATGCCCAGGTCGCCGTCGCTGGTGGTGTTTACTGGGTTGATTGTTCTGGCCATCCCCAATTGCGCTACGTGGGCCAGGCGGTTGGCGTCGACTTTGGTTAAGGCGGCGTTGGTGGCTACTACTACTAAAGTTGTATTTCGCACCAGGCCTTGGCCGGAGCCTTTCTTCATGAGTTCGGCGCTGTTGGCGAATTCTCCGCTGGCGGTTCGGGCGCCGGCGATGATCTTTGCTGTTGCGGGATCGATCACATCGCCTACGGCGTTCACTACCGATAGAGCGGACACTATCACGCCGGAGTCGAGCATTACGGTGAAGGTGCCGAGGCCGCTTTTCATGGCTCCCTTCATCCCGAGCATTTTGCCGACGGTTGCGCCGGTGCCTGCGCCGATGGCGCCTTCTACCACTGGCTTATCGGTCGCGGCTGCGGCGGCGGCTTCTCCCATTTCCCGGGTCGGATGCGCGCTCGCTTTGCCGATTGAAAGATCGTAGAGAATGCCCGAGACAACCAGGGGCACGCGGGCCGACGGCGTCTCTACACCGATGCCTTTGTGGGCTAAAAAACGGCGCACACCGGACGCGGCTTCGAGTCCGAAGGCACTCCCGCCGGCGAATACCACCGCGTGAATTCTTTCCGTGACGTGATAAGGACTGAGCAGGTCCCACTCCCCGGTTCCGGTCGCGAAGCCGCGAATTTCACCGCCCGCGACTGCGCCGCGCTCACATAAGATAACTGTGCACCCTGTTAATCCGTCATAATCGGAGGCATGGCCAACCATGATTCCGGGAATATCGGTTAAACCTTTCATTGGATGACCTCATGTTAGCATCGACAATATTGGGGGCTCTGGGTTGCTCGACTTCATCAAACCGTGGATAGAGACGTTCCAGGAATTTCTGTACCTGGCGGCGCGCGCGTTCCGCAACATCTTCCGCGGGCCGCATTACGTCGACGATATTTTTATCCAGATGGATGTGATCGGCGTGGGCTCCCTGCCGATTGTGATTCTGATCGGATTTTTCAGCGGCATCATCATGGGTCTGCAAATGGGGCGCGCGCTCACTACGTACGGGGCGCAAGGGCAGATCGGACAGATTGTCGCGATCTCCCTGGTGCGCGAATTCGGACCGGTGCTGACGGCGCTGCTGGTGGCGGGGCGTAACGCGAGCGGCATCGCCAGCGAATTGGGATCGATGAAAGTCACGGAGCAGATCGATGCCATGCGCGCGCTGGGCACGGATCCGATTCAGAAATTGGTGACACCGCGCCTGATTGCGCTGATGGCGGTGCTGCCGCTGCTGACGATCATCGCGGATTTCATCGGTCTGATCGGCGGGTCTTTGATCGCGGTCGGCCTGTTGAACATGACATGGTCGCTCTATTGGAGCTCGGCATGGCGCGCGCTGATCTACCAGGATCTGGCGCAGGGCCTGATCAAGCCGTTTCTGTTCGCCATTGTGATCTCGCTTGTAGGCTGCCTTTACGGCATTCAGACGACGGGTGGAACGCAAGGTGTGGGACGCGCGACCACGCAAGCGGTGGTGGTCGCTTCCATCTGGATTTTCGTGATTACATCGTTCATCGATCCCTTGTTCTTTTAAATGTTCTTTTAAAGACGCCCATGGCCGACACCGCAACATCCGAAGTTCTTCGCTTCGAGGACGTGAGTCTTCATTTCGACAAGACTCCGGCGTTGGATCATGTTTCTTTTGCAATGAACGCAGGCGAAACACGGGTGGTGTTCGGCGCGGCGGGCAGCGGCAAGACCATGATGTTGAAAACGGCGATGGGCCTGGAGAAGCCGGATTCGGGACGCGTGATTCTGTTTGGCGAGGACGTTACGGATTTCAAGGAATCGGCCATGTACGCGATTCGCAGCAAGGTGGGCGTGCTGTTTCAGGAGGGCGGACTGTTCGATTCGATGACGATCGCGGAAAATGTGGCATATCCGTTATTGAATCAGCAGGCACGCAGGAACGGCGACGGTCCGCTTTCAGAGGAAGCGGTGGATGCGAAGGTGCTTCAGACCTTGAACTTCGTCGAATTGGGGAGCACGCTGCTGAAATATCCGAGCGAAGTTTCAGGCGGCATGCGGCGCCGGGTGGGGATCGCGCGCGCGGTGGTGACGGAGCCGCCGCTGGTATTGTACGATTCGCCGACGGCCGGACTCGACCCGATTACGGCAAATCTGATCATCCATTTGCTAATTAAAGAGCGGGATTCGCGCAACACGGCGGCGATCCTGGTGACGCACCGCTATCAGGACGGGCATTTGATGGCGAATTTTCGCTACAATCCTGACAGTGGTCAGATCGAACCGGCGAAAGAGGCGGCGGGGCTTGGCGAGGTGAAAACGAAGTTTTTCGTAATGAATCAGGGGCGCTTGGTGTTCGATGGGTCAGAGGCGGAATTGAGGGCCTCCCAGGATCCGTATATTCGGAAGTTCGTGAAATAACTTATGCCGGTGAGCAGCAAAGCAAAATGGTCAGAGTTGCGGGTGGGAATCATGGCTGCCTTCGCGCTGGCCATCCTGGGCGTGCTGGTGTTCCTGCTGGCCGGCACGAACAATATTTTCAAGAGCACATCCGATCTCTATACCTATTTCGACGATTCGGCGGCAATCGCGAAGGCCGCGCAGGTGACGCTGAACGGCATCACGGTGGGCAAAGTTACGCACGTAGATTTGTCGGGATCGAGCCAGCCGGGAAAAGTCATCAAAGTCACGATGCAGATCGATGACGAATACCTGAAGTCGATTCCAGTGGATTCGCACGCGGAGATCACGGCGGGGAATTTGCTGGGCACGAAGTACATCAATATCAAGAAGGGGCAGAGCCTACAGCTCATCGCCAAGGGCGGCGTGGTGCTGAGCACGGATGTGCCGACGATCGACGATTTCGTGAAGCAGGGCAATACGACGCTGACCGCATTGCAATCCATTGTGACCAAGGCGGGCGTGATTGTCGATCAGGTGCAAGCCGGCAAAGGCACCATCGGGATGCTGCTGGTGGATGACACCATCGCCAGAAAGATGACCAGCATTGTAGTGGAGGCGGAGAAGCTGGTGGTGACGCTACGGACCGCGGCCGAATCGAGCGACAACTCGGTGGGCAAGCTGTTACATGACAACGGCGCGATGTATGACGACATTCGCGCGTCTATGGCCAGGATCAACGGCTTGATGGATGACATCGAAAAGGGCGACGGCACCATCGGGAAGTTCGTGAAAGATCCGGCGGTCTACAATGAAGCACTCAAGACCATCGCCGATGTCCGCAAGATTCTGGCCGATATCGATTCAGGCAAAGGCGATGTGGGCAAGCTGCTGAAGAGCGACGAGTTGCACGACGAGATCAAGGCCACCATGGGGCGGGTGGACGTGATGCTCGATAAGATCAACAAGGGTGAGGGAACGGTGGGACAACTGCTGAATAACCCCGCGCTCTATGAAAATCTCGACGGAACGACGCGGGAAGTACGGGCGTTGTTGAAGGATTTCCGGGCGAATCCGAAGAAGTTTTTGACCATCTATTTGAAACTGTTCTAGTGTCGCGGACTTTAGTAGTCAACGCCGATGACTTCGGTTTCACGCGGGACGTGAACCAGGGGATCGTGGAGGCGCATCGCGACGGCATCCTGACTGCCACCACGATCATGAGCAACGGCGCGGCGTTTGACGATGCGGTGCGGCTGGCGCGGGAGAATCCAACGCTCGATATCGGGGTGCACCTGGTGCTGGTCGGGCAACCGCCTTTTCCCATGACGGTGGCGCAGTTGATGCGGGCGGTCATGCTGCGGCGGATTCGCATTTATGAGGAACTATCGGCGCAGGTGCGGCGGGTGTTGGACGCGGGGTTGAAGCCATCCCACCTGGATACGCATAAACACACGCATCTGCTGCCTCCGGTATTGGACGCAGTGGCGCGGATCTCTGAGGAGTTCAAGATTCCATGGGTGCGGAGGCCGTTCGATTTTCCTCTTCAGCCGGGCGGTGTTTCGTGGAAAAAACGTACCGTGAGCCGGGCCTTCGGCGTGGTGCGGAGCCGGTTTGAGCGAGTGCTGACGCGGCACGGCTGCCGGTCGACCGACCATTTCGCGGGGTTTCAGATCACGGGAAAATTTGACGCCTCGGATGTGGCGGCGTTGATCCGGGCGTTGCCGGAAGGCTCGACCGAATTCATGTGTCACCCGGGGATTTGCACGGCGGAGTTGGGTGCGGCGCGCACCAGATTGAAGGAATCGCGGGAACAGGAATTGCGCGCGCTGACGGCTCCCGAAGTACGTGACGCATTGCGGGAGTCCGGGGTGGAGCTAGTGAGCTACCGAGAACTCTGACTAAAATCCCCGCACTGGCGTGAGCCAGGGGGTCAGTTCGCGATCGCCGGCTGCTTGACCTGTAAACCGGCTAACGTATTCTCAATCTGTGTATCGATAAGCAGATTGCGGTCCAGCCAGGGAAAGCGCGGATGGGTGATCAGCAGCGAAGTGAGGCCGTGAATATTGGCCCAGATCACTTGCGCCGAGGCTTCGATATCGGCCACCTGGATCAGGCCCAGTGAGGCACAGCACCCCAGTTCGTTGCGCAGATGCAGGTAGGCTTTTTTGCCCATTTCGCGGGAGCGTTCGCATTGCAGGCGCTCCTCGAAATCCTCGGTCATCAAAAACGCGACTTTATAGTGATTGGGATACTTCAGGCCGAATTCGATATAGGCGCGCATGTTCTTCTTGAGCCGCTCAATCGGATCGGTAACGGCCTGATCGATGGCGTTCTGTTTGCGGACAAGGCGCGCGAAAGTCTCCTCACAAATGCAATCGAGGAGGTCGGCTTTGTCCTTGAAATAGAGATAGATGGTAGTGGGCGAATACTCAATCTTCTCCGCGATCTTGCGCATGGAGACGTTTTCGAAGCCCTCGTGCACGAACATAGCGCGGGCGGCATCGAGAATCTCCTGGCGAAGTTCTTTTTTTTCGCGCGCCCGGCGTTCTTGAACTCCCATAAGACTTAACACCGTTAAGTGTATGAAAGCTTCCGGAATAAGTCAAGAGGCTTAGAGCGACTTCTGGACCAGAAATCCGACAAAAATCGTGGCGTTGTAGCCGGTGTGGACCAGCGTGGCGGCGGCGGTCGAGCCGGTTTTATAGCGCACGAAACCGAAAACCGCGCCGGCCATGCCAACGATCGTCAAATGCTGCCAGGACCAGTGATATTGGCTGCCATGAACCAGCGCGAAAGGTGTCGCGGTGAGCAGGATTCCCGGCCAGGGTCCTACCGATCGGGCCAGCAGCGGAAACAGAAAACCTCGAAACATGAGCTCCTCGAACACCGGCCCGATCAAGGTTAAAAACAACATCATGATGAACAGGGAGCGGCGGTCTGAGATCAGGTCCTCGATCGGCGATGGGATCGGTGGCGCCTTCAGGAATACGCCCATCGTAGAGGTGGCGATCGCCAGTAGAGGGCCCGCGGCGGCGTACAGAAAGGGGAGCCGAAACGGTTTCCAGCGCAGCGATTTCCAGAATGGCTCCTGATACCGCCAGGCCACTAATAGATAGAGCACGCCCAGCAGCAGCGCATAGATCAGCAACTGATAAACCATCAATCGGACGGCACCGCTGGATGCCGGGATCAGCCGGATAATCAGCGTCCCCAACAGCATTACTGGAATGACCGAGCCGAGGAGCAGACCGAGATCCTCGTACGTCCAGAAGGGATATTCGCGGGATTCTAAGTCTGTCAGCATCATTCGGATTCGATCAGCGCCGCGGCCAGCAAAGGGATCATGAGTTCATGATGTCCGGTGATGGCGAATCCTCGTCCGCCGGATTTTGCGTGGGGCCGTTGGACCACGTTCACGGTGGGCCGGTAGTGCTGGAGAAAATCGAAATTGACGGTCGTGAAATTGGCCAGTGGATGGCCAAGGTTTCGCACCACAGACACCGCCTTGAGAAATACTTCCG
>JBEKPC010000102.1:0-29088 GCA_049521155.1 Bryobacteraceae bacterium
CGAGGATTTCAGAGAGTTGTGCATCGAAGCATGGAATACCGGATGCGTGAGTCCTTCACCAAGACGCGATCGTAAGCCGGGGCCCCATGTGAGAGACTTCTCAATCCACTAGCGGCCGGCTTGATCCAGGGGGTCAAGCCGGTCGCTTACGAAATTTCGCAAGGCCGTATTGCGCCCTGAAACATCCGAAATATCCCACATCTACAAACTCCCCTCTTGTGGGGGCCGCAGCGGCGAACGCGACATGTTGTGAGAGCCCGAATTGAAACGAAAAAAACGGAGCGAGGCCGAACATTAGCTCGCATAAGATAGCGCCCTCGCCCAATGGCACGTGATCATTTTTCGAGGCTGCGAGGCTTATATTCACCACCATTCACTATGAGATCGAGGATTTCCTTGGTTCTCGCGGGGCACGCCCGTTCCTTTTGGGGAGTCAGATTATCGTGCTCGGATTCAATCATGGGCAGCGGTTCAGTAGGACCGGGAATCTGATTGAGCACGGTCCAAATCCCCGCAGGCGGCGAAACGGTGTCAATAAAGCCGATGCCTGCTAGCACCGGAGCCTTGATCCGCGACGCGAAATTGACCGGATCGAAGTACAGCGCCGTCTTCATCACGTCCGGATTGTCGGATGGCCAATTGGGGTATCCCGCCTTGCGTCCGTGCAGATCGCCGTTGGTGTCGGCGCCGGCGGGAACGCACGTCAGCACCGCGGTGATTTTCTCAGGCCGCAAACCGGCGAGCACCAGACTCTGCTGCCCTCCCATGCTCCCACCTGCGAGCACGATCGTCTTTCCATCCCAGTCGGGCCGGGTCATCAGAAAATCAAGGACGCGGGAATCGCGCAGATACATGTTCAGAAAATAGGACGTCTCGCGACCCGTGTTGCCGACGGCCTGATAGTTGCGCGGAATGTCGCCAGAAGCGTCGGTCGGCAGCTTGTCGTGCGAATCGACGTTAAGCACCAGCCAGCCTTGCGCGGCCCGTTCCGCGTTGGCGCGTGCATTTAGGGCGTATACGCCGGCATATTGCAACTGGATGAGGGCGGGAAACTTGCCCTCCCTGGAGGGCTTCGCTAAAAAGCCATGCACTTGGGAGCCAAGCGCGTCGATGGCGAAGATACTCATCTCCACGCCAGATATGGCGGCCTCGAATGGCGTCAGCACGGCGGTGACGGGCACCTTCGCCTGGGCCGCCAGCTTCGTCTCCCAAAAGGCATCGAAGTCATCCGGACGTGGAGTAGAAATTCCGATTTGGGTTGGCGCGACCGCGGCGCCAACGGTATAGAGCCCGTTGTTGCGGCCGGTGTTGCCGCCCACGTAGCCGCCAGCGGCCTCGTCTGCAAGTACAGCGTAAGGTTCAATCGCGACGTAAATCATGCCCGGCTCATCGCCCGTGATTTCGATCTTGTCCTTGCCGGAGGAGAGGTCGATCTTACCTTCCTTGAGCACCACCGCGTTGTTGCGCCGGATGGTCCACTTATAGGCGTAAGTTGGACCTACAGGACCAGGAGTTACCGTCCACCCTACCGTGTCGCCCAAGCTATAGATGCCGCTTGTCCGATACGGCGCAAAGGTGAGCTGCTCAGCGATTTTCGCAGGCTGTTGCCCCAAGGCGTGCGCAGCGGCTAGAACACCGGCCAACAGGCAGGCGTGGATTCGAGTGCAGTTCATTTTGAGGATGTTTCCTCCCGACGGCAGCGCGGACGATATCCGTTCCGTCCTTCAGGGTAGCCTTTTGCAAACCCCGACGTCGACACCGTCTCCCAGTCACCAGACTCCCTTGACTTATTCCATGTGTGTTTGTGGCCCCTTTGCGAGATCGCACGGCCCCACAGAGATTTCGCGCACGCAGCAGTCAAACATAAAACCACTCCCAGCTCCACTGCTGAGCGCCATAACAGTGGAAAAGATGCCGAAATTCCCGTCCCCTACCATCACCGGCCTGTTGATAGTTATCTAATACTGGCGTTGTCCACTCCCGAGGAAAGATCACAGGGGTCGGCATTGAGAGCTTCCGGTGTGATGAGTGGTTTCGTTCGGCGACCCAACCAACCAAGCCACCTTGTAGTTAGCAGTGCGCCCTAATGGCATTGATCACCGATGGTGGGAATGATGTCGCAACGTGAAAACCGTACGCGCAACGCAAGCAAAGCCGCGCTAGTCAGGATGGCGGGTTCTCATGGCTGTTCCCCGTTCCAGTGTTGAATCGGATTCACTTCCTGCTATGTCTCTTGAGATGTCCAATCTCTTCTTCCAATCTCCGCACGCTTGCCATCAGTTCTAGTACACGTGCGTCCTCCTGTGCGCTGAGAACCCTTGACTGCGCGTCCGCTCCCTTTACGATTCGAGTCGCTTCCTCGAAGAGAGCAGTCCGCTCCCGGTCTTTTTGCTCGAGCTCCACCATGTCTTCCATTCATCGCTCTGACAAACAAGCGCCTAATCTCTCAAATGGCAACCACAATCTCTACATCCCCTCTTCGCTCTAATACTCTTACGCTGATATCGTGTTCGTGGCGGATCAGAGTCAGATCCACGCTGGCGTCCCCAACCTGGAGGTTAAGAATCGTTGCCTCATTCAGGAAGGGCGGTAGCCAGGGACGGACAAAGGAAATCTTGGAGGCTACACCGTCGATTGCCAAGCCGAGACAGGACTGAAAAAGCAGGAAAACCGACGCCGCAGACCATGCTTGCGGAGCGCAAGCGACAGGATACAAAATCGGCCCCTCCCCCGGATCCCGCGGGAATCCACAAAACAGTTCCGGGACTCGATGCAAGTCGAGATACATCGCGCTGTCAAACAGACCTGTGAAAATCCGCGATGCTTCTTCTACCATTCCATAGCGGGCCAGCCCAGAGGCGATCAGCGCATTATCGTGCGGCCAAACACCGCCCGTGTGATAGCCCATCGGGTTATAGCGGGGCTCGGCAGCGGCTAGGGAGCGAATGCCCCAGCCGGAAAACGACTCTGGGGCCAAAAGAGTGTGAGCGATGCGTGCAGCCCGCTCAGGAGGAGTGATACCGAAAAAGAGACACTGGCCGGCGTTTGATGTTCGCACCTGGCACGGACGCTTGTCGCCATCCAAAGCCAAGGCGTAAGTACCCGCCTCATCCCACCAGAATGCGCTATCGAAACACGCGCGTAGTATTTCCGCCCGGTTGACAAACTCCTCGGACTGCTCCTTGTGGCCGAGTGCGCCGGCCAGCGCGGCGCCCGCCCGCCACGCCGCGTAAGCGTAGCCCTGCACTTCACAGACGGCGATTGGTCCGCGGACCAGGGAACCGTCGGCGTGGAAGATCGCATCATCGGAATCCTTCCAGCCTTGATGCACCAAACCGTCAGGGCACTGGCGGCTATATTCGAGAAAACCGTCTCCGTCACGGTCGCCGTATCGATGCATCCAACGCAGAGCCGCTTCGATGTTGGGCCAGATGTGCTTTATGAACGCGCGATCTCCGGTGCGTTCATAGTATGCGCCTGCGAGGTGAATGAAAAGCGGCGTTGCATCCACGCTGCCGTAGTAGCGAGCAAAAGGCATCTCGCCCAGCGCCGCCATTTCACCGTTGCGGGACTCGTGCAGGATCTTGCCGGGTTCCGCGTCCTGCTCCGGAATAGTCTCGGTCGCTTGGGTTGCAGCCAGATAAGCTAAGACACCTCTGGCTAACTCCGGTTGAAGCCACAGACACTCCAGCGCCGTGATCAACCCGTCGCGGCCAAATGGAGTGTTGAACCATGGCACTCCCGCGTAAGGGTATGGCCCGGTGGGCAGCATGGTAGTCATCATGTGTAGGTCGGAGGCAGCCCGTTTTACCCAGGCGTTGAACTGCCCGTTGGAGGCTTCGATCCGGCAAAACCGCTCTTTCTGCGCAACGAGACTGGTCCTGGCGGCAGATCTTGCCTGTTCGAAATGCAACAGGGGACTTGATGCATGCTCCCGTTCGCACCCGACAGCCAGGTAGACTACGATTGACTGTTTTGGCAGCAAGGAAACACGAAACTGTGCCTGAGTTTCATCCAGTAGCGCCGGCGGTGGTGTAAATTGCAGGATCGTGCGGCGTACGACCTTATCCAATCCGCGATAGCGTAACGTCACCCGGCTATTGCTAACTTCCGGTTCCAGGTCCTGGCCCCGAGCTTTTCTCTTGAGGCCTCGAACCTCATAAATATCCGCGAAGTCCGCGCCGAATTGAATTCCGATTCCAACATCGGCGGGCTGCATTCCGTGGTTTTCGATGCGCAGCTCCTGGTAGCACACTCCGTGCCATAGAACCTTCTTCCACCCGAGATGTAAGGAACCGAGCGGAAGGTATACGCGGCCCTCCCGGCAAAGATCCGGGTTCGTGAGCGCGACCGTGAGTTGGTCGTTATCATCTCTGATCGTGGAGCTGAGGAAGAATGGTCTTGCACCCTCTAGTTCAAGCACCAGGCGCGACAGAAATCGTGTGCCGTCATGATAGAGGCCTTCCTCTTTGCTTGAACCCGGCCGGATATCGCCGTATTGATCGAACACCGCGAAGGTGTCGCCGTGCTTGAGGACTCGAATCGGCTCGTCGGTCAGACTGGAATCGGCAAGAATATGGCGGGCGTCCTCAGGATGGCTGCCAGCCGGATCGGCTAGGAGATGTGAGAGAGTGCCGGCCATGTGATCGTCTCCAAGTCGCCAACCTTGATGCCGGAATACGCGCCGTGGACCAACTGGGAATACACGTCGACATAATTCCGAGCCATTCGCGAGGCGTCGAAGCGTTCCTCGAAGGCTCGACGGCAGGCGTGACGGCTCAGGTGTCGAACCTCGGCTACGGCACTCACCGCCTCGTCGATAGAATCCACTACGAACCCAGTCTCGCCATTGGCAATCACTTCCGGGACCGATCCGTTATTCCAAGCAACGACTGGCGTGCCGCAGGCGAGCGATTCAATCATGACGAGCCCGAACGGCTCCGGCCAATCAATCGGAAACAGGAGGGCGTACGCATTGCCCATCAATTTATCTTTGGCGTCACCGCCGACTTCTCCTACGAATTCAACGAACGATTTAGATTCGCGTAGCAGAGGCTCAATCGAACTCTGGTAATAGCTGCGATCCTCTTCGTAAATTTTGGCCGCTACTTTGAGCTGCCGCCCGGTTCGGCGCGCGATCTCGATAGCGCGGTCCAGCCGCTTCTCAGGTGAGATTCTTCCCACGAATAGCAAGTAATCGCCGGTACGCTGGCGGAATGTGTGGAGGTCGCGAGGCAAGCCATGATAAACAGTCGCCTGCCAGTTCGCCTCGGGCAAGGGGCGCCGCTGATTGTCGGAAATAGAGACTAGAGGCGCGTCCCAATGCTCGTCGAACAAAGGCTGAAGATCATGACGATTCAACCTGCCGTGCAACGTCGTGACTCCCGCCGTCAGGTTGCCGCGCAGCAGCGGGAAGTGCAGGTAGTCGCAATGGAAATGGATCACGTCAAACTTCCGCGTGTCGCGAAAAACCAGGTCCATCAGCCGGACGTGGTGCGGCAAGGTCTCGCGGCAGTTGGGATCGTGCCACAGGGCGCGATCACAAGCCGGGACCAATCTGGCCGCAGTTTCAGAGTCGCCGCTGGCAAACAGCGTGACCTCATGGCCCAGCCTCACCAACTCTTCCGTCAGGTAGGAGACGACGCGTTCCGTTCCCCCATATAGCTTCGGCGGCACACTTTCATAAAGCGGCGCAACCTGTGCGATACGCATAGCAGTTGAAACCTCTCTCTTACTTCTTCTGGTTCTGAACAAGCGTCCTGGGTAAACCATTGCGGCGCTTCTCGAAGTAGGCGATCTCCACCAGCGTGGGCCATAGCTGAATCGACGCTTTGATGATGCCGACAACGTCGTCCACAATGCGCAGCAGGTTCTGCTGGAAGAAATCGGGCTCGAAGCTGTAGAACGCCTTTTCGAGGCTGGCCGCAAACACGCGCAAGGCTTGCGCCCGATCCGGGGTTCGCGCGTTTTCGGAAGCTTTGACCGCGCGTTGATGCAATGCCGAGATCTTGTCCAGGATTTCACGTGCATCCTCAGCCGTAACCTCGCCGTCGTAATCGAACGCAATGGTAAGCGAATCCATGTGGGTAACGGTGGACTTGATCTTGCGCTTCAGGAGATTGCACACCTCCTCATTGAAGATCTCCGCGGCCGGCGGATTCCGCATGTAATTGCTCTTCATGTGATGCTGCGCAGCATCCACATGAGCCGCTACCATTCCGCTTTGCTGCACCCACAGGCGGTAGATGTAGTCTTCGAAACGCAGCCGGGTGGGAAAGAAGGGGGGGAGCCCGAATGTATTGTCGTAGCCCGCGACACCGCAGTCCATCCGCCAGTTTTTGCGCGTGACTGCCGGACGGAAGTTGACCAGGACGTAGAGATCGTTCAGCGCTTCCAGACTTGTCTGCTCTTCATCTTCGAGGAACATCTCCAGAAAGTCTGTGGCGTCAATATCGTTGGTTCCGGAACGAAACGTTTGTGCCATCTTCACGACACTGTTATCCGGCACAGTCCCGCGTTCGAGCATCAGCGAGTTCTCTCGCGTCAGACCTTTGCTGGCGTTGGTTTCGAGGTCCATGGCGGTATCCACCAGCAACTCGCCTCGTTCGTAATTGTCTGGAACCTCACTCACCGGCTTGCCCAGGACGTCCAGGAAAGCCGCCGTAATGTCGAACGATTTGCGCGTGTAACCATTCTCACCGGCCTTATGAAGGCGTCCGCGGCAGACCTCATCGTCACCCAGCGACTCCGGGCTATACTCCACCAGGCAATATGGCCGCATGTCGTCGTCGGAGCTGATCATGAGGCCGCCCAGCGTATACATCAGCGTATGATTGCGATTTCCGCCGTAGCTGGGGCGAAAAAGGCTCTTGATCAACGACTCCAGCCGCTTATCGCGTAGCCTGCTGTTTAGATAAGAAAGAAATTGCTCTTTCTCGCGCGGACCGACGTAGTACAGGTCGTTATGCGTTTTCGTTTTCTCTAGCAGCGGGAAATATTTCTCTTGATTCGCCGGCGTGGAGTCGTCAAATACGGTGATTTGAGGTGAGTGCCCGTTCCGCCAAAAATGTTCGTCATACTGCTCAACCGTCTCGCCGACGTCACGCAAACGGTGTGTGGGGATTACAAACGATAGGTCGTCTTCGTCTTGCATAAGCACGGCGCGCAACAGGGAGCACCGCTACTTCGAAGATAAATCGAAAGGCTTCAGGAAGTCGTACGAAATCCGTCAAGAAGTTATCAAGAGTGATCCGATGCCGATATTTTAGTGAATGCGCCAAGCCGATGGCGGCACCGGCCCACTATGAAAAAAAGGTCCCGGAACCATGACGCCGTCTTTCTTGAAAAAGATGCCGTCCTTCATGACGAAACGGACGTCTCTCAGCGTATCCAGATCCTCCAGCGGATTGCCCCTCACGGCAATCAGATCCGCCGGCAATCCAACTTTGATTGGCCCGCGTTTCTCATAAATATCGCTGACCTTATATCCATTCACCGTCATGATCTTGAGAATTTCCGGCGCGGGAATTTGCGCGGCTTGCCAACTCTTCAGGAAATCGATCACTACCTGTCCGCGATCCATACCGGGAATGTAGTAATCCGCATCCGTGGAGAAAGCCATCTTCACATGATTCGCATAGGCGTTCTTCATCCCATCCACCTGGTGGTCGAAACGCTCTTTCGCGCCTGGTGTATTGGTGTGATAGGTGGTGAAAGGAGTCTCCGTGCCCACTCGCCAGATACCCTTCTTCGCCATGAGTTTGTGCGTCTCATCATCGAGGGCAACGGAATGCTCAATCGACCAGAGGCCCGCGTCGATGGCTCGCAAAGCCCCGGCGTGGGTCTGCACATGGCCCGCGACTTTAAGGCCGGATTTCGCCGCCTCGGAAATAAAGAGCCTCATTTCGTCGGCGGTGTATCCGTAGGATTTGCAATCCACGCAAATCTTGATGACCTTGGCCCCGTACAGGATGTTGCGGCGCACCGCTTTGACGATCTCGTCGTTGGTATCAGCGTTCAGATATTCCGGCTCAATCAGCATCTCGCGCTCTGGCACCGGATTAAATTGCCCGCCGAAGCCACCGATGATAATTCCCGAATTGATCAGAGTCGGACCGGGAACCCATCCCTGTTCGATCGCCACGCGAAGCGCCGTGTCGGCATAATTGCCGTTGTTTCCTAGATCCCGCACCACGGTGAAGCCGGCGTTCATCATGGTCATGCCGTTTGAGACCGCTTGAATGGCGCGAAGCGCGGTCGAATCCATCACCGCCGTCAGGTAGTAGCTATTATGCTCGGGCTCCTCCTTATAGGTCAGAGCGAGATGATTATGGGCATCCACCAAACCGGGAGACACATAATATTGAGACAGATCGATTTGGGTGGCACTGGCTGGAATGGCGACGTTCGCGCCGATCGCGGTGAACTTTCCATTCTCGATCAGAATCACCTGATTCGCCGCCACCGTCCCATTCTCCGGGTCGACCAAATGACCGATCTTCAGGGCGGTTACCTGCGCGCTCAAACAGCTTGCCAGAAAAAGCAGCAGCGAAGCTTTAACGTTCCTCATTGTCTCTCCTTCATTTGCCGGGCAATGCAAAAGCCACTATGCTGCCACCCGAGGCAGCCCCGTTTTTTCCGCCGCCGCACACGATCACGACATATTGACGACCATGAATCTCATAGATCGACGGCGTAGCGTTGCCGGCCGCGGGCAGCACGGTCTCCCACAGCAGCTTGCCCGTCAGTTTGTCGAAAGCGCGGAACTTCTTGTCAAAATTCGTCGCGCCAATGAAGAGCAGGCCGCTCGCCGTCACCACGGGACCTCCGTAATTGTCGCTGCCCGTGTCTTTGATTCCTTTGGCGACCAGTTCCGGATATTCGCCGAACGGAATCTGCCAGCGGATCTCTCCCTTGTTCAGATCGATCGCATTCAGGGTCCCCCACGGCGGCGTGAGCGGAGGATAGCCGTCGGGATCGCGAAACAAAATGTAGCCTTCATTGCGGTACTTCAGCCAACTGGGATCATGCTCCTCGGAGGTGTCGCCGGTATCTTTGCCGGTGATCAGGAAATCGACGATCTCATTCACGTTGCGGCCGAGATAATCGAAGGCCGGCATGCGGCCCGTACCTTCTCGAATGATGGCGGCAAGGTCCTCCCGCGAGCGGCGCTTTCCGATGTCCACCAGCGATGGAAAGGTGGGCGGGGCGCCTTTCAAATCGTCGCCATGGCAGCCGCCGCAATTGTTCTTGTAGAGCGACGTGGTATCGTGCGTCACCAGTCGAATGATCCACGGCTGCTCATTCGAATTGACGTACAGCAGTCCAGTATCGGGATCGAACGCTGCCCCGCCCCACTCGCCGCCGCCGTCGGTGCCGGGAAAAAGCATGGTCCCGCGCAGGCTGGGAGGTGTATAGACGCCGTTTGAATCCACGCTACGGAATTTCTCCAGAACCGCCGCGTGAGCCTCCGGCGTGCGGTTCGTGATCATATCCTCCGTAAACGCCTGCCGGGTAAATGGCGGCGGCTTCACCGGATAGGGTTGGGTCAGCGAAAGTTTCTCGCCATCCACTTTAGAAGCGGGAACGGTCCGGTATTTCACGGGAAATAACGGAGTGCCGGTCTTTCGATCGAGCACGTAGACGTACCCCGTCTTAGTAATCTGCGCGACCGCTTCCACTTTTTGTCCGTTGCGCGTAACCGTCACTAGGCTCGGGGCCGCCGGGAAATCCAGATCCCAGACATCGTGCCTGATCCCCTGAAAATGCCAGATCCTGCGACCGGTGCGCGCATCGAGCGCGAGGACGCAATTGGCGAATAAATTATCACCGATGCGGTTCGCCCCATAGAAATCGAATGATGCCGAACCCGTCGCGGCAAACACCATACCAAGCTTGGCGTCCACGCTCAATCCGGCCCACGCATTCGCACCGCCCGACGCGGGATGGTACGAAACACCCAACGCAGCTTGCCCGATTTGGTATCGAAGGCCCGAATAAAGCCCGGCGAGCCTGGCAGCGTTTCCGGAACCGTGCTGCCCAGAATCAACATATCCTCGAAAATCATGCCCGGGCTGCTGGCGCTGACGCTCATTTTTTCGATAGGCCGGTCGAGCCCTTCGCGCAGGTCGATGCGTCCTTCATTTCCGAAACCCGGAATTGGTTTGCCGGTTTTACGGTCGAGTGCGAACAAGTAGTTGCGATAAGTAAAAAACACCCGGTCCTGATAAACGGTCACGCCGCGGTGGCGATAGCGCCGCTGCGCCGCCGAACCGCCCGAAGGATCGAAGGACCAGATTTCACGGCCTGTCTCCGCATCGAGCGCAATCACGCGCAGCTTCGGCGTGGTCGCGTACAGAACCCCATCGACGATGATCGGGTTGCTCTGCATCTCCGAATCTTTGAACGCATCGTGCGAATCGTAAGTCCACGCCATTTTCAGCCGGCCGACGTTCTCACGAGTGATCTGCGTCAGCTCCGAGTAGCGAATATTGTTGGGGCCGCCATTGACGGGCCACCCGACATCGCCAGCCTGAATACAACTGACGATACCCAAGCAAAGAATTGGCTTCGTGAGAATCATCGTTCACAAATTGTAGCGCGCCGTACCTGTGCGGCGCGGCTCCAGATCGCCAAGTGTGTGCCTGAAAATGAAATTGCTTATTTTTGAGACCGTTCATGCGAGCAGGCGCAGGTGTCAAGAACACTCTGATACGTCTGCAATGCTGGAACCGTGAAATCAATCAACTTAGCTGCATCGTCCCAGCGACGCAAGGCTACCGCGTCCGCATAATGTGCGCGCTGTTCGAAATCGCAAGCTTCCTTCGCGGAAAACGGACCGCCCTGCAATTTGAGGCTCTGCAAAGAGGACGGAGACAATTGCGCCAGGTAATCGGCCTCTTTGAAACACAGGTATCGCTTTGCGTCTACATGCAGGCGCACAGGTTCGCTTACCGAGGGACCGAAACGGGAGTGCAGCCAGGATTCGCCCACGAATTCGTGCCGCCCATCGATGTCATGCTCGGCGATATCCTCGGAGAGGCCATGAAGCAGGTGCCCGATATCGTGGAGCAGCGCTGCCGCGATCAGGTTCGGTCCGGAACCTGCCTGTTGGGCGAACCAGGCGGCCTGCAGGGAGTGATCCAGAATGGAGATATCTTCGCCGAAGTACGCGTCGTGTCCCCGGCGCTGGAAAAGTTCGAAC
Source organism: Bryobacteraceae bacterium (assembly GCA_049521155.1). Classification (GTDB taxonomy): domain Bacteria; phylum Acidobacteriota; class Terriglobia; order Bryobacterales; family Bryobacteraceae; genus Palsa-187. The sequence continues at coordinate 11,204 of JBEKPC010000102.1, forward strand.
ACCTCCTCGCTGACTCTCATATGTAAGAGGATAACGTTATGGACTCCAAGGTGCGGGTTGCGGTGATTGGCGGGGGCATTTTGGGGCTCGCCCACGCCTATGTATTGATGCGTCGCGGCCACCGGGTCACGCTGTTCGAAAAGGGTCCGCGCGCTTGTGGTGCGTCGATCCGTAACTTCGGGATGATTTGGCCCGTCGGCCAGCCCGCCGGCGAAATGCACTCCATCGCCATGAGGAGCCGCGAGATTTGGCTCGAAGTTTTGGCCGAAGCGAATCTCCCGTTTCTCAATACCGGCTCCCTGCACGTGGCCTATCGTGATGACGAAGCCGACGTCCTGCGGGAGTTTGCGGAAATCGGATCGCACGCAGGCTACGCATGCCAATGGCTGGAGCCCGAGGATGTGCTCCAGCGATCGCGTGCGGTGAAGCCACAAGATCTGAGAGGCGGGATTTTCAGCGCGAGCGAACTGACGGTCGATCCAAGGCTTGTGATTCCAGGAATCACGCAATACCTCCGTTCCATGGGCGTAGAGATTCACTTCGGCACGGCGGTCCATCGGATTGAATTACCGAAAGTCGAAACCGGCGGCCGCGAATGGCAGTTCGACGCAGCCATCGTCTGTTCGGGCGATGATTTCGAAACGCTGTTTCCCACGACGTTCGCGTGCAGCGGATTGACGCGCTGCAAACTACAGATGATGAGGACGGTGCCGCAGCCCGGCGGATGGCAATTGGGGCCGGCTCTGGCGGCCGGCTTGACCTTGCGATTTTACAAATCGTTCCAGATATGTTCGACGCTGAGGGCATTCCGGGAGCGGATCGCGCGCGAAAAGCCGGAGTACGATCGGTGGGGAATCCATGTCCTGGCGTCGCAAACCGCAGACGGTGCGATCACACTCGGCGACTCCCATGAGTACGGACTCGCCGTGGATATCTTCGACAAGCAGGAGATCGACGGCCTGATTCTGAAGGAGGCGGAGACATTTCTCCAGTTGCCTGACGCGCGCATCGCTCAAAGATGGCACGGCGTATATTCGTTGCATCCGAACCAGCCGTTCTTTGCAGCGGAGCCTTCGAAAGGCGTCAGGATCGTGACGGCACCAGGAGGCTCGGGAATGACCCTGTCGTTTGGGCTAGCTGAGCGCACTGCTTCCAATTTTTGACACGGATTCGTCATCAAAGCGGTATATCCTGTGATGAATCTCGAAAAACGGAGCGGCACATTGAAACTGAAGGGTGTGATTTTTGACTGGGCGGGGACACTGGTGGATCACGGCAGCCGCGCTCCAGTCGCAGCGCTTCTCAGCATCTTTTCAGCGGCGGGCGTCCCCATCGAGCTTCCGGAAGCGCGCCAGTTCATGGGTGTCGCGAAAAAGAAGCATATCGAAAATATTTTGGAACTTCCTCGCGTCCGGCAGGCCTGGAGTGAGTTTCACGACTCCCCTCCCTCCCAAATCGACGCGGACAGTCTTTATGCCGCGTTCATCCCTCAGCAGCTCTCGTGCCTTGAATCGCATGCCGAGTTGATCGATGGAGTTCCCCACGTGGTTGCCCGCCTTCGCGCGCGAGGATTCAAGATCGGCACCACCACCGGTTACACCCGTCCGATGCTCGACTACCTGCTCGCGCAAGCCGCGCGTCAGGGATTCGAACCGGATTTCTCAGTGTGTCCGGACGAGGTTCCCGCTGGCCGGCCCGCTCCTTATATGTGTTATCGAAACGCGATTCATTTAGAGACGTATCCTCTTTGGACAATGGTGAAAATCGGCGATACGCCGGTCGATATGGAAGAAGGTCTCAACGCCGGCATGTGGACGATCGGGATCACTGGAACCGGGAATGAGGTCGGCTTGACGGAAGCGGAGTGGGAAGCGACGCCGGGCGATCAACAACACCTGCTCGTCATGGGCGCCGAAAAAACTCTGCTCGCGGCGGGCGCCCATTATGTGGCCCACAGCGTCGCCGAATGCGAAGCCATCCTCGACTCCATAGAAGCCCGGATCCATGAGGGCGATCGGCCGTGAGCCGGTCCGTTTTCTGGCGAGGTCTCACTCTTCTGTTGATGACATCGGGTTACGCAGGCTATTATCTGTGCCGCTCCAATTTTTCCGTTGCCGTACCGCTTCTGATTCAGGAGATGGGAGCGCGCGGCATTCCCGCGAACTCCGCTACCGTACAGCTTGGCGCCATCGCTTCCTGGGGCGTGCTGGCGTATGCGATCGGCAAGTTCCCAAGCGGTTGGCTCGCGGACTTTTTAGGCGGCCGTCGCAATTTTCTTTACGGTATGGGCGGGGCGATTTTCTTCACCGTGATGTTTGCCCTGGGCGGTGGAATGCCCATCTTTACGCTGGCATGGTTCGGGAACCGTTTAGTACAGTCGCTGGGCTGGGCTGGCATGGTGAAGGTCACGTCACGTTGGTTTTCATACTCGCAGTACGGCGCCGTGATGGGGCTGATCAGCTTGAGTTATCTTTTCGGCGATGCGGCCGCGCGCCAATTCATGGCCCTCCTTATCGCGCACGGTCTCGGCTGGCGAGGAGTATTTTTCGCCGCGGCCGCCGTTCTTGGCGTACTCCTGGTGCTGAATGCGATCTTCTTGCGCGAAACGCCGGCTAGCCGCGGCCTGCCGGAACCCGATGCGAATCCCACAAACTTATTTCATGAAAGAGGCGACGCCCCCCGGCCGGAGACTCTTCGCACGCTGCTGACGCCCTTTGCGGCCAGCCCTATTTTCTGGCTCGTTTGCCTGATCTCGATTGGAGTGACGTTGATGCGGGAGACGTTTAATTTCTGGACGCCAGCCTATTTCACTCAGGCCCTGGGATTATCAAACGCCGACGCCGCGCAACGAAGCGCACTCTTCCCGCTTTTCGGCGGCCTATCCGTGCTGCTTGCCGGATTTTTGAGCGACCGACTGGGCGCAAGAGGGAGGGCTCTGATTATCTTCATCGGATTGATCCTCACCAGTGCGGCTCTGGCGTTGCTTTCGACCATCACAGGTGGATCTCCCGACGTGCGTGTGTGGCTAGTCACGCTGGTTGCGTTCTTGATGCTCGGCCCCTACTCCTACTTCGCCGGGGCAATCTCACTCGATTTCGGCGGCAAACAAGGCAGTGCAACCGCATCGGGACTGATCGACGGTTTGAGCTATCTTGGCGGTGTTCTGGCGGGTAGCAGCGTGGCAAACATCACGGTCCGCTGGGGCTGGGGACGCACCTTTGCCGTGCTGGCCACCGTAGCACTTCTTTCGAGCGCAGCGGCGGGAGTCTATTTTCTGTTCAGCCCGAGAGCGCCCGCGTCGACCTAGAAGTGCTTGAGAATCGAGCGCCGTCATCAGCAAAGCGGATGATGAAACGTGGTGTCAGCGGGCACTCGGACAGCGGATGCAGTCAGTCCCTCCAGGAAATTGGACTTAAGGCGAGAGCCCTAGCGAGCGGCCAGTAGTGCTCGCAGGTGACGGGCTCGCTCCGGGGAACGGAGTTGGCGCAGGGCTTTGGCTTCGATTTGCCGGATGCGCTCCCGGGTGACGTCGAATTCCTGGCCGATTTCTTCGAGGGTGTGCTCGCGCTCGCAGCCGATGCCAAAGCGCAGGCGGATGACCTTCTCCTCTTTCGGAGAAAGGGTCTTGAGGATATTCGCGGTCTCGTCGCGGACGTTGGTATCGATCACCGCATCGACCGGCGAGCCGACCCAGCGATCCTCGATCAAGTCGCCCAGCGCCGATTCTCCGTCGCGGCCGACGGGCGTTTCAAGCGACACCGGGTCCCGCGAAATCGTCTTCAGCTTCTGGACTTTTTCCACCGGAATATCCATCCGGCGGGAAATCTCGTCGTTGGTCGGCGCCCGGCCGAGTTCTTTTTCCAGCTCGCGCGTGGCGCGCAGGAACTTGTTCATACTCTCGTTCATATGAACGGGAATACGAATCGTACGCGACTGGTCGGCGATGGCGCGGGTGATCGCCTGACGAATCCACCACGTGGCGTAGGTTGAGAATTTGTAACCGCGCCGATATTCGAACTTGTCCGCGGCGCGCATCAGGCCGATGTTACCTTCTTGAATCAAATCAAGGAGATGCAGACCTCGATTGACATATTTCTTTGCCACCGAAACCACTAGCCGCAGGTTCGCTTCGACCAAGTCTTTCTTGGCCCGCTCCGCTTCAATTTCGCCGTGGCGGATCACTGAAGTGGTGTGGCGCAGATCGGGCAGGCTTAATCCGGCAGACACTTCGCGCTTGCGAATCTCGCGCTTCAGCTCGCGGGCTTTGGCCTGCGCGGTCTGGCTCGAACGGCCTTCCAGCTTACGGAGATCCTGATCCAGGTGGGACAGCTCGTCCACCACCCGCTCGATTTCCTTGCCGAAAGACTTCCATTGCGAATTGTAGAACGGGACGTTGCGAATGGCCTTCGAAACCTCCACTCGCGAACGGGCGCACTTCGCCACCCATTTGCGGCGGAGCTTCTTGTTGCTGGCCGGCACCGCTTCCATCTTGTCGTAATTCTGGATCAGCTTCTTATGAGACGAAATGATCTCACCGAGCTTGTTCTTGACCTCATTACGCCGTTTGGCATACGCCGCACTATCTTCCTCAAGGTCGGCTCCCAGGTCCACAAACGCGTCTAAATCTTCGACCTCTTTGCGAATCTGGTCGCAGATTTCGACGGCACGGAGCTGCACCAGCGCAGACCGGCTGATCGCCTTCTGCATCCGCAGCTTGCCGCGTTCCATGCGGCGCGCGAGATTCACTTCGCCTTCCCGCGTCAGCAGCGGGACGGCGCCCATTTCGCGCAGATAAACGCGCACCGGATCATCGGTGTAAATAGACTCTTCGGGCGCGTGCGAAGCCGGAAACTCTTCGCCATCATGGGTTTCCTCGGGGTGAAAAAAATTCGCTTCCTCGTCGAAAGGAAGCCCCAGAGGCTCGTGATTTTCACCTGAGAATTGATCCTCTAACTCGTCCACAGCGGTCACCTTCCCCACTCTCATGCAGCCTCCTTCTGCGGCTCGCTCAGCCGCATCGTCAACGCCCTTCGCACCGGAAAGGGGCGCACTTTGTTGGGGTTCTTCAAATATCTTCTACCAATTGCCTAGGATTCAAATCGTAACCATTTGCGTTACAAGGATTTATAAAATGCGCAAGAACACACTTCGTCCTCGAACCTTGCAAATGGCAACAACCGAGTATAACAGGCTTCTCTCGTTAAGTTAAGTCCCTATTTCAAAAGATGTTTTAGGAAGCGATCGGTTACAGCTTTTCAGTAACTTCTCTTCACGTACGCCGCTGAAGTAGGTCTTTTAGCTCAGCCAGAAACGCTTCCACATCCTGGAAATCGCGATAAACCGATGCAAATCGGACATATGCGATCTTATCGAGCACCACCAGTTTCTTCATGAGCAGCTCGCCCACCTCGGAAGTCGGCATCTCCCGGTCCGGCGTGTCCGAGAGCTTCGATTCTACCGCGTCCACCACTTCGGCCAGTTTGGCCATCGGCACCGGCCTCTTTTCGCAGGCTTTCAACAGCCCTTCGAGGATCTTCTGCCGATCGAATTTTTCCCGCCTCCCATCTCTTTTGACGACCATGTAGGGGATTTCGTCACTTCGCTCATAGGTGGTAAAGCGGCGCTCGCATTTCAGGCATTCGCGGCGGCGACGGATGACGTCGCCTTCCTTCGACTCGCGCGAGTCGATCACACGGTCCTGACGATGGCTACAAAAAGGACAAGTCACGTTAATTTAGCCGCCTCGCCCGGCTCAATATGGCGCAGATTTCTCCACTGAATGCCTTCGTGGAACGCCAGAACCAGCCCCAGGGGAACGATCGCTACGAATGAGATGATCCAAAGCACCAATGCGATTCCACTGGCTGCTTCCAGGCTGACGCCGAAGAGCTCGGTGAGTATCAAAACAGTCACGATCTGCATGCCACCGCCGACGCCCGGAAGCTGGACAATGCTGCCAAAACAGATGAATCCCAGCAGAATCACGACGTCGGTGACCCCCAGGGTGTGGGTGGCGGGAAACGCTTTGAAAACACATCCAAATGACGCCGCGATCACGCACCATTCCACGATCGTATAGAACACCAGCAGAGCCGTCCGCGCCCCGCTGCGCATGGATTCCATCCCTTCCCCGAACGAACCCAGCGCCTTCCCGATTTTGGCCGTCATCGCCGCCGGCAGGAAAGACAGGCCGTCCATCAACCGTTGCTGGACCCCTCCCCGGAATTGCCGCAATCCGAGCAGCAGCGCCAAACACGCCACGCCAGTCACTCCGGCCGTGTATCCGCCCGCTTCGAGGATGATTTTGACCTTTGGCCCGTACTGGATCGCGCTGCGCGAGACCTGGGACAAGGCCATGCCGAAGATCACCAGCACCATCAGCAGGTCGAGCATCCGTTCTACCACCCAGGCGGCCACCTGGCTCGAGAATGTCACGTCCTCTTTTTTCGCGATCAGATAGGGCCGTACCGCCTCTCCGGCCCGGCCAAACAGCACCACGGCGGTAAATCCGATCGCGGTGGCGGAAAAGACCGGCCAAAGAGTGGTATTCTTCTTCAACGGCCGCAGCATCACTTCCCAGCGCAGCGCGCGTCCGACATAGGTGGCCAGGATCAATGCCAAGGACAACGCCAGCCATGACCAGTCGACATTTTTGAGGGCCGCCGCGAACTCCCTCCATGCGAATCCCGAGGTCCGCCAGCGATGGACGACAAACACAACCATCCCCAGGGTTGCCGCGATCCCGAGCCCCGCTCCAACATATTTCCTGGTCAAAAGGTTACCGCCGGCCCCGGAAACCGAAAACGTGGGCTAGAATGTAGATCGAACTTATCATGATCGTTCTTCGTTCTCATTGCAGGGACGTAATATTCTGGGTCGCGGAACGAAGAAACAATGGCAGCCATAGCCACAGTTGGTCAGATTAGCACGATAGGCACCCTGACGGGTTTGAAGAAAAACCCGTGGAATATATTTTTGGACGCGGACACCCAGCTAATAGAGCGGTGCCTGGGAGGCGAGGAGGCCGCCTGGGAGGATCTGGTAAAGGTCCATACCCGGCGTGTGTACTCGATCTGCTATCGTTTTGTGGGCTCAGACCACGAGGCGCAGGACCTGACGCAGGAAATCTTTCTACGGGTGTTCCGGTCTTTGAAAAGTTTCCGGGCGGGCGAAGGTTCCTTTACCGTGTGGCTGGCCAGATTGAGCCGCAACCTGCTGATCGATCATTACCGGCGGACCAAGCTCGACCGGTCGACCGATTCGATCGAGGAGCAGTTGCCGATGCTCGAAGAGAAAACCGCAATGTCGGCCCGCACCGATGGTTTGGTGGCCGGACGGGAGGCTAGCGAGTTATTGCAGGCGGCGCTCCAGAAATTATCGCCGGAATTGCGGGAAACTGTCATCTTGCGGGATCTGGAAGAGTTAGAATATCGGGAAATCGCTCAAGTATTGAACGTGCCGGAAGGCACGGTGAAATCCCGTTTAAATCGCGGCCGCGCCGAACTGGCGCGTGTACTGCGGAGGCGAATGTGAGAAGAAGTAGCCAGCAGCCAGTAGCCAGGAGCCAGGAGAAGACTTCCTTTGGCGTTCTGACTGTTGGTTTTTGGCTCGGCATTCTGGCTACTGCCTCCTGGCTACTGGCTCCTGTTTTATGAATTGCGCTGACGTCGAAATCCAACTCGCCGATTACCTGGACGGCACGCTCGCCGCGGATCAGAAAGCCGCGTTCGAGCGTCATCTGTCTACGTGTGCGGCGTGTGAGGAGTTGGCTCGCGATGCGGCCGGCGCGGTGGCGTTCATGGAGCGGGCTTCCGATGTTACGGCTCCGCCTGAGTTGGTTACGCGCATTCTGTTCGAGATCTCGAGCGGTCCCAGCCATTTGGCGGTGAAGCCGTCGTGGGCGCGGCGGATTTTTGGGAGTCGGCTGGGCGGCAAGTTCCTGGAGCCGCTGCTCCAGCCCCGTTATGCGATGGGAATGGCGTTTACGCTGCTCTCCTTCGCGATGCTGGGACGGGTAACGGGAATCGAATTCAAGCACCTGACGCCCGCCGATCTTGATCCAGTCAAGATCTGGACCGCGGCTGAGGACCGGGTCGCGCGCACCTGGCAGCGGGGCGTGAAATATTACGAGAGTTTGCGGCTGGTTTATGAGATCGAATCGCGAGTGAAGGAGTGGAGCGACGATGGGAGCGACGCGGCGAATAGTAAGCCGGCCGCAGCCTCGCCTCTGAAATCAAAATGATCCCGGAAGAACCTCAGCCAGAAGCGCCAAAAGTTGTCGGATATTGCCGCGCCTGCGGCAAGCCGCTCGATGAAGCGACCGTGCGAAGCGCGCACGGAACTATTTATTGCGAGGAGCATATCCCCATGCAGCAACAGACTGTACCCCCGATTCCGATCCCAGGACCGGCTCCTGAGCCGCCTTACGCATCGCCCTATACGGCAGTGGCGCCCCCGCCGATCGTGAATCATGACGCTTCGCCCGGCGTCGCCTTCGTGCTGGGTCTGATTCCCGGCGTCGGCGCGATCTATAACGGGCAGTATGCGAAGGGATTGGTTCACGTGGTGATCGTCGGATTGATTATCAGCGTCCTCAGCAACGACGCCGCCCGCGGATTCGAGCCTCTGGTCAGCCTGCTGCTCGCCGCGTTCTTTTTCTATATGGCGTTTGAGGCCCATCACACCGCGCGCCGCCGCCAGCAAGGCTTGGTGGTCGACGAGTTTTCAAGCCTTTTCCCGATGCGCGGCGGCGCCAACAAATTTCCCATCGCGCCCATCCTGCTGATCGTGCTCGGCGTGATCTTCCTGCTCAATAATCTCGACTTCTTCCAGGTCGAACGCATCATCCGCTACTGGCCGGTGCTGCTGATCGTGCTCGGCGCATACATGCTGTATGCGCGCATGTCGAACTCTGAGAACGGAGGTGCGCAATGACTCCCGGATTCCTCTGCGCCGTCCGCGGCCCGGTGATGCTGATCACGCTCGGCGTCCTGCTGTCGATCGACCACTTCGGGACGGTTGCGTTTTACCGCACCTGGCCGGTGCTGCTGATTGTGTTCGGCGTTTTCAAATTAATGGAGCGGTCCGGCGCTCGTACATCTTAAGGGGTTTCCAACATGAAGCGTACCTCAGTCGTCGCGCCCTTGCTGCTGATCGGGGTCGGAGTCCTGTTCCTGGCCCGGAATATGTACCCCGATCTGGCCCTGGTCGATTATTTCGCCCGCTACTGGCCGACGCTGCTGATCCTGTGGGGGGTGCTGCGGCTGGCGGAAATTCTGTTCTGGGCGGCGACTGAAAAAGAGCTTCCGGCGCGTGGAATGTCCGGCGGCGAGTGGATCCTGATCGTCTTTCTCTGCCTGATCGGGTTTAGCGTCCACACCGTTCGCGGATTTGAGAGCTGGTGGCCTCGCAGCGGGATCACCATGGGCGGGATCGATATGTTCGGCGAAAGCTTCGACTATCCGATTGCGGGGGAACAACAGACCACGAAAGCTCCGCGCGTGATCCTCGAAAGTTTTCGCGGCAATGCCCGCATCACCGGGATCGATTCCACTTCCGTCAAGGTTACGGGCCGCAAAAGCATCCGCAGCCTGGAGCAAAGCGGAGCGGACAACGCCAATAAGGATTCGCAGTTTGAGATCACCGGGGACGCCAATCAGGTGACGATCCACACCAATCAGGATCACGTTTCGGGCAGCCAGCGCATTACCGAGGAGATGGAGATCACGGTACCCAAAGGCGCTACCGTCGAAGCGCACGGCCGGACCGGCGACTTCGACATCACCGATGTCACGGGCAACGTCGAGATCGTCTCCGATAACGCCGGCGTGCGGCTCCAGAACATCGGCGGCGAAGTGAAGATCGACCTGCGCCGCAGCGACATTGTCCGCGCGGTCAACGTAAAAGGAGCGTTCGATTTAAAAGGCCACGGCTCCGATGTCGAGTTGCAGGATATCGACGGCCAAGTCACCATCGCCGGTACTTATGCGGGCGTCATTCAGTTCCGGAACATCTCGAAGCCGCTGCGCTTCAACGGCCAGCAGACGGATCTCAATATCGAAAAGCTTCCTGGAGAAGTGCGCATGGCGCTGGGCGATTTCACCGCCAATAATCTGATCGGCCCGGTCCGTCTGACCACCCGTTCCCGCGACGTGCATATCAGCGATTTCACAAATTCGCTGGAACTTACGGTCGAGCGCGGTGATATTGAACTGCGTCCTGGAAAACTGCCGATCGCCAAAATGGATGTGCATGCGCATTTCGGCGACGTGGAATTATCGCTGCCACCGGCTGCGAAATTCGATCTGACGGCTATCACGGCGCGCGGCGAGACTGATAGCGATTTCGGCGCTCCTCTGCATACCGAGCACAACGGCAATGGAGGATCGATCCGAGGCTCACTGGGCGGCCCTGTCATCAATCTGCAAACCGAGCGCGGAAAAATGATCGTCCGAAAAGCCACGGCGGACGACAAACCGTTCACCCCCGAGGTCGAAGCTCCGACCAGCAGCGTCACGCCGGCGAAACCGTTGCAAAAGGTCGAGCAGTAAGACTCGCCTAGCCGCCGAAGCAGTACAGCTTCCCGTCCTGCGATCCGATCACGATTCGCCCTTCGCCAACCGCCGGCGACGCCGATAATGGCGCGCCCGCATTGAACTCCCATAGCTTCGCCCCGCTCGCCACGTCGAGCACGTAGAAACGCCCGTCGTTCGATCCGATATAGACGCGTCCATCGACAATGGCAGGCGACGATTCCACCCGGGAGCGAGTCTGCACGCTCCACAATTCTTTTCCCGTCTTCGCATCCAGGCAATGCACAAACTTGTCGCGCCCTCCCAGGATGATTTTCCCGCCGACGATCGCAGCCGAGGAGTAAAACGGAAACGCCCGCGCCGGATTTTCGTAGTGCCACAGCTCCTTCTTCGTCTTCAGATTGAACGCCAGCACCACGTTGTCGAATGTCCCGAAATACGCCGAATCCGCCGCTAAAGCAGGCGATGCGCCGGTATAGGAACCGGTGGTGATCTGCACCATTTCCTTGCCATCCGCGATGCGGATTCCGCGCAGTACCCCGTCGCATCCGGAAATGTAAGCGAGCCCCGCGGTAACGCTCGCCGTCGCGTGAACCGGCCCATTCGTGCGGAACTGCCACGCCACTTTTCCATCCTTCAGGCCCAGCGCGTAGAGATTCCCGTCGTACGATCCGATAATGACCTTGCCATCGACCACGACGGGCGACGCTTTCACTTCACTGCTGGCGGCAAACGTCCAGATGCCCTTGCCGTCTTTGGCGCTCACGCCGTGCACCACGCCCGACAGATCGCCCACCACTACGATTCCGTCCGATACCGCGGGCGAGGATTCGCCAATGCCGTCCTTCACCTTGTATTTCCATTTCAACGCGCCGTCGGCAAGGTTGACCGCGATCAAGTCGGCGCTCTGCGAACCAACATAGACAGTTCCATCCACGATCGCCGCGGAAGACTCGATAGATTCACCCGCATCAAAGGTCCACAGCAGCTTCAGCGTTTTGGGAACGCCCGAAGTCGCGACGCCGGTAAGGCTGGGGTTCCCGCGAAACTGCGGCCAGTCGTCGGCCGCGTGCATGGCGCAAGCCATCAACATCAAACCGAACCCCGACCGTAAGGGAGGGGATATCCCTAATACGCGCATCGATAAATCTCTAACGCCGCCGCCGTATCGAACGCCCGCGGATTGAATTTACCAGTCCACTGCGCACTGGCTTCCTCCGCCAGTCGCGGCAGCGCTTCCTCGGGAACCTTCGCCTCGCTCAGCGACAACGGCAAATTCGCCATCTCCGCGAGATCGCGCAAACGCCCCGCCAGATCGCCGCCCGGATAAAGATCGTCGTAGCGTTCGCCCGCGATCGAGGCATTGAAATCGACCACGTGCGAAAGCAACAACGCGATCGCCACTCCATGCGGGATCTCATAGTGCGCCGTCAGAGGATTGGCGCAGGCATGCGTCGCTCCCAGCATCGAGTTCTCAATCGCGAGCCCGGCAAAATGCGCCCCGGCGAGCATTGCGCCCCGAGCCTCCAGATCGTGCGGATGAGTCAGCACCCGCTCAAAACTTGCATTCAGAAGCCGCCACGCCTCCCGCGAAAAGCATTCCGAAAATGCATTCCCGCGCGTGGATACCAGCGTCTCTACCGCGTGCGAGATCGCGTCGTAACCGGTGGCCGCCGTCACCGCCGCGGGTTGCGAAACCGTCAGCTTCGGATCCAGAATCGCCGCGCGAAAGCACGCCTTTGGATCGCCGCAAGCCATTTTCACGTGCGTTTCCGCATCGGAGATCAGCGCGTAACTCTGCGCCTCGCTGCCCGTCCCCGCCGTCGTCGGCACCGCGATCATCGGCAGCATGGAGCGCAGCGCCTTCGCGTAGCCCCAATAATCCCGCATGTTGCCGCCGTTGGTGAGCACGAAGTTGATGCCCTTGGCGCAATCCATCGAACTGCCGCCGCCTAGTCCCACAATCAGATTGATTTCGAGCGGCGCGGCAAAAACACGTCCCGCCTCCACCATCGCCGTGGTTGGATTCGCTTCGAAATCGTGAAACCCAAACACCTCCATGCGGCGAGCCTTCAGCGTGCGCGTCGCCTCCTGCACGTAGCCGGCCTCGACCATGCCTCGATCGGCCACCAGCAGGCAGCGCGTGCCGCCCAACTCGCGTGCAATTTCACCAAGGCGAGCAAACTCGCCCGCGCCAAATAAAACTCGTGTACGGGAACGAAAGTCAAAAGGAGTCATGAAGAAGTAGCCAGGAGCCAGGAGCCAGAATAAGAACGAGCACTTCTTCATTCTGACGCATGGCGGACGAAAAAGTGGCGCTGGCGTTATTCTGGCTACTGGCTCCTGGCTACTTCTTTCAGCGCATAAAGATGATGCTGCGTTCGATAAAGGATGGTATCGCCTGTAATCGCGGCCGTCGCCATCTGCACTTCGCCCAAATGATTCTGCGCCAGTAGTTCGTAAACAGGGCCGGCCTTTAGCACGTACACGTCGCCGTCCTCATTCGCGAAATAGAGTTTTCCACCCGCCGCGACCGGCGACGATGTGAACGTCCCGCCGTTGCCGAGCCGCTGCGACCAGATTTTTTCACCCGTCTCAGCGCGATAGCAAGTCAGGATTCCGTTCCCCAGCACAACATATAAATAATCGCCATAAACCACCGGCGTCGGCAGATAAGGCGCCCCTTTTTGCATCGTCCACGCGACGTGTTCCGTGGAAGTCGCGTCCTTCGGAGGCGTGATGTCGCCGCGCGATCCCGGTTTCACCACATAGATCGGCTGAATGTACCGCGAGTATCCGGTGAAGCAGAAAATCAGATCGTGCGCGGCGAACGGCGTCGGCACCGAAATCATCGAGGTCCCTTTAATGCGCCACAGTTCTTTGCCCGTCATCGGATCGTAGGAGCGAATCGACTCCGCCCCATTCGCAATCAGCTCCGCGCCCGTTTTACCCTCGTAAATCCCCGGCGTCGACCACGAAGGGATCGTGTCGCGCTCCACCCGCCATGCCTGTTTCCCAGTTCCGATGTCGAACGCCGCGATGAACGAACCCTGAATCTGATCGCACTGCACCACCACCAGATTTTTGTAAATCACCGGCGAGCTGGCGGATCCCCATTTATACTCCGGTAAATCGAACGCCGCCTGATCCAGCACGCCCAGATCCTGCTTCCATAAAAGCGTACCGTCCATATCGAACGTATACAATCCCTCGGAGCCTAGAAATACCACGATGTGCTTGCCGTCCGTGGCGGGCGTCGCTGCCGCATAACTGTTATGAGGATGGCGCGACAACTTCGGCTCACCCGCATAAGCCAGCTTGTTCCAAATGATTTTCCCCGAAGTCCGATCGATCGCCATCACGCGAAATTCGTGCTTCGACGTGTCGGTGCGCGTATCGAGACTCCCCTTCAGTGGAAATTGCAGCACTGAATTAGGATCAGCGCTAATGGCCGTCACCAGGTAGATCCGTTCCCCCCACACAATCGGACTTGAGTGCGAAAGCCCCGGCACATCGAGCTTCCACGCAACATTGCGGCCCGTCTCGATATCCCAGGAAGCCGGCGTCGCCGCGCGTTCCACCACACCCAGCGCTCCCGGCCCTCGAAACGAAGGCCAATTCTGCCCGTATGCGGCAGCAGCGCACAACAGCAACAGCGCCTTACGACCCGCCATTGGTTCCCTTCTGCGCGCGAGCCTTCGCTACCATCTCCTTCACCTCGTTCAGCAGCGTTGGACCGTGATACGGAATCCCGTCCTTGATCGTCCATTCCACCGCGCCGCCATGCACCGGTTTCCCGTCGATCCAGGTTTCCGTTCCCGTTGGATACAGAACCTTCAGATCCTCCACCGGATTCCCATTCACAACAATAATATCGGCCAGATAACCCGCGCGTACCTTGCCCATCTTCGCTTCCTGACCCAGAATCTTCGCGTTGTTGGTCGTCGCATGCTGGATCACTTTCAGCGCCGGAAACCCTGCCTCCTGCTGCAATTCCAGCTCGCGAATCAGTCCGAATCCGTACAGCGAATAAAGAAACCCCGCATCGTCGCCAACCCCGATCAGCCCGCCGCGCTTGTCATATTCCCGCAGCGCCGCCATCCACAGGCGATAGTTTTCCTTCCAATACGCCTCGTCCGTCGACGTCCAATGGTCGAAGTACGACGCATGATTGGCTACGTTCGGCTCAAAATACTTCTCCAGCACCGGGTGCAGATAATCCTTGAACCACGGCGCTGTCTTCGAGCGCTGCAAATCGCGATTCGCTTCGTAGATGCTCAACGTCGGAACCCACGCCACGTGCGCTTTCACCATCCCGTCCAGAACCTTCAGCAGCGTCTCTGGGTTCGCTTCCCGAAACAGATGGCCGCCGTAGCGAAAGCGGTCGCCTTCATTTGAGTAGTTGTAATTCGTAGGGAAATTTTGCACGCCGTCGTCAAGCGCCGCATCGGGAATCCCGTACCAGTGCTCGATACTCGTCGTGCCGAACTTGATGTCATCCCAGGCGGTGGTTTCCTCCACGCCCACGTGATGCGCGATGCGCATGCCCAGCTCATGCGCCTCATCCTCGGCCGCTTCCATAATGTCGCGATTGATGCCCGTGAACTTGATCCCGTCGGCGGTCAGCGCATGCAGTTCGCGCACGTGCGCCCTCGCCAACTCCGGCGTCTTCGGAGCGCCGAACATTGGATAGACAAAAATTCGCGGTGAAGCCACCTCGCCACTCGCACTCTTGCGGCGCAGTTCCAGAGTTTTCAGCGTATCGCTGCCCACGTCTCGCACCGTCGTGATGCCGCACGCCAGCCAGATTTTCAATTCATAATCGAGCGGCTGCGGGATCCCTCCGCGCTCATCCTGAACGTGCGCATGCGCGTCGATCAGTCCTGGCAGCACATATTTTCCGGTGGCGTCGATCACGATATCGCCCGCGGCCCTGCGTGCACCAGCCGGAAGGACATCCGCGATCATGTTCTTCTCGATCACGATATCTTTCGGCCCCGACGCCGGCGTACCGCTGCCGTCGACCACCATAGCGCCATGAATCACGATCCTCGGGTAGCGCTTCCCGCTTTGAACGTTGGTCTGGCCAAACGCGGCAGCCATCATCAGGAGCAAAACAGAAGTGCGCAGCATATTAGGATTAGGATACTTCACATTCCACCCGACAGCCTCATGAACTGCCAACCAACACTTTTTTCACCGCATCCATGCAAAGCACCGCCGCGTGCTTCGAAGCAGGCTCCAATCCACCCACCGCCTCTTCCACCACCGCCGCATGGAACATCCTCAGCTCGAGGCGCGACTTGCCCGTCATCCATTCCGTTAGCGCCGAACTGGCGGCAATCGACGCCGTGCACCCGCGCGTCTTGAATCGAACCTCCGCCACACGATCATTTTCAAACCGGACGGAAAGGCGCATCATGTCGCCGCAAGCCGGATTGGTCACATCCACCGTCAGAGCCGGCGGCGCGAGTTCGCCCACGTTGCGGGGATTTTGAAAATGGTCGAGCAGGCGCTCGCTATGCATTTCGTGCTTCAATTATCGCTGAATGGATGTCGTCGCCGCGGTGATCGAACGGGAAGGCCGTATCTTGATCTGCCAGCGGAACCGCGGCGGCCGCCATGCCCTTAAATGGGAATTCCCCGGCGGCAAGGTCGAGCCTGGGGAAGACTCTCGCACCGCCCTGACCCGGGAACTGCGCGAGGAACTTCAAATCGAAGCCAACATTGGAGCCGAATTGCACACCGAGACCGTCCGCTATCCGACCGGTCCCCCGATCCATCTCCAGTTTTTTCAGGTGACCGAATTTTCAGGCGAACCGATGAACGTCGAGTTCGAACAAATCGTCTGGGAGGATCGCCAAAATCTGACCGAATACGACTTTCTGGAGGGCGACATCGAATTCGTAAAAAAACTTGCTGCAAATTGAAACCAAATCCCGAAATCTCCGTATACACTCCAAAGGAGCTTTCGATGAAAGTAATTTTACTGCTGATGCTGGTCACTGGGGCGGCGATTTGTTCGATCAGTCCCGAATACCGCTATGCCCGGCAGGAGGCGCGTCAAGCCAGGGAGGAAGTACGCCGTTCGGTGCGGGAAGCACGGCGGTCAGCCTTCGAGGCCAGAATGCAGATGCACCGCGAACGTCAACAGTTCCTGCGCGAAATGCGCCAAAACAAGCTGGAAGTGCAGCGCGAAATCCGCGATTCCTTCCACTACCGCTAGTGTAGTGTCCAGGAATTAACTGGACAGGTCTCAAGTAACTTGTGGGGCGGCCCCCCGGTCCGCGGCCGACGCCCTCGTCGGCCTTCGCGAAAACATGGACGATTATGGGAGCCGGTTGCAAGAGAAGCCTGCCCACCTAATTCCCGAACACTGCCCCAGCGGTTCGGCTCTGAATCTACCGTTGGGGGTGCCGTGTGGCGCGCGCCCCCCAGGCGTGCCGCAGCGACACTCGTGTCGCCGCCTTTGGCCGTTCTACTTCGGCGCGTCCTGTACGATGCCGCCGGTCGCCGGCGTCCGCGCCGCCTTCAGCTTCTTCGTATCCAGGTTCCGCTGCACCCACAAATCCGCGATCTCAATCTGCTTCTTGTATTCATCCGGATTGTCGACCAGGTCGGCCCGCTCGCGGATCAGAAGATTCATGTACGCCATCGCATCGTCGTACTCTTTATCGATATCGAGGGCTTTCTGAAGATTGGCGATCCCCTCATCCACCATCGGCAGGTACTTTTCCTTCAACTCGTCTTTTACTTTCTTGTCTTTGATCGGGCCGGGGTCTTCCGCTTTCATGTGGAGCCCAGCCTTAGCTGTCATCAAAGCCGGGTACCATTTCGCCCATACGATCGGGCCACCCAGAGTATAATACGCTTCCTTGTTCTTCGGATCCGCATCGATCAGCCTCTTGTCCCACTTGGCCGCCTCATCAAGCTTGGCGATCTTCTGATCCGGAGGCAGCGGCCCGGCTTGATTGAACGAGATGGACGCCATGGAAGCAAGCGCTATAGTATCGACCGGATTCTTTTCGAGGACCTTATTGAATTCCTGCTGCGCCATCGAAGCGAAGTTCAGATTCTCGGGAGAATCCGCGCCCGGAATCCACTGCGACATGTACGCCGTTGCTAGGTACAGCGTCGCATTCCCATTGGTCGGATCGAGCGCGGCCGCCTCCTTGAACTTCTCTACCGCATCTCCGTACTTGGCGCTCCTGAACGCCGCAATACCCTTATTGATGTCGTCGCGCGACCTCAGCTTGTCACAGCCCGCGGCACCTAAAATCAGAACGCCAGTCAGTATTCCGGCGCTTACGGAGGAAACTTTGCGCATGCGATTATATTCCTTGTTCCTTATTG
>JBEKPC010000103.1:0-19081 GCA_049521155.1 Bryobacteraceae bacterium
CGCAAAATCACAATTTCAGCGCGCATGGCGACGAATACTTTACGGCGTCCATTAGTTCGGAAGAACTTGACCTGGGCTGCAATGACATTGTCGTCAAAGTGGGTTCGTACAGTTGCATGCCGGAGGACGTTCGGAGAGTTGGAGGCACTTGGAGGGCGAACTGCAAGATGCCTCCAGGGCTCACACCGGCCTGGTACGATGTATCGGTCAAAGTGCGCGACAGCATGTGGTCCAACCGGGCGCGAATTGCCGTCGACCTGCCGCGAGAAGCACGTGTTTGCTCTCCCACTGATGCATTCGAAATCTCAGTGGTCTGCGACGGCCGCACCTGGGAACGGAATCAAGTGCGTGCGGGCCTAGGGAGTTGCGTCTCGGCGTGGGTCGCCGGTTTGTCCGCTGACATTGAGCGAAGTGAGGTGTCATTCCGCCTGGACGGGACCGATCTTCCGGCGTGTTTTTTGTCTCCTCTCGATGAAAAAGGACCGAGGCAAATCAATGCGATGCTTCCGCCTGGATTGGATCTTGGCCAATACCATCTGACCGTGCGATGCCGCGAAGAAGAATCGCGTGAAGTGCTGATTCAGTTGTTTTAGAGGCGCACTACGGCCTTACGAAATTCGTAAGCGACCGGGTTGTTAGGCCGGCCGCTAGTGGATTGAGCTGTTTCTTCCTAAGAGAGTCCGGACCGGTGTCACATCCGAACATCTAAGGATTCGATACACAACTCTCTGAAATCCTCGGTTTCCCGGGATTTTATGAGGTCGACCCCAAGATTCCTCAGACGACCATCGGCCGCCACGAGGCTCAGGACCACCGTAATACGACATTTGCTGCGCAGCAAAAAACTGTCAAAAGAGCCCGGTGTCGAACTCCTTCTGATTGGAGATTACACGAAGGAAAATGCACCAAGTACACTCAAAGCCGCTAAGGCTACAAAAATAAAAGAAATAAAAAACTATGCTGCTACGTCACGCACTTTAATATCTATAATTGGCGACGTTACGATCGGGCCGCGATACTTGGGATGGCGATATTCCAGGTGCATTCCGCGGCCGAGGTATGCCGATTTCAGCATTGATCCGCCCCAATTGCAGCCGCTGATTCTTACCAGCGTCGGTTCCGGACAAAACTCCGGGTGGCCGGAGATCAAAGCGAGACCGTCGTGGCGCAGCGTGAGCGTATAGCCGCGATTCTGCGTGACCACTTCAAGAGTGCTTTCATCAGGCAGGTCCTTGAGGTAGACGCCGCCTTCGATTTCGCTGCGGACAATATTGCCGTTGACGCGATCGCTCAGATTCTGGTGCGGCGCAAACATGCTGGCTTTATTCTACCTCTACAATAATAGTATCGACACATGGGAATTTTCTATGACCGCCCGGCCCTGGTGCAGGCTCGCGCCGAGTGGCGCCGGGCTGGGAAAACTGTGGTTTTTACCAATGGATGTTACGACATTCTGCATCCGGGGCACATCCGACTGCTGGAAAAAGCTCGCTCGCTGGGCGACTTGCTGATTCTGGCGCTCAATACGGATTCGAGCGTGGCGCGGCTGAAGGGTCCCACGCGGCCTCTCCTTTCTGAACCCGAGCGCACGCAAATGGCGCTGATGCTTGAAGCCGTCGACGCGGTGACCTTGTTCGACGAAGATACTCCGCGCGAATTAATTGCCGAGGTGCTGCCGGATATCCTGATCAAGGGCGCGGATTGGGCTCATTTCATCGCCGGACGCGAGGAAGTAGAAGCCAGCGGCGGCAAGGTGATGGCGCTGGCGCTAGAGCCTGGATTTTCGACAACCAATATCGTTGAAGAACTTTTAAAACGGTGAGTCATTTTACATGACACACCCGGCGGTTCGCGACCTCTTTCACACGCTTAGCCGTGACCCGGCGTTTCAGGATCTGGCCGCGAAACTCGTGCGCCGCGATGTGGGTCCGTTTTCTCTGGGCGGGTTGACGCTCACGGCGAAGGCTCTCTATCTGGTGCTGTTGTGGCAGGTGACGGAGAGGCCGATGCTGGTGATTTCCGATAACAATCAGCATGCCGAAGCGCTGGCTGAATTGGTCGGAACCTTTTTCGACCTGTTAATTTCGCGCGCGGATGTGGGACGGCCGCAAATCATTCCCGCGCTGGATGTGCTGCCGGGACAAAGCGTCTCACCCCATAAAGAGATCGTCGAGCAAAGGGCGATCGGGCTGTGGCGCATGACGTCGGCATCGGTTCCGCTGACGGTGGTTCCGTTGCCGTCGCTGCTTCTGCGCACGCAGGCTCCGGATTACTATCGGCGGCTGACACTGACGCTATCGGTGGGCGAAGAGGTTTCGCTCGACACGCTCGAAGATCATCTTCGATCCATTGGATATGAACGGCGCGAACCTGTCGAGATGGTAGGTGAGTATTCCATTCGCGGCGGCATTCTCGACGTGTTTCCGGCGGAGAGTACGCGGCCGCTGCGTATTGAATTTTTTGGCGATGAGATTGAATCGATCCGCCGGTTCGAGGTGGAGACGCAGCGTAGCGTGATGAAAATCACGGAGGCGCAGGTGCTGCCGTTATCGGAGCCGGTACAGATGGAACCTCAGCATTCGCTGCTCGATTTGGCGCCAGAGGCGCTGGTGGTGATCGATGAGCCGGAGCAGGTGACGCTGGCGGCGGAACGATTATGGAAGCGGCTGGATCAGCATCCGGATTCGGCGCAGTATTTTTGGCAGTGGGAAGAGTTGCAGCCGAAGATGATCGTGTTGCTGCGGGAGCTGGATCTGGACGACTCGGCTCCTCACATGGCTACCCGGCCGTCGATGGCCTTTCACGGATCGATGCAAGTTGCGGTGGCGGAAGCGAAGACCATGGTGGAGCAGGGGTATCGGGTGGCGTTCTTCGCGCCATCGAACGGAGAGCTGGAAAGGCTGGCCGATATTCTGCGCGAGTACTCGGTGCCGTTCAGCTTGGGGCTAGCGCCGAATGAAGCGGCATCGCCCTATTTGGCCGAGCGCGCGTATCTGGCCGGGCCGGTCGCGAGTACCTATCTGATCAAAGGACTGGTGCGGCGCGGGGCGATTTTTCCGGACGCGAAGATTGCGTTTATCGGGTCTGAGGATTTGTTCGATCCATCGGATCTGGTGGCGCGGCCGAGCCTGACGAAAGGGCAATTATCGGCGTTCGCGGCGGATTTAGCGGATTTAAAACCGGGCGATTACGTGGTTCATGTAACGCACGGCGTCGGGCGATTTCTGGGGTTGCGCGAAATCGTACAGGGCGAGCAGAAGGGCGACTTTATGCTGCTCGAATACGCCGGCGAGTCGAAATTGTACGTTCCCTTGACGCGGATGGATCTGGTAGAGAAGTATCGCGGCGCGGGTGAGCAGGGGCCGCCGCTCGACAGGCTGGGCGGCGCGACTTGGACGGCGCGCAAGACTCGGGTCAAGACCAAAATGCGCGATATGGCGGATGAGCTTTTGAAGCTCTACGCGGAGCGGCGCATGGCGGAGGGATTCTCTTTTTCGAGCGATTCCAACTGGCAGCGCGAGTTCGAAGATGCCTTCGAATATGGCGCGACGAAGGATCAGATTAGCGCGGTGAAAGAGATCAAACGCGACATGGAATCGCCCCATCCGATGGACCGGCTGTTGTGCGGCGACGTAGGATTTGGAAAAACCGAGGTCGCGATGCGGGCGGCGTTCAAGGCGTTGGGAGACGGGAAACAAGTTGCTGTTTTGGCGCCGACGACGGTGCTCGCGTTCCAGCATTTTGAGACGTTTAAGCGTCGTTTCGCGGCTTTTCCGGTCAAAATCGAGATGTTATCGCGATTCCGGAGCGCGAAAGAGATTAAGACTGCCATCGATGAAATCGCATTAGGGCGGGTCGATGTGGTGATCGGGACACATCGGCTGCTCTCGAAAGATGTCGAATTTCGCGACATAGGATTGCTGGTGGTCGACGAAGAGCAGCGGTTCGGCGTGCGCCATAAAGAGCGGCTGAAACAGATTCGCAAAAACGTGGACGTGTTGACAATGAGCGCCACGCCGATTCCGCGCACGCTTCACATGTCCCTGCTGGGAATTCGCGATATGAGCGTGATTGAGACGCCGCCCAAGGATCGGCTGGCGATTCATACCGTGGTGGCGAAGTTCGATCCGGATATTGTGAAGCAAGCGATTGAGCAGGAGATGAGCCGCGGAGGGCAGGTTTATTTCGTGCATAATCGCGTGGAATCGATCTTCTCGCGGGCCGCGGCGATTCAGGAACTGATTCCGAATTGCCGGATCGCGGTGGGACATGGGCAGATGGGCGAGCAGGAACTGGAACGCGTGCTGCTGGGGTTCATGCGCCATGAATACGACGTGTTCGTGTGCACCACGATTGTCGAAAACGGCCTGGATATTCCTCTGGCGAACACGATCATTATTGAGAACGCGGAGCGGCACGGGCTATCGGAGCTGTATCAATTGCGAGGACGGGTGGGGCGGTCGAACCGGCGCGCGTATGCGTATTTATTGGTCCCACAGGATACGGAGTTGAGTGAGATTGCACGCAAGAGACTCGCTGCGCTACGCGAGTTTTCAGACTTGGGCGCGGGGTTTAAAATCGCCGCGCTCGATTTGGAATTACGCGGCGCGGGCAACTTGCTGGGCGGAGAACAGCACGGGCATATCGAGGCTGTCGGATTCGACATGTATCTAAAAATGCTGGAAGAGACGGTGCAGGAGTTGAAGGGCATCGAGGTACCGGTGGAGGTGCATTCGGCGCTGAATCTGGGGCTCGATATTCGCATTCCGGTCGAGTATATTGCGGATGAGCATCAACGGCTGCGGGCGTATAAGCGCGTGGCAGATGCGCGGGATCATGAGCAGGCGGAGATCGTGCGCGCGGAGCTGGCCGATCGCTACGGTCCGACGCCTGATGCGGTGGAGACGCTGGTGCGATTCGCGCTGCTGAAGACGGCGGCGCAAAGGGCGGGGATCGAGGCGATCGACCGGCGCGGCGGTGCGCTGCATATCAAGTTTCATCCGGGGGCCAAGATTGATCCGGCGAAGTTGATGGCGCTGGTGTCCTCGAAAGAGGGTGCTCAGTTCACTCCGGCGGGCGTGCTGCGATTGCCGCTGCTCAATGCGGAGGCAGGCGCGGTGCTCGATTCGGTGAAGGAATCAATCGAGACGCTGTCGCCGGCGTAGGCACAGTGTGGCGGATTTGTCACGGGTTGCGGCTGAAAAATAAGGGGATTATCGCGGCAGGTTGCGTGCAATGAACCCGGTAAGGATGGGTATACTAAGACTATGCGCTTGAGTATCTTTTTTCTGGCGATCGCGTTGTATGGCGCCGATGTCTCCTTAATGGAGGAGATCATCTGCAAGGTGAACGGCGACATCGTTACGCGCGGGGAGATGATCCACGACAAGAAAATGTTGGAGAGCGATCTGCGGCAGCAGGGGCTTAGCGGAGCCAGGCTCAACGATGCGTTGAACGACGCGTCGAAGAACATTCTGCGCGAGAAGATCGATCAACTGCTGCTGGTGCAAAAGGCGAAGGAACTCGACATTAAAGTGGATACGGAGCTGAACAAGCAGCTTCTGGATATTCAGCGAACCACGAAAATCGTGGATCCGGAAAAATTTCAGGAGTTCGTGCGGGAGAAGACGGGTGAGCCGTACGAAGATTACAAGGCGGAGTTGAAGAACAATCTGCTGCGCGAAAAAGTGGTGCGCGAAGAAATTTCGCGAAAGATCATGTTCAAGAAGGATGAGCTCGAAGCCTATTACGCTACGCACAAGGACGAGTTTATGCGCCAGGAGCGCGTGTTCCTGCGCGAGATTTTTATTTCGACCGACGGTAAGGACGCGGCTGGCTTGGCCGCGGCTGAGAAAAAGGCTAAGGATCTGGTGACGCGTGGACGCAAAGGGGAGCGCTTCGCGGAGATGGCGCAAGCCAATTCCGATGCGCAGAACGCGGCCCAGGGCGGTGAGATGCCCGCGCTCGAAAAGAAGGATCTGCGCGAGGATCTGGTGAAGGCGATCTGGAATCAATCGCGCGGCTATGTCACGGATCCGATCAAGCTGGAAAACGGCTTCGGGATTTTCAAGGTGGAAGAGCATCAGAAGGCCGGCTTGGCGGAATTCGAAGAAGTGCAGTATGACGTTCAGGACAAGCTGTTCCGCCCGAAAATGGCTCCTGCATTGCGCGAGTATGAGACCAAGATGCGCGCGGTGGCGTTTCTCGAAATCAAGCCAGGTTGGCAGGATAGCGGCGCGGCGCCCGGGAAAGATACCACCTGGAGCGATCCGGCGCAGTTGAAACCGGAAACGGTTTCGAAGCAGGAAGTCGCCGCGCGGGGTCATCGCAAAAAGCTGCTGGGCCTGGTTCCGATTCCCGGCACGAATACGACCTCCACCGGCGTTTCGTCCTCGAAGTAGTGAATGAAGTCACCTTTTGTAAGCGATCTTCAGCCGGATCAGATTATCACCGGCACGTTTCTGGTTCAGCATAAGGACGTCCGGCAAAAGAAGTCCGGCGACCTGTATCTTTCCCTGACCTTGGCAGATCGCACCGGCGATCTGGACGCTAAGATGTGGGACAATGCTGCCGACGCGATCGAGACCTTCGCGCAGGACGATTTCGTGCGCGTGAAGGGTTTGATGCAGGTTTTCCAAAACCGGCCGCAGTTAACCCTGCATAAAATCCAGGCGGTTGCGGAAGTGGATATCGACGTCGCGGATTATTTTCCGGCGTCGAAACGCGATCGGGACGAAATGTTCCGGGAGCTGCAAGGCGTGATCGCTTCGATGGGCAATCCGCACTTGAAGGCTTTACTCGAACTGATTTTCGCCGACGAGGAAACGGCCAAGGCGTTCCGCACGGCGCCCGCGGCGAAAACGATCCATCACGCTTGGCTCGGCGGCTTGATCGAACACGTTCTTTCCCTTTGCGCACTGGCGAAATTCACGGCTGCCCATTACCCGGACATCGATTTGGACCTGTTGCTTGCCGGCGTTATTCTGCACGACATCGGAAAGATCAGCGAGCTGAAATATGCCCGCAGTTTCAGCTATTCAACCGAAGGGCAACTGCTGGGGCACATACTGATCGGCCTGCGGATGGTGGAAGAACGGATGCGGCAGGTGCCTGGATTTCCCGACAAGCTGCGCGATCTGCTGCTGCATCTGATCGCCAGTCATCACGGGGAGTTGGCCTACGGATCGCCGAAGGTGCCGCAGTTTCCCGAAGCAATGCTGCTGCATCATCTGGATAATCTCGATTCGAAGATGGAATGCATGCGCGGCTTGATCGAGCGCGACCGGCAGATTGAAGGCGTGTGGACGGGTTACAGCGGCGCGCTGGAGCGGAGCGTGCTGAAGAAGAATAAGTTTCTGGAGCCGGAAACCGCTCCCGCGGATCGCGCCCCGGTAGAACAACCGAAGCGCAAGGAACCAGCGCCTGAGCCTTCATCGTCTCCGTTCGCTTCCAAACTGAAAGACGCGTTGGGCAGAGATTCCTGAGATATGCGGCGGCCGGCTCCTCAGCGCGAGATGCCTCCGCCGCTCGAACTGGAGTGCCTGAAAGCGCTATGGATCATAGGCGAGGGCACGGTTCGCGATGTGCGCCGGCAGATGCCGGGCGATCGAAACCTGGCGTATACCACGGTGATGACGGTGCTCGATCGTCTCGAAAAACGCGGAGGCGTGTCGCGGCGGAAGCAGGGGCGATCGTTCGTATATGTACCGAAGCTGAGCCGCGAGGAATTGCGGCGATTCGCAGTGAAAGAGCTGGTCGACCGGTTCTTTGAAGGTGAGGAAGAATCGCTAGCGCAATTCCTGAGGGGCCAGTCGCTACTTTAGCAGCGACGCGATTTCTTCGCCGATAGCTAATGATGCTGTCGCGCCCGGGCTGGGGGCGTTCACGACGTGCAGCTCACCTGGGCCTTCCACGAAATGAAAATCTTCGACCAGCGATCCGTCGGGTGACATTGCTTGCGCACGCACGCCTGCACCGCCTTCGGTTAGATCTTCGACGCGAATTTCGGGAACCAGACGCTGCAACGATTTGCAAAATAGTTCGCGGCTAAATGATCGGCGCGTTTCCTGCCAGCACATTTTGGGGTACTTGCCGAGGAATCGCCACAAACCGTTGAATGTGATCGCGTCAAAAATGTCGCGCGGATCAATGTCGGTCCAGGTGTAGCCTTCACGCGCCAGAGCGAGTACGGCGTTGGGTCCGGCCTCGACTCCGCCGTGAATCATGCGCGTGAAATGGACGCCGAGAAACGGAAATTTCGGATCCGGCACCGGATAGACGAGATTGCGCACCAGGTACTGGCGCTCCGGCCGAATCTTATAATATTCACCGCGAAATGGCACAATGCGAATGGTTCGATTCGTACCACTGAGCGCGGCGAGACGATCCGATTGCAACCCGGCGCAGGTGACGATGCGTGCGCATTCGTAATCGCCCACGCTGCTATGGACACGCCAGCCCGCCGATTCGCGATCGATCGCCGTGACGCGCGCCGACGTGATCACTTCCCCGCCCTGGTCGCGAATCAAGCTCTGCAAAGTTTCGCAGACGCGGGGATAATCGACAATGCCTTCCTGCGGGACACGAACAGCGGCAATGCCGGCGGCGTGCGGCTCGATCTCACGCAGTTCGTCCCCCGTCAGCATTTCCAGGCCTTCCAAGCCATTTTGCGAGCCGCGATCGAAGAGCGTGTGAAGACGCGGCAGCTCCTCTTCGCTGGTAGCGACAACGACTTTTCCGCAGATTTCGTGAGGGATCGAATGCTGCTGGCAGAAGTCGACCATCTGACGAATGCCCGTGACGGCGAGGCGCGCTTTTCGTGAGCCGGGCTTGTAATAGAGGCCGGCATGGAGCACTCCGCTGTTATGGCCGCTCTGATGACGGCAGACGGAAGGCTCCTTTTCGAGAACGGCGATGCGCGTATCGGGAAAGCGTTGGCCCAGACGCCAGGCGGTTGCCAGGCCGATGATGCCTCCGCCGACCACTACGATCCGTTCAGGCGCCTTGGTAACGGCCATCTAGTTATCATAAGAGACATGCTGATTGTCATGAAGGCGCACGCCACGGAGGCGGAGATCGATCGTGTGCGGGAACGGATCGAAAGCATGGGTTTTCGTCCGCACATCATGCCGGGCGCGCTGAGAACAGCGATCG
This sequence comes from Bryobacteraceae bacterium, assembly GCA_049521155.1. Taxonomy (GTDB): domain Bacteria; phylum Acidobacteriota; class Terriglobia; order Bryobacterales; family Bryobacteraceae; genus Palsa-187. Next base: position 9,154 of record JBEKPC010000103.1, read on the forward strand.
GTATTACCGGGAATCAGAAGCCGGTTGATCCCGTGACTTTTGAGGGAATGTCCGGCGTGGCGGAAGCGATTCGCGTTTCGAAGCCCTATAAGCTGGTCAGCCGCGAAGTGCGGCATGAGAACTCGATCATTCGCGTGCATGGGATTCCGGTGGGCGGCGATCAGCCGATGTTTTGTGGCGGCCCTTGTTCGGTGGAAGGACGCGAGCAGATTTTGGACGCTGCACACGCCGTGAAAAATGCCGGAGGGCAACTGCTGCGTGGAGGCGCGTACAAACCGCGCACGTCGCCGTATTCTTTCCAAGGTCTGGGTGAAGAAGGGTTGCAACTGCTGGCTGAAGCGCGTGATGCGACAGGGCTCGGAATCGTGACCGAGGCAATCGATGTCGAGACCTTCGACCTGGTGGAGAAATACACAGACTGCATTCAGATCGGCGCGCGCAACATGCAGAATTATTCGCTGCTGAAGCGCGCGGGCAAGGCTCGCAAGCCGGTGCTGCTGAAGCGCGGAATGTCGGCGACGCTGGAAGAATTTCTCATGGCCGCGGAATATATTCTTTCAGAAGGAAACTACGAAGTGATCCTGTGCGAGCGAGGCGTGCGCACGTTCGCTGATCACACGCGCAACACGCTGGATCTCAGCATCGTTCCGGCGGTGCAGAAACTGAGTCATTTGCCGATCGTGGTCGATCCTAGCCATGGAACCGGCAAGCGCGATAGCGTGCATTCAATGGCTCTCGCCGGAATCGCGGCGGGCGCGTCTGGTCTGCTGGTCGAAGTGCATCCGCAGCCGGATCGCGCCTGGTCGGACGGAGCGCAAACGGTGTATCCGCATCAGTTCGCGGAAATCGTGGCCGATTCGAAAGCGATCGCCGAGCTACTTCTATCGCGAAGATCTCGCGCGCATGTGACAGCCTGATCATCCTACACGCGTTTGTGGCGCATGCCCCCAAGGCGGTGTTTTGGATGCGCCCAATTGCCGCACAGATAGCAATGAAAACGCCCCCGGATCCGCATCTCTACCGAGCCGTGACCGCAGGGAGCGGTGTCTTTTTCGTAGGCCGTGGATTTTGCGATTCCCCCACCGAACCCCGACTGTAAAGGAGGGGATATGCGAACGATCTCGCGGTGGGAAATCCAAATGCCACGGTCAGATTTGTCGCGCCTCGTACTAACGCGAAACGGTCTGTCCGGTGTGGTTTAAATACTCCGAATACGGACCCTTGAAATCCTCGACCTTGCCGTGATCGAAGTGCCAGATGCGGGTGGCCACTTCATCCACCACGTCATGATCGTGAGTGACCAGCAGCACTGTTCCCTCGTATTTTTGCAAGGCGATATTGAGCGCGTTGATCGATTCCAGATCCAGGTGATTCGTCGGTTCATCCAGGATTAGAAAGTTTGGTTTCTGAAGCATCAGACGGCAGAAAATGATGCGCGCCGCTTCGCCGCCGGAAAGCGCTTCGGTGCGCTTCAACGCATCGTCGCCTGCGAACAGCATCTGTCCCAACACGCCGCGCAGTTCCTCCTGCGACGCCTTGGGATCGAATTCATGCAGCCACTCGAGCACCTTCACTCCGTGCTCGATCGACTCGGTGTGATCCTGGGCGAAATATCCAACCGTGGCTTCGTGGCCCCACAGCACGTCTCCGGAATCGATCGGGAATTTTCGATCCGAGGCCTCCACAAAACCGGTAGCGTTGCGGATCAGCGACTTCAACATGGTCGTTTTCCCAGCACCATTGCGGCCAATCAGCGCAATTTTTTCGCCCCGGCTGATGCTCGCTGTGAAGTTTTGAATTACGCTGAGGTCGTCGTAAGATTTCGAAAGACCCTTAATTTCGAGCGGATGCCGGCCCGATGGTTTCAGCACATCGAATCGAATGTAGGGACGTGCGATGTTCGATCGGGCCAGATCGGACGTCGCCAGTCGCTCCACTTCTTTCTTGCGTGAGGTCACCTGGGAGGACCGCGTTCCGGCTCCGAACCTTCGGATAAATTCGTTCAATTGCTCGATCTTCTTCTCGCGCTGCGCGTTTTCAGCTTCGATGCGCGAACGGATTTGCGTCTTCGCCAGCACCATGTCATCGTAGCCGCCGGTGTAGGTGATCACGGTCTGATAGTCAATATCGGCCACGTGGGTGCAGACTTCGTTCAGAAAATGGCGATCGTGCGAGATGACGATCAGGCAGCCGTCGAAGCGAATGAGATAGTCCTGAAGCCAGTGGACCGAATCGAGATCAAGGTTGTTCGTAGGTTCGTCCAGCAGCAGCACGGTCGGTGTTCCGAACAGCGCCTGCGCCAGCAGTACGCGCACTTTTTGCCCGCCCTGCAACTCGCCCATTTTGCGCTCGTGCAGCGATTCTGGAATATCCAGACCATCGAGCAACACCGCGGCATCCGTTTCCGCCGTGTAGCCACCCTCGTCGCCCACGATCCCCTCAAGCTCGCCCAGTCGCATGCCGTCTTCGTCCGTGTAAGCGTTGGGATCTTTGTCGTAAAGTTTCTCGCGCTCCTGGAGCGCCTCCCACAGCGGAACGTTGCCCATGATCACCGTATCGACCACACGAAATGCATCGAACGCAAACTGGTCCTGCCGCAGAACGCCCATTTTCTTGGGCCGCGTGACGTCGCCTTTGGAAGGCTCAATCTCGCCGGTCAGGATCTTCATCAGCGTCGATTTCCCCGCACCGTTCGGGCCGGTAATCGCATAGCGGCGGCCGGATAGAAAGGTGGTGGTCACCTCATCGAACAGGATGCGGGCGCCGTAGCGCATCGAAATGTTATTCAGCGTAAGCAACTAAAAAATCCTCGTGGTGGGCGCGCAGGGACTCGAACCCCGGACCTCCTGCGTGTGAAGCAGGCGCTCTAACCAGCTGAGCTACGCGCCCGACTGGCGGGCAACACCACCATTGTAATTCACGCGCCCCAATGAATGCTACCTTTAGAAATTCATGGCCGATTCAAATGACTATTTTCTAATCCCGCATCGCTCATTGGCCGACTTCGCGCGCGCCGTGCTCGAAGCCGTTCATGTCCCTCATGAGGCCGCCGCGCTGGTCGCCGATTCCCTGGTTTCCGCCAATTTACGCGGCGTCGATTCGCACGGCGTGCAGTTGCTCATCTGGTACACGCAACAAATCCAGGACGGCAATATCGATATTCATACGACCGGCGAAATTGCCAGCGAAAATGGATCCTGCATGGTCTACGACGGTATGAATGGACTCGGCCAAGTCGTCTCAAACGCCTGTTGCGATCATGCGATTCGGCTGGCCCGTGCGCACGGACTCGGTATGGTGACGGCGCGAAATTCCAGTCATTTCGGTGCCTCCGCGTGGTGGGCCCAGAAGCTCGCTGCTGCTGGATTGATTGGAATTGTCACCTGCAACGCGACGCCGCTCGTCGCCGCGTGGCAGGGCCGCGACAAAATTCTCGGCACCAACCCGATTTGCATGGCCGTGCCCGGACCCGACACTTTTCTGCTCGACATGGCAACCACCACTGTTGCGCTGAATCGAATCCACAAAGCGATTCTCAGCGGCGACACCGAGATCCCGCCCGGCTGGGCGATGGACGCCGAGGGCAATCCGACCACCGATCCCAAAACCGCTCTGGAGGGGCTGCCGATGCCGCTCGGAGGATATAAAGGAACCGGCCTCGCACTGATGGTTGAAGTGTTGTGCGCTGTCCTCTCCGGCGGCGCGATGATGACCGGCGTCGGCGGGCTGCGCGTCAAAAATCGCCCCATGCGGGTCAGCCATTTTTTCCTGGCGATCGACCCCGCGCGCTTTTTGCCCATGGACGAATTTCAAGCTCGCATGCAGGATATGCGCGCTACGGTGAAAGGCTCACGGCCGGCGGCGGGTTTCGACGAAGTGCTGATCGCCGGCGATCCGGAATGGCGCACCGATGCCGAGCGCCGCGAAAATGGCGTGCCCGTCTCGCGCGGAATCTGGCAGCAGCTCACCCTGCTCGCGGAAAGTCTGAACGTCCCCGTGCCTGTTGGCTAGAATAAAGTCTCATGCCCGAAGAAGCACCCTTAAGTTTCGAAACAGGCCTACAGCAGCTCGAAGGGATCGTCAAGGAAATGGAAACCGGCGATCTGCCTCTGGAGCGCGCTCTGGAACTTTTTGAAAAAGGAATGAAGCTGAGCGAGACCTGCCGCAAACAGCTTGAAGACGCCGAAACGCGCGTGGAGACTCTGATCAAGCGCGCGGGCGAAGTGACGCCGGAGCCGTTTAATATCGATAAATGAATCTCGCCGACTACATCTCCGCGCAGCAAAAAACCGTCGATGCCGCGCTGGACCGCTGGGTTCCCCTCGAAACAGAAAACCCCGCGACCATTCACCGCGCCATGCGCTATAGCTTATTCGCCGGCGGTAAACGCATCCGCCCTCTGCTGGCGATCGCTGCCGCGGACGCCGTTTCCGATGCGCCAGTCGGCATCGAATCCGCCGCCTGCGTCCTCGAACTGATCCACACCTATTCACTGATTCACGACGATCTGCCCGCACTCGATAATGACGATCTTCGGCGCGGCCGCCCCACCTGTCACAAAGTATTCGGCGACGCGATGGCGATTCTGGCCGGCGACGCGTTGCTGACCCTCGCCTTCGAAGTGCTTGCGAAACTTCCCGATGTGGATGCGGAGCGTCGTATCGCGCTTGTCCGCGAACTCGCCACCGCTTCCGGCACGCTCGGAGGCATGATCGGTGGACAGGTGAACGATATCGAAGGGGAAGGAAAATTTCCCACCGCTCCCCTGCTCGCTTCCATCCATCGCGCCAAGACCGGAGCGCTGCTGCGCGCCAGCGTCCGCATGGGCGCCATCTACGCCGGCGCATGCGACGAACAACTCGACGCCCTCACCCGTTTCGGCGAACACATCGGTCTGGCGTTCCAGATTGTCGACGATGTGCTCGATATCGAGCAATCCTCTGAGGCGCTCGGCAAGACTGCCGGCAAGGATGCGCAGCAAAAGAAAATTACCTTTCCTGCCGTTTACGGAATTGAGCGATCCCGCGAAATGGCCGAGCAGGAGCGCCTGGAAGCGCATCTCGCCTTGAAAATATTCGACGAACGCGCCGGACGCCTTCGCGAATTGGCCGACCTCATCGTGCGCCGCAACGCATGAAGCATCGACTGGATCAACTCGTGCTGGAGCGCGGGCTCGCCGATTCGCGCGAGAAAGCCCAAGCGTTAATCCTCGCCGGGCAAGTGATCGTCAACGGACAGAAAAGCTCCAAGCCCGGCCACAGCATCGCCGATGACGCCCGCATCGACCTGCTCGAACGGATGCCCTATGTCAGCCGTGGAGGCTACAAGCTCGCCGCCGCGCTCGATCATTTTTCGATTAACGTCACAAATTGGACCTGCCTCGACGTCGGCGCCTCCACCGGCGGATTTACCGATTGCCTTCTGCAACGCGGCGCCGCGCAAGTCTGGGCCATCGACGTCGGTCATGGCCAGTTCGATTGGAAACTCCGCAACGATCCGCGCGTCGTCGTACAAGAAGGCGTCAACGCGCGCTATCTCGCGCCCGCCGATTATCCCGTCAAATTCGATCTGGCCGTCTGTGACGCCAGCTTCATTTCGACCACCCTTCTGATCCCCGCCATCGCCCCTCTGCTCGTCTCACCCCGCCGCATGATCGTGCTCGTGAAGCCTCAATTCGAAGTCGGCCGCGCCGATATCGGCAAAGGCGGCATCGTGCGCGATCCCGCGCTCCACGAATTCGCCTGCGCCCGCGTCCGCAATGCCGTCGCAGCCCTGGGCCTCGATTCTGCTATCATTCCCAGTCCGATCCTTGGAACGGAAGGCAATCGCGAATTTCTTCTCTATGGCCACGATTGAGACGGTCGGCATCATCTCGAAGCCGCGCATTGAGCACGCCGCGCCTCTCGTCAGCGGCATCGTTCAATGGCTCGCCACGCGCGATATCAAGGTCCATCTGGATGAAGAAAGCGCGCGCTACGCCGGCCGCACCGATTTTCTACCGCGCACAGATGTGCCTCGTAATGCGCAGCTCGTCATCGTTCTCGGCGGCGATGGAACGTTGCTCTCCGCCGCGCGCGCCATCGGCGGGCGCGATATTCCTCTCTTCGCGGTGAACTTCGGCGGCCTCGGATTCCTCACCGCCATCACCGTCGACGAAGTTTATTCGCAGCTCGAACACGCCTTGCAAGGCGATCTTCATATCGGCCGCCGCCGCATGTTGCATTGCGGATTGTGGCGCGATGAAAAATTGGTTTCCGCTCACGACGCCCTCAACGATGCCGTGCTCACCAAGGCCGAAATCGCCCGTATGATCGACCTGGAAGTCAAAGTCGACGGCAAACAGATGTGCGTTTATAAAGCCGACGGACTCATCGTCTCCACGCCCACCGGTTCCACCGCCTATTCGCTTTCCGCCGGCGGACCCATCGTCTATCCTTCCGTCGCCGCTTTTTGCATCACCCCGATTTGTCCGCACACGTTAACCAATCGCCCCGTCATTCTCCCCGATGAGAGCGTGATTGAAGTCATCAATCGCGGCGACGATAACACCACCTACTTGACGATTGATGGTCAAGTAGGCGAACTTCTCATGAATGGCGACCGCGTCGTCTGCCGCCGCTCGCAACACTCCATCAGCCTCATTCGGCCGCCCGACAAGCTGTTTTTCGATGTGTTGCGGGAAAAATTGAAATGGGGAAGCAGATGAAACGTCCGTCACTCACCACCTGGATTCTGATTGCTCTTGTCGCCGGCGTCGCCTTCGGCGCTTTTTTTCCCGGACCCGCGAAGGAAATGGGTCTGCTCGGAACCATTTTTCTGCGCTTGATTAAATCGATCATTGCGCCCTTGATCTTCGCCACCCTGGTCTACGGCATCGCCGGAACCGGCAGCGTGAAAACCATGGGACGCATCGGCGGCAAGGCGATTCTCTATTTCGAAGTGGTCACCACCGTCGCGCTGTTCGTCGGACTCGGCGCGGTGAATCTCGTCAAGCCCGGCGTCGGAGTGCACCTGCCTGATAAGCCCGTGGCCAATCTCGCGACCTCCGCCACCAGCGCGGCCGCGCTCGCAGAGCATACGTTCCCCACCAGCATTATCGACGCAATGGCACGCGGCGAAGTCCTCCAAATTGTCGTGTTCTGCTTCATTTTTGGAACCGCCTGCGCGACCATTGGATTCAAAGCGCGCCCCGTCGTCGACTTCTGCAAAGGCCTCTCTGAAGTGATGTTTCAGTACACCAACTACGTCATGTTGTTCGCGCCGCTCGGCGTTTTCGGCTCCATGGCAGCCACCATCGGCGATAAAGGACTCGGCGTTTTAGTCAATCTCGGCAAGCTGGTGCTCACCCTTTACGGAGCCCTCATTTTCTTCGTCGTCGTCGTTCTCGGCAGCGTGATCTTTCTCTGCAAAATTCCACTGGCACGCTTCATCACCGCAGTCCGCGAGCCATGGCTGCTAGCCTTCTCCACCGCCTCCAGCGAAGCCGCTCTGCCTCTCGCCCTGGAGAACATGGAAAAATTCGGCGTCCCCAATCACATCGTGGCGTTCGTTTTGCCCACCGGCTACAGCTTCAATCTCGATGGCTCCACGCTCTATCTATCGTTGGCCGCGATGTTTGTCGCACAAGCCGCGAATCATCCGCTCTCCTTCGGCACACAAATCACGATGCTGCTGACATTAATGCTCACCAGTAAAGGCGTCGCCGGCGTCCCCCGAGCCTCGCTAGTAATTCTCGCCGGCACGCTAGGCACCTTCGGCCTTCCTGTCGAAGGAGTAGCCCTCATCCTAGGCGTCGATACGCTAATGGATATGGCGCGAACATCAGTGAACCTGCTAGGAAACTGCCTCGCCACTGCCGTAGTAGCCCGCTGGGAAGGCGTCGACCTCTCGATCGCGCCCCCCGTAATCGAAGACATCCCAATCCCCGAAACCCCCGCCACCAACTAGTCTTCTCTCGAAAACAGCAGAACCTGCGTGCCTATGGGCGGCGCTGCCAGCGACCGCTGTGGCGCACGCGCCCACGCGTGCCGTGTCGCCACTCGTGGCGACACGTTAGCCACGCTAAGCCGCCGCACCCAACCTCTTCGACCACGGCACAGCCCCACCCAACGCCGCATTCACCGCATTAATATTCTTTACGCCCTGATCTTCCAGCCAATCTTCCAAAGCCTTCACGCCCTGCTTAGCGTAAATCCCCATGCCCTCTTTCCACGTCGCCCGTCCGCACAACACACCTGAGTAAGCAGTGCCCGCCTCCGTCGCCATGTTCAGACTTTCCACGAACTGCGCATTGCCGACTCCAGCGCTCAAATAAATGAACGGCTTCGTGGCCACATCCGCCGCGCGCCGATAGTGTCCCAGCGCCTCCGCGCGCGTGTACGCTTTCTGGCCCTTATAAACTGAGCTGCCCTCGACGAACTCGGCATTCACCGGTACTTCCACTTTCAGCACGTCAACGCGATACTGCTGCTTCGTGAACTCTTCCATACTCCCAATCACGATCTGCGGCTTCGCCTTGGCGTACTCCAGCCCTTTTTCATCGCCGCCCTTCGGATCGTAGCCCACGAATTCCAGGAAAAACGGAATGTCGTTGTATTCGCATTCCGCGCCCACTCGCTCGATGAACGCGTGCTTCACGTCGTTGATATCCGCGCTGTCGAACGGCGTGTAATAAATCAGAATCTTCACCGCATCCGCGCCCCAATCCACAATGCGTTTCGCCGAAACGTGCGGCAGCAGGTCCGGCAAGCGGCCGGGCTGCGTGTTGTCGTAGCCGGTCTCTTCATAAGCAAGCAACAGCCCCGCGTTCGATGACCTGGCCTTCGCCGCATCCAGACCAAATTCAGGATCCAGCAGAATCGCCGAAGCGTGAGGCGTCAACACTCGCGTCACCGCCGTCTTGAATTCCGACATCATCTCCGGCGTCACCGCCTTCACATCGACGCCTTTCGCCGTTGCGATCGACTTCTGTAAACTGCCGCGCTGATCCATCGCGGCTGCGGAGATGATGCCCTTTTCATTCGAGAGGGCCTTCAGATGTTTCAATTTTCCTGGAGATAGAGACATATTTACTAGTGTAAACCGAGCCGCCTGAAGAACGTCTGCGCACGCCCCACATCGCGCAGAATTTGTTCCTTCAATGCGTCCGCGTTCTCGAACTTTCGCTCGTCCCGAACCCGCCGCAGAAACTCGACCGAGATGCCGGCCGGCGTCAGCCCATCGAAGGACGACAACAGAAAAGTCTCGATGGTCAGACTGTCACCGTCGAACGTCGGTCTGTTTCCAACATTCGTAATCGAATTCCACCGGTCGCCTGTTTCCAGATCGCGAGTGCGCGTAATGTAAACCCCATTCGCCGGAATCACCTCGCAAGGCGTGCGCAAATTCAACGTCGGAACCGTTTGCTTTGACCCGACTCCGTGCCCCGAAATTACGTCTCCCGAAAGCGCGTACCGCCTTTCCAGCAGCCGGCAAGCCATCGCGACATTTCCCTCTTCAATCAATTTTCGGATCGCGCTCGACGACACTGCCTGGCCCCGCCGATGTACGGCATCCACGATGTGCGTCTGAAATCCGAAGCGCGCGCCGAGCTCGGTAAGGGTGTTGATATCACCCGCCTGCTTATGGCCGAAGCGAAAATTGTCGCCCACCATCACGATCCGCGCATGCAATTGTCCCACCAGAATTCGCTCCACAAACTCGTCCGGATTGAGCAGCGCCACTTCAGCCGTAAACGGCAGCACTACCACTTCTTCCACGCCCTGCTCCCGAATCAGCGCCACCCGTTCTTCGATGGTCGTCAGTAACCGCGGTGCGCGATGCGCCGCCACCACTCGCGTCGGATGCGGATCGAACGTCAGCACCACGGGCTTCAACTTATGCTCGCGCCCCAACTCCACCACGCGCCGCAATAACTGGCGATGCCCCG
>JBEKPC010000104.1:0-19847 GCA_049521155.1 Bryobacteraceae bacterium
GCACATTGCGGCCGAGCGCGAGCGATGCGCCGGTATAAATGTTCAGAAAGTCATGCGCCTTGGCCCCCGGCGTGATCATGGAGCCCAAGGCGATCCACAGGAGGGAGAACGCCAGAACGACAATCCAGACGAAGATCGGGGCTTTTGGGACACTACCGCGCATTGTTTCTTATGATTCCATAAGAGTAGACTTGCTGTATGAAACGCCGGACCATCCAAGTACGCATTTTCCGCGGCGAGAAGAAATATGTCGCCGAGTGTTTGGATCTTGCGATGGTCACCGAAGGCGATACGCTTGACGAAGTGACCGCAAATATCCGCGAGGCAATCGCCCTGCATCTAGAGGGCGAGGATCTGGAAGCACTCGGCCTTGCCGACGATCCAACGATTGTGGCGATGATGGAGCTGGACGCAGTAGCCTGATGCCGAAGCTGAGGTCACTCTCAGGTCAGGACCTCTTGCGAATTTTCTCGAGATTCGGTTTTGAAAAATTCTCCCAGCGCGGAAGCCATGTAAAACTTAGACGCGATTTTGCAGGCCGCAGACAGATTTTAACGATCGTTCTTCATAAGGAAGTCGACAAAGGCACATTGCAAGCAATTTTCAGGCAAGCGTTGCGCTACGTCGCCGAAGCGGAGTTGGCTCCTTATTTCTTTACTGAGTGAGTGGGCGCCGCCTCATGCCACTTCGCGATAAATAACCCTCCCTGCTAAACTACAAACAGATGACCCTCGAAGAACTTGAAAGAGAGTACGTTTCGCTCCGCCAGCAAGCTGACGCTGTGCGGAGCTATCTTTGACGCGCCTACCCGCCGCGCGCAGTTAGCTCAAACCGACGACCAGATTAACGCTCCCGAGTTCTGGAATCAGCCCGAAAAAAGCCAGAAGATCATGCAGGATCGCAAGCGCCTGGAGGAGCAGATCGCTCAGGACAAGGAAATTTCCTCGCTCGCGGGCGATCTCGACGCACTGTTCGAACTCGCCCGGGAAGGGGAGGACGTCTCCGTCGACCTTGATCGCGAAATGAAGTCCTTCGCAGCGCATCTGGAATCGCTCGAAACGAAGATGCTACTCTCGGGCGAAAATGCCGCGCGCTACGCCATCGTCACGATTCATCCGGGCGCCGGCGGCACGGAGAGTCAGGATTGGGCTGAAATGCTGCTGCGCATGTACCTGCGCTGGGCGGAGCGCAACAGGTTCGAGACCGTGGTTACCGATCGCCTGGAAGGGGAAGGCGCGGGCATCAAGTCCGTCACCTTCGAAGTGAATGGCGAGAACGCCTACGGCCTGTTGCAGAGCGAAGTGGGCGTGCATCGGCTGGTGCGGATTTCGCCGTTCGATTCCGCGGCGCGGCGTCATACGTCGTTTGCGAGCGTGTTCGTTTATCCGCAGATCGACGACGAGATCAAGATCGACATCAAAGTGGAGGACATCCGCGTCGATACTTTTCGCGCGTCAGGCGCGGGCGGCCAGCACGTCAACCGCACCGATTCCGCGATCCGCATGACGCACATTCCGACCAATATCGTGGTGCAGTGCCAGAGCGAACGCAGCCAGCACAAGAATCGCGCCACCGCGATGAAGCAGCTTCGCGCGAAGCTATACGAATATGAATTGGCCAAGAAACGCGTGGAGGAGAGGAAGCTGGAAGACACTAAGCTCGAGATCAACTTCGGCAGCCAAATCCGCAGCTACGTGCTGGCGCCCTATCGATTGATCAAGGACCATCGTACGAAGCTCGCGGTGGGCGACGTCGACCGTGTGCTCGATGGCGACCTCGAATCGCTGATCCACGCTTATCTGGTATTCATAAAGACAGGGAAGACCGCTTCGGATAAAGATGAACCTGTCGATTAAGGAAGCAGCGCGGATCCTACGCGAGGGCGGTTTGGTCGCGTTCCCCACGGAAACCGTCTACGGCCTGGGAGCGAACGCGCTGGACGCCTCCGCGGTCGCGAAAATTTATGAAGCGAAGGGGCGCCCGGAGTCGAGCCCGCTGATCGTCCACGCTTCGTCGATCGCGATGGCGCGTTCTTTGGTGACGGAATGGCCGCGTGAAGCGGAGGAACTGGCGCAGCGCTGGTGGCCCGGACCGTTGACGCTGGTTCTGCCCAAGGCCGCGCAAATTCCCGGCATCGTCACCGCCGGGCTCCCCACTGTGGGCGTGCGCGTTCCCGCCCATCCGCTGGCGCTTGAATTAATCGAAGCCGCCGAGGTCCCTCTCGCGGCGCCCAGCGCCAATCGGTTTGGAGAGCTTTCGCCTACCACCACCGCGCATGTGCGAGCCGCGTTCGGCGACACTATTCCCGTTCTCGATGGAGGACCCACGCGGGTGGGCATCGAATCCACGGTCGTCTCGATTACGGATGGAAAGATCACGCTGCTGCGGCCCGGCATGATTGCGCTGGGCGAAATTGAGCAGGCGGTGACTCCTCAGGGTAGTCATCCATCGCCTGGCATGGCTGCGCGACACTACAGTCCGCGCACGCCGCTGATGATCGTCAACACACCGTCCGAAATGCCCGACCGACGCGGAGCTTACGTCTGGTGGAACACCTCCGGACTCACCGCGCGCAGCGTCCGCATGCCGGACGATCCGGTCTCCTACGCGCGGCGGCTATATGGCGTCCTGCACGATCTGGATCAGGAAAACTGGCCCTGGATCGCAGTGGAGGCACCTCCGGAAACGGCCGGATGGGTGGCGATTGCCGATCGATTAAAGAGAGCGGCTTCGAAGTGAAATAAAAATGGCCGGTGATGAACGTCGGTGTTCATCGCCGGCCAAATATTTTCTTGCAGCGCCTATGCTTCGGGCGCTTCGCCTTCTTCTTTACCTTGCCGAATCGCGTTGAGACGCTCTTCGCGGCGCTTGGCTCGGTCCGCGGCGCGCTTGACCAGCTCGCTGCCGACCAGTTCAATTATGGCCTGTTCCGCTCCGTCGCCTTTGCGATTGCCGAGGCGGACAATGCGGGTGTAGCCGCCGTTGCGCTGGCCGAAGCGAGTGCCCAGCTTATCGAACAGTTTTTTGACCGACGACGGAGTCTCCAGGAATGCCGCGGCTTGCCGGCGGGCATGGAGCGTATCGCGTTTGCCAAGCGTGATCATCTTATCGACCAGCGGCTTGATGGCTTTCGCCTTGGGAACCGTGGTGACGATGCGTTCCTGGTCGATGACGCTGGTGACCAGGCCTTTTAAGAGCGAATTGCGCGAGCCAGCGTCGCGTTTGAGTTTATAACCGGATCTTTTGTGCCGCATGATTACTCGTCCTTACTCGGCGAGGGCGCCTTCATCGCCTTCTACCTCTAGGTCTTCTTCGTCGTCCTCATCGTCGTCGATATCGATGTCCGCGCCATCCTCGTCGACGGATCCGATGGCGGCAGGGGTGCCGGCGGGCGAAACCAGGCGGCCCTGGGCGTCGAACTTCATGCCAAAGGTCAGGCCAAGACCGGAGAGGATTTCCTTAATTTCATTGAGCGACTTACGGCCAAAATTCTTGGTGCGCAGCATCTCGGCTTCGGTTTTCTGCACCAAGTCACCGATGGTTTGAATGTTGGCGTTCTTGAGGCAGTTATAGGAACGGACGCTCAGCTCCAGCTCTTCGACCGAACGGTTGAGCACTTCGTTCATCTGGCTGAGGGCGCGCTCGGCCGGCTCCTCGGCGGATTCGGGCAGCTCTTCAAAGTTGATGAAGATCGCCATGTGGTCTTTGAGGAGTTTAGCCGCCTGGCCGATGGCGTCAGCGGGGGAGATGGCTCCGTTGGTCCAGACTTCGATGGTCAGCTTGTCGTAATCGGTCATCTGGCCGAGGCGGGCTGCCTCGACGGAGAAGTTCACTTTACGGACGGGCGAGTGGACGGAGTCGATCGGGATGTAACCGAGCGGGAGGTCTTCGTCGTTATTGCGATCGGCCGAGACGTAGCCGCGGCCGGACTTGAGGCGCATTTCAATCGAGAGCTTGCCGCCTTCGCCGATGGTGGCGATGTGCATATTGCGGTCCAGCACTTCGATATCGGAATCGGTTTCGATCTGGCCGCTGAGGATCTGGCCGGCGCCGTCGGCCTTGAGCCGCACGGTGCGCATGCCTTCGGCCATCATCTTGAAAGGGACTTGCTTCAGGTTGAGAATGATATCAGTTGCATCTTCGGCGACGCCGGGAATGGGGCTGAATTCGTGGGCTACCCCTTCGATGCGCACGGCGGTGATGGCAGCGCCTTCAATCGAGCTCAGCAGCACACGGCGCAGGCCGGTGCCGATGGTCGATCCAAAACCGCGCTCGAATGGCTGCGCGGTGAACATGCCGTAACGCTCATTGAGCGTCTCGGTATTGGCGACTAAACGCTTGGGTTTCTGGAATCCTTTGAACATATTTAGGCTCCTTATTACTTCGAGTACAACTCGACGATGAGCTGCTCGTTCAACTGGATCTGGACGAGGTCTTCGCGCTTCGGTTGGCTGACGACGCGGCCTTTGAGATTTTCGCGGTCGACTTCCAGCCAGTTGGGGCTCGGAGCATGCGCGGTGGCATCGCGCGCATGCAGAATGGTCGGGTTGTTCTTGCTTTTTTCACGAACTTCAATCACATCGGTAGGCTTGACCAGGAACGAAGGAATATCGACGCGCTTGCCGTTGACGTTCAAATGGCCATGGCGGACCAATTGCCGTCCCTGGGCGCGCGAAGTCGCCAAGCCCATCCGGTAGAGGGTATTATCCAAACGCCGTTCGAGCATGTTGAGCATGTTTTCGCCGGTGATGCCCTTCATGGCGCTGGCCTTCTCGAACAGATTGCGGAACTGGCCTTCGAGAAGCTGGTAGTAACGGCGGGCCTTCTGCTTCTCGCGAAGCTGCAAGCCGTAGCCGACAATCTTCGGCTTACGATCCTTGCCGTGCTGCCCTGGTGGGAAGTTGCGCTTCTCAATGGCGCACTTCTCGGTATAGCAGCGCTCGCCCTTCAAAAACAATTTCATGCCCTCGCGCCGGCATTGACGGCACACGGGACCAATATATCGAGCCAAATCAGACCTCCCTGGTCAAGTACATCACAGTAGGTGCAGTTTACGGGGCCTCTGGCCCTTTCTTCCTGCTTGGTACAAACAAAAAATCAGACACGCCGTTTCTTGGGCGGGCGGCAGCCATTATGCGGAATCGGCGTACGATCCCGGATGGAGCGGACATCGAGACCCGCGGTCGACAGCGCGCGTACCGCCGATTCACGTCCCGCGCCGGGACCGCTGACCGCCACTTCGACGGTTCGCAAACCCGATTCCTTCGCTTTATTCGCCGCGGTGAGCGACGCCTGCTGCGCGGCGAACGGGGTGCCTTTGCGCGATCCCCGGAAGCCCAGCGAACCGGAGCTGGACCATGAAATCACGTTGCCCATGGGGTCCGTGATGGTGATGATCGTGTTATTGAAGGATGCCTGCACGTGGACCCGGCCCATCGGTACAGAGCGTTTTTCCTTCTTTTTAAAAGCCTTCTTCTTGCCAGCCTTCGCGGGTGCTTTCGCCATGTTATGTCTTACCGGTCGCTTTCTTCTTATTCGTTACCGTGCCGCGCCGCGGACCCTTGCGGGTGCGGGCATTAGTGTGCGTGCGCTGGCCCCGCACGGGCAGACCCCGGCGGTGACGCAAGCCGCGATAAGCGCCCATTTCGATGAGGCGCTTGATGTTCATCGAGGTCTCTTTGCGCAGATCGCCCTCGACCGCGCCTTCCGCTTCGAGAATGATACGGATCTTATTGATCTCCTCCTCGGTGAGGTCGGCAATCTTGGTGTCCGGGTTGACACCTGCACGGTGGCAGAGCGAATTCGCCCTGGTCCGGCCGATGCCGTAAATATAAGTGAGACCGATCTCGGTCCGTTTTTTCGCCGGTAAATCGACGCCCGCAAGACGTGCCATTGGTTATCCCTGCCTCTGCTTATGCTTCGGATTCGTGCAGATCACGCGCACCACGCCTTCACGGTGGACGATCTTGCACTTATCGCACATTTTCTTTACTGATGCTCGAACTTTCATAGCAACTCCCCGCCTTAATCTTTCAAGGCCTCGTTAAAACCCAAGGTCCGTTTGCTGTAATCGCCACCGTGTGCTCGAAATGCGCCGAGTATTTTCCATCCTCGGTCACCGCCGTCCAACGGTCCGGTTTCACCCGGCTGCCCGCTTTCCCGGCGTTCACCATCGGCTCGATCGCCAGCACCATTCCCTCTTTCAACCGCGGATTCTCGCTCCGCCGGTCGACATAGTTGGGAACCTGCGGCTCTTCGTGCATCTGCGTTCCGATGCCGTGCCCCACAAACTCCCGAACTACCGAAAATCCATTTGCGGTCACGTGGCGCTCCACTGTGCCGCAGATATCGAACAACCGGTTGCCCGGCCGCGCTTTTTCAATCGCCAACTCCAGCGATTCGCGGGTCACATTCATCAACCGTTGCGCCTCTTCCGAAATCTGCCCCACTCCGACCGTCACCGCCGAATCGCCGTAATAACCGTTCAACTGGACACCGGTATCGATCGAAACGATATCGCCCCGTTTTAGAACCCTCTTCAGAGAAGGCATCCCATGGACAATCTCTTCATTCACCGACGTACATAACACCGAGGGAAATTTTGTTCCCGCACTCGGCGTCGAATAACCCTTAAAGGCCGATCGGGCACCCGCATCCGCCATCATCTTCTCGGCCGTCACTTCCAGATCGTAGGTGGTGACGCCTTCCGACACCATTTTCTTGAGGGTGTCCAAAATATTCCAGACGAGTAGACCAGCGGACCGCATCTTTTCGAGCTCCGCCATGTTCTTGCGCACAATCATGCCTGCTGACTTTTGCCGTTTCCTTGACGGCTTCCAATCCATTCCCGAATCTGTTTCGCAATCACTAGCGGCGAACTTGCCGCGCCATCCACTTCGCACACCGCGAATCCCTCTTCGCGCAAACATTCCAATACCGGAGATGTCTGACGATCATACGCCCTTAACCGCTCCGCGACCACCTCCGGGCGATCATCGTCCCGGACCACCAACTTCGATCCGTCGTAATCGCAAACTTCCGAAACCACCGGAGTTTTTGACGACACGCTGTACAGCGCACCGCAGATCGGGCAGAGCCTCCGCCCAGAGAGACGGGCAATAATAACATTATAATCGACTTTCAGGTAAACCACCACCGGCACAATGCCTTTGGCCGCCAGCGCCCCCGAAATCAGCTTCGCCTGATCCACCGTTCGCGGGTATCCGTCGAGAATAAACCCGTTGGCGCAATCAGGCTGCTCAATCCGCTCCTCCACCATCCGGTTGACGATCTCATCCGGCACCAGACCGCCGGCTTTCATAATGGCCGCGGCCGCCGCCCCCAACGGATCGTTCGATGCCGCGCGTTCCCGCAGCATGTCTCCGGTCGATATATGAGCCACTCCTAATGCCTGACGCAGCAACTTGGCTTGCGTCCCCTTCCCCGATCCTGGGGGACCGAACAAAATCAGGCAGAGTCGACTCATTCACTCGCTTCGGCAGGCTTCCCTCCCAAACTTAAATACTGCTGCGGCGGCCCCGAATGCGGCCCGCGCGCGGCGTGAAGCCTTCGTAATGGCGCATAATCAGTTGCGCCTCGATCTGGTTCACCGTATCCATCGCCACACCAACCACGATCAGCAGCGAGGTTCCGCCAAAGGAGAAATTCACTCCCAGACCATCCAATAGCCAGCGCGGAAAATGAGCGTCGATGAAATTTCCCATCAATGGCAGACGCTGTAGCTTGATGCCCGCGATCATGATCTGCGGCAGCAGCGATAAAATCGCCAGGTACAGGCCGCCAACCACCGTGATCTTCGTCAAAATCTTGTTCATGTAATCGGCGGTATTGCGTCCGGGACGAATCCCCGGAATGAAGCCGCCGTACTTGCGCATATTGTCCGCCGCTTCGTTCGGATTGAAAATAATCGAGACGTAGAAGAAGCAGAAGAAAATAATCAGGACCGTGTAGAGTAGGTAATAAAGAGGCGATGCGCCTTGAATCGAACCCAGCATCCCGCTTAATACCGGCGAGTTTTTCACGAAATCGAATTGCATTGCGGTCATCGGAAAGGCCAGCAGCGAGCTGGCGAAAATCACCGGAATCACGCCGCCGGCGTTGACTTTCAGCGGCAGGTGCGTCGATTGTCCGCCCATCATCCGGCGTCCGATCACGCGCTTGGCGTACTGCACCGGAATCCGGCGCTCGCCGCGCTCGACTAATACGATAAACCCGACCACCGCGACCATCATGATGACGATGATCAGCACCTGAATCAGAGGCCAGTCTCCGCTCTGAACTTTGGTCACCATGTCGGAAATAGCAGTCGGCAGGCCGATCACGATGCCAGTAAAAATGATCAGCGACATGCCATTGCCGATACCGCGCTCTGTGATCTGTTCCCCCAGCCACATAATGAAAGCCGTGCCGGTGGTGAGCGTCAAAATAGTCATCGCGGTAAAACTGAAGCCGGGATGCGTCACAAACGGCGTTGACGCATGGGAAAGCGTTTCGGCGATGCCGAAGGACTGCACGATCGCCAAGCCGACCGTCAGGTAGCGGGTCCACTGGGTGATCTTGCGGCGTCCGATTTCGCCTTCCTTTTGCAGTTTTTCGAGCGTCGGAACCACCACGGTCAACAATTGCAGGATGATCGACGAGGTGATGTACGGCATGATGCCGAGCGCGAAAATTGTCAGGCGCCGGAACATGCCCCCACTGAATAAATCGAGAAAGCCGAATAACGATCCCTGGTTCTGCCGGATATATTCCGCAAACCGGTTGGTGTCGATACCCGGGATCGGGATGTGCCCGCCCAGCCGATACACCGCGAGCATGGCCAACGCGAACAGGAGCCGCTTGCGCAGATCCGGTATGCGAAAGATGTTACCGACGGCTTCCAGAAACTTCATGCGATGATTCTCCAGGCCACTACTTTACAGAAAAGCCTACTGCTTGTCAGCACTGTCTTTTTCCGCAATCACTTCCGCCGTACCACCGGCGGCCTGAATTTTGTCCAGCGCTGACTTCGAAAATACATGCGCCTTCACGGTAATTGCCTTCTTCAACTCGCCCGTGCCGAGAATCTTCAAGCCGTGTTTCAGCTTGTGGATCACCCCCGCCTCGAGCAGCGTGCCCGGATCGAACGAACTGCCTTCGAGCGCTTCCAGCGCCGCCACGTTCACGATCGCATATTCCTTGCGGAAAATGTTGGTGAAGCCACGCTTCGGCAAACGGCGATGCAAAGGCATCTGGCCGCCTTCAAATCCGCGCATGCGCGAATAGCCCGAAATCGACTTGGCGCCCTTCGCGCCGCGTCCCGCAAACTTCCCGCGGCCGGTGCCCATACCCTGGCCGAGACGGCGTTTTTTATGTTTTTGCCCTACCGGAGGCTTTATCTGGCTGAGATTCATCGTTACTCCTCCACGATCGCAAGCAAGTGCGGAATTTTCTTGACCATGCCCCGGAACGCCGGCGTATCGGGCTTAATCACCGTCCGGTTCAGCGTCCGGAGGCCCAGCGCGCGCACCATCACTTTGTGCTTGTCCGGCGTGCAGATCGTGCTCTTTATCAATTTGATTTTGATCGTTCCCGGCATAGTTCCAACCTTATATCTTGTCGAGCGCCAAGCCGCGCAGATCCGCAACCTCGGCCTTATCGCGCAACTGTTCGAGCGCGTCGATGGTCGCCTTCACCACATTATGCGGATTGTGCGAGCCCAGGGACTTGGTCAACACATTCGGAATCCCGACGGCGGTAATAACCGCGCGCACCGCGCCACCGGCGATTACACCCGTTCCATCCGGAGCCGGCTTGAGCAATACGCGCCCGCTGCCGAACTCTCCCACCACCATGTGCTGAATAGTGGTCGCGAGCACGTTCACTTTGCGCAGATTCTTCTTCGCCGCTTCAATCCCTTTTTTGATCGCCGCCGGCACTTCCTTGGCTTTGCCCGTGCCGAAGCCGACAATCTTCGCGCCCGGATCGCCAACGACGACGAGTGCCGAGAAGCTCAAATTTTTACCGCCCTTGACGACCTTCGTCACGCGGTTGATCGACACAACCTGCTCTTTGAGGTTCAGGTTGGCCGAGTCGATGCGCTTTTGCATGCCCATTTTTTAAAATTCCAGTCCCATTTAAAATTCCAACCCCGCCTCGCGGGCCGCTTCAGCCAGCGCCTTGACGCGGCCATGATATTGATAACCGCCGCGATCGAACACCACGGCTTTGATACCTTTGTCCTTGGCGCGCTCGGCGACCAGCTTGCCGATTTCCTTCGCCCCGATCACGTTGCCGCCGTTTTTCGAATCCTTCTCGCTCGAACCCGCCGCAACCACCGTGTGGCCTTTGGTATCGTCGATCACCTGCGCGTAAATGTGCTTCACGCTGCGAAACACCGCCAGGCGCGGACGATCCGCCGTGCCTGATACACGGCTGCGGATGCGCTTGTGAACGCGCAACCGGATGATGTTCTTGGAATCCCGTCGTGCCATGGATTTACTTGCCTCCCGCGCCGGTCTTGCCGACCTTCTTGCGCAGCGCTTCGCCGGTATAGCGGACGCCTTTATTCTTGTACGGATCGGGCGGGCGCAGAGCGCGCATATTGGCCGCCACCTGCCCCAGCAACTGCCGGTCGGATCCGGTCAGCACCAGATGCGTCTGCTTGTCGATCTTCAGGTCGATTCCATCCGGCAGATAGAATTCGATCGAATGCGAATAACCCAGCGTGAACGTAGCAATGCGGCCCTTCAAATCGCAGCGGTATCCGATCCCGACAATGTCGAGCTCGCGCGTGAAACCGGTCGAGACGCCTTGCACCGCATTGGCCGCCAGCGCGCGCGTCAGCCCATGCAGCGCGGCCTTATTTTCGCCGTCCCGCTGAAACTCCGCCACGCCGTCCTTTTGCGACAAAGTGATGCCGTCCGGAACCGGTACCGTCTGTTTGCCCTTGGGCCCTTCGACGTACAAATTTCCCTCGCCGGCCGTGATCTTCACGCCCTTCGGCAGCGGGAGCAGCTTTTTTCCTACTCTAGACATACGCTTCCCTCTTCAACCTACGCTTACCAGACGTGACACAGGACTTCGCCGCCGATCCCCTGCTTGCGCGCGCTCGATCCCGTCATCACGCCCTGCGGCGTGGTCAGAATATTGATTCCCAGTCCGCCCAGCACCCGCGGCACTTTCTTCGAACCGACGTACACACGGCACCCCGGACGCGACACCCGCTCAATCCGCGAGATCACCGGCACGTTGCCGGGCGTGTACTTCAAATAGATACGGATGGACTTCTTCGTGCCATCCTCGGTCAGCTTGAAGTTCGCGATGTAGCCTTCATCCTTGAGGATCTTTGCAATATCGTTCTTCAGCCGCGATGCCGGCACATCCACTTTGGCGTGGCGCGCCGAGAGCGCATTCCTCATGCGCGTCAACATATCGGCGATAGGATCCGTGGTCATCATTCCGTTAAAAGCCTCCCCGCACTAGCAGCTTGCCCATTACCAGCTAGCCTTGATCACGCCGGGGACTTCACCCGCCAGCGCCAGTTTCCGGAAACAGATCCGGCATAGCTTGAATTTCCTTAAAAAACCCCGCGGCCGTCCGCAGCGGAAGCAGCGGTTGCGGTGGCGGCAGGCCATCTTCGGTTTCTTACCGGCCGCGATCGACGCCGCTGTCGCCGCCGCGATTTTCTCGTCTCTTGCAATCTTCGCTGTCGTCGCCATAATTCTCTCTTCCTACTGCGTCCGGAACGGCATTCCGAGATGTTTCAACAACGCCAGCCCCTCGGCATCGGTCTTGGCGGTGGTGGTGATGCAAATATTCATTCCCTTGGTTTTGTCGACTTTGTTATAGTCGATCTCCGGGAAAATTAACTGGTCTTTAATCCCCAGCGTGTAGTTCCCGCGCCCATCGAACGATTTCGACGACACGCCGCGAAAATCGCGTACGCGGGGCAGCGTTACACTGACTAATCGATCCAGGAACTCGTACATCCGGTCGCCGCGCAGCGTCACGCTACAGCCGATCGCCATGCCTTCGCGAAGCTTGAACGCGGCAATCGATTTGCGCGCCTTGTTGATCACCGGCCGCTGGCCCGCGATCAGACTTAGCTCGTTCACCGCGCCATCCATCAGCTTGCTGTTGCCGGTCGCTTCCCCTAAGCCGATATTGACGCTGATCTTTTGCACCTTCGGTACCGCCATCCGGTTGGTGTAACCGAATTCCTTGGTCATGGCCGGGACAATGTTTTTTAAATACGCTTCTTTGAGACGTGCCATAATTACGCCTTCTTATCCAAAATCTCGCCGCCCTTTTTGGCGACGCGCACATGCCGCTCGGATGCGCCCGTGCCTTCGGTCCGGTATCCGATCCGCGTGGCAACCCCGCCCGAGGTCACGATCATTACGTTTGACACCGCGATGGAACTTTCGCGCTCCGCAATGCCGCCTTTGATCTGCTTCGAGGGATTCGGGCGCGTGTGGCGCTTCACCATGCTCACGCCCTCCACCAGCACCCGGGCGCTGACCCGGTCGATGTCCAGAACGCGGCCAATCTTGCCTTTATCCCGGCCTGCGATTACCTTCACCGTGTCGTCTTTTTTGATCCGGATTTTCAGCTTTATTTTCGGATCGTTCTGATGCCGAAAAGGAATTTTCTTCGCCATGGAAATTTAGATAACCTCCGGCGCGAGCGAAACGATCTTCATGAACTTTTTGTCGCGCAGCTCACGAGCCACCGGACCGAATACGCGCGTCCCCATCGGCTCGCCTACTTCATTAATCAACACCGCGGCGTTCGAATCGAAGCGGATGTAGGTGCCGTCCTTGCGGCGCGTTTCCTTGCGCATCCGCACCACCACGCAGCGGACCACCTTCCCCTTCTTGATCGCCGAATCGGGTGCTGCTTCCTTCACGCTGGCAGTGATAATGTCACCCAAGCCGGCGCGCAATCCGAGATCGCCTCCACGCGGCAAAATACATTGCAGCCTGCGCGCGCCGCTATTGTCAGCGACGTCAAGAATTGTCCGCATCCCAATCATAAAAATTCTGGCTCCTGGCTTCTGGCTACTTCTTCTTGCTTACTTCTTTTTCTTCGCTGGCCGCTTTTCCGGACCCGTCTGAATACCGATCGAGCTCAGATCCGTCGTCACTTGCACCGCTTTGCGGATCACTTCGCCCAACTGCCAGCGCTTCAGCTTGCTCATCGGGCGGCATTCGATAATCCGAACCACATCGCCCGGCTTGGCCTCGCCTTTTTCGTCGTGGGCGTAAAACTTTTTACGCTTGGTCACCACGCGCTTGTATACCGGATGCGCCGCCTTCCGCGACACCTCGACCACGATCGTCTTGGCCATCTTCGCCGAGACCACCGAACCGACCTTCTCGTTCTTAATTCCTGGCTTATATTCCGTTTTCTCTGGCATACTGGTTTACCCTCGGCGCTATCCTTTGCCTGACTTCCGCGGCGTGTTGATCTTGGCCGACTTCGGCGCAGCCGTGGGCTTCACTTTTACCTGCCCTAAATTTCGTGTTTTCGGAGCCGCCACAGCCTTCGGCTTCGCTGCCACTGCTTTCGGCGAGGCCTGCGCCGCCGGCTTCGGCAGCGATTTTGCCCGCGCCGGTCTTTGCGCTGCAACCAGGGGCGCCGCTCCATCGCGACGCTCACGTAAAACCGTCAGCATCCGTGCCCGCTCTTTGCGCAACGACCGCAGCTTCTTGATCCCGTCCATCTGCCCCATCGACATCTGGAACCGCAGCCGGAACATCTGCTCCGCCGTATCTTTTATTTGCTTCGAAATTTCCGCCGCATCGAGCGCCCGGGCTTTATCCGCATTCTCTTTCATCGCTACTCCACACCATGCCGCTTAATGAATTTGGTCGGGATTCCGATTTTCGCCGAGGCCAACAGCATCGCCTTCTGCGCCACTTCAAGACCCACACCTTCCATCTCGAACAAAATCTTACCCGGGCGAATGACGCACACCCACTGATCCGGCGCGCCTTTGCCTTTACCCATACGAGTTTCAGCGGGCTTCTTGGTAATCGGCTTATCGGGGAATAAACGGATCCAAACCTTACCGCCGCGCTTGATCGAACGCGTCATCGCCACGCGAGCCGCTTCGATCTGCCGCGCCGTGATCCAACCGCATTCCATCGCCTTCAACCCAAAATCGCCGAACGAGAGAGTCGAGCCGCGCCACGCCTTACCCGTCATCCGGCCGCGTTGCACCTTGCGGTATTTAACCTTCTTGGGCATCAACATGGATTATTCCTTGCCTCCCTCGGTACCCTCAGGCTTGCCTGTTTCAGACTTCGCTGTCTCAGGCTTTTCGCCCTCCGGCTTCTCTTTCCAATTCGGCTGTGGGGGAGCCATCGGCGGCAGGATCGGAGCCGACGTGCGAGCCGCTGCGTCTTCCGGAATCGCCTGCGTCACACCGCCAGGACCACCCTGCGGAGCATGCATTTGGGACGGCGGCACAAATGCCGGACGCGGACCCCTGTCTCCACGATCCCCGCCTCGATCTCCACGATCGCCAGCAGCACGATCCCTCCGGTCTCTGTCGCGCGATGATGGTGGCCGGCGCGGCTCCGGATCGTTGCGTAAACCTTTGCGCGGACCACCCGGCAGAATCTCGCCTTTATAAACCCAGCACTTGATCCCGATCACACCATAAGTCGTGTTCGCTTCGGTGAACCCGTAGTCGATATCGGCGCGTAGCGTGTGCAGCGGCAGACGGCCTTGCAGGTACCACTCCGTACGCGCGATTTCGGCGCCGTTCAAGCGTCCTGAAACACGGACTTTAATTCCCTTGCAGCCAAATCGCAGCGCCGAATCGACGGCCTTGCGCATCGCGCGCCGGAACGCCACGCGTTTTTCGAGCTGCAGCGCAATCGATTCCGAGACCAGTTGCGCGTCCAGCTCGGGTTTGTGAACTTCCTGAATATCGATGAAAACTTCGCGCTTCGTCTTCTTCGCCAGGTCGCCCTTCAGCTTCTCGATCTCCGCGCCTTTACGGCCGATAATGATCCCTGGACGCGACGTGTGAATCGTAATGCGCAGCTTATTACCCGGCCGGTCCACTTCAATCGAGCTGATGCCGGCGGCCTTCAAACGGCTGCGCAGAGCGTCTTTCAGCTCCAGATCTTCGCGCAGCAACTTGGCGTAATCCTGTTTGGCGAACCATCGCGACCGCCACGTCTTGGTGACGCCCAGCCGGAATCCGTAAGGATGTACCTTTTGACCCATGTCAGTTCTTTTCCTCGGTCTTTCCGTCGCCGACCTTCACAATGATGTGCGACATCCGCCGCTGGTAACGATACGCGCGTCCCATCGGCGCCGGACGAACCCGCTTCATGCGAGGTCCTTCGTTCACATAGCACTCGATCACCATCAGCTTGTCGACATCGACGTCGTTCGAACGGTTCTCCGCATTGGCGATCGCCGACCGCAGCACCTTCTCGATCGAAGGGGCAATCCGTTTGTTGGTGGTGCGCAAAATATTGATGGCGTCGCCCGCGCGCTGGCCGCGGATCAGGTCGATGACCAACCGGGCCTTCTGAGGCGACGTTCGAAGATATCTGGCTTCCGCTCTGGCTTGCATGTTGAATCCTTTAGGAGGGCTTCGCGGTCTTTTCCGGAGCCGCCTTGGCCGCGTGTCCTTTGAACGTTCGCGTCGGCGAAAATTCGCCCAGCTTGTGGCCCACCATATTTTCCGTCACATAAACCGGGATGAACTTTTTCCCGTTATGAACGGCCAGCGTGTGGCCGATAAATTCCGGCAGTATGGTCGAACGCCGCGACCACGTCCGCAATACTTTTTTCTCGTTCTTGTCGTTCATCGCCGTCACCTTTTTCATCAGGTGATCGTCTACAAACGGACCTTTTGCTAACGAACGTCCCATCCGTTACCTCTTCTTCGCTTTTCTGGTCACGATCCACTTATTGGTGCGTTTGTTGTTGCGAGTCTTAAACCCGCGCGTCGGCTGGCCCCACGGCGTCACCGGATGCCGTCCACCCGACGTCTTGCCTTCGCCACCGCCATGCGGATGGTCGACCGGATTCATCGTCACGCCGCGGTTATGAGGCATCTTACCCAACCACCGACTGCGCCCCGCCTTGCCCAAGCTGACGTTTTCGTGCTCGACGTTGCCCACCTGTCCGATCGTCGCCGCGCATTCCACCTGCACCTTGCGAATTTCGCCCGAAGGCAGTTTCAGCAGCGCCAAATCGCCTTCTTTTGAAACGAGTTGAGCCTGCGTCCCCGCGGAGCGCGCCATCTGCCCGCCTTTGCCCGGCTTCAATTCGATGTTGTGAACCACCGTGCCCGAAGGAATATTCTTGAGCGGCAGCGAATTGCCCACTAAGATGTCCGCTTCCGGACCTGAGGTCACCATTCGCCCCACCGTTAGCCCGACGGGCGCCAGAATGTACCGCTTCTCGCCGTCGACGTAATGCAGCAGCGCGATGCGCGCGCTGCGGTTGGGATCGTACTCGATCGCGGCCACTTTAGCCGGAATCCCGTTCTTATCGCGCTTGAAATCGATCACGCGGTAGGACTGCTTATGCCCACCGCCGATAAACCTGGAAGATACGCGTCCCGTCGACGACCGTCCGCCCGTCTTCGGCTTTCCTTTGACCAGACTCTTCTCGGGAGTCTGCTTGGTGATGTCTTCACGCGAAACCACCGTCTGAAAACGGCGTGTCGGCGTGGTCGGATTGTAACTCTTAACGGCCATGGCTTAGATCTCCGCGTACTCCGGCATTTTTTCGCCGGCCTTCAGGCGTACGTACGCCTTCTTCCAATCCGATCGGTACCCCGCAAAACGGCCTCTGCGGCGCAATTTCCCCGCCGTGATCGAGGTGCGGACGTCTTCGACCTTTACCTTGAACAAGGCCTGCACCGCGCTCTTGATCTGCGTCTTATTGGCATCGGAACTGACCGCGAAACACAAAGTTCGCTCCGCGTCTTTCTTGGCGACGCCCTTTTCGGTTACGATCGGACGCTTAATGACTTCGTAAATGGTAGACATTATGCCAGCGCCTCCGACAATTTCTTCGCCGCTTCCTGCGTCAGCAGCACATGCTGATGCCCCAGCAAGTCGTAAACATTCACCTCGCGGCTCGAAACCAGCTTTACACCTTCCAGGTTGCGGCTCGATAAGGCTAGATTCTTATTGGCAGAATTATCCACCAGCAGAATCGTCCGCGACGCTTCCAGTGCATTCAGCGTCTTGCGCATCCCCTTGGACTTCGGCTCGGCAATGGCGAACTCGCTCACCACGCGCAACTCCCCGTCACGCAATTTAGCCGACAACGCGCTCTTCAATGCGCCAATCTGCATTTTCTTCGGCAGATGGTAGCTGTAATCGCGCGGTTGCGGACCGTGAGTCGTTCCGCCGTGACGCCACAAAGGCGACCGGATCGAACCCATGCGCGCCCGTCCCGTGCCCTTTTGCTTCCACAATTTCTTACCCGACCCGGCCACTTCATGACGAGTCTTCGTCGATGCCGTACCCCGCCGGATCCCTGCCAGATAATGGCGAACCGCTTCATACAGCAGGTTCTCATTCACCGGGGCGCCAAAAACTTCGTCGGACAAATCCAGCGTGCCGACTACCTTATTACTTAGATCGATAATATCTACGCTCGGCATGATTACTGTCTCGACCTCCGCAGCATGACATAGCCGCCGTTCGGTCCCGGCACCGCGCCCTTTACCAGGATCACGTTGTCCTCGGTGTCTACCTCGACGATTTCCAGATTGCGAACCGTCACCCGGTCCGTCCCCATGTGCCCGCCCATGCGAGTTCCAGGGAATACGCGCGAAGGAAAGCTCGAAGCCCCGATCGATCCCGGAGCCCGATGGAACATCGACCCGTGCGTCGCATCGCCGCCCCGGAAATGATGCCGTTTTACGACACCGGCAAATCCGCGGCCTTTACTGATCCCGATCACGTCGACCTTTTGCGTCGGCTTGAATTCGTCTACCAGCACCCGGTCGCCCGTCTTCATGTCGCCGTTTAAAGAATCCAGCCGGAACTCGCGCTGAAACCTCACGCCCTCCGCGCCCGACTTCTTCAAATGCCCCGCCGCCGGTTTCGACACGCCTTTTTTCTTGGCGTATTCCATAAATCCGAGCTGCACGGCATCATAGCCGTCGGTGGCCGGCGTTTTCCGCTGCACCACAACGCACGGTCCGGCCTTCAGAACAGTAACAGGAACAACCTGCCCATCCGCCCGGAACACCTGCGTCATCCCGATCTTTTTGCCTAGAATCCCTGGACTCATACCCAAATCCTCGAAGGAGTCAGAAGTCAGGAGTCAGGAGTCAGAATAACTCCAAACGCCCAACCCCTCGACACCCTACATTTTCCAGCCCTGATCCAGTGCCGGAGTCCGTAATCTGACTCCTGACTCCTGACTCCTGACTTCTGCTATTTACTTTTCCCAAACGCCTTAATTTCGACGTCCACACCCGCTGGCAAATCCAGCTTCATCAACGCATCCACCGTATCCTGCGTCGGCTCCAGAATATCGAGCAGACGCTTGTGCGTCCGAATCTCGAACTGCTCCCGGCTCTTCTTGTCCACGTGCGGCGACCGCAATACCGTGTATAGATTTCTCACCGTCGGCAGCGGAATCGGACCGGCTACCGATGCCCCGGTTCTCTTCGCCGTATCGACAATCTCCGTCGTCGACTGGTCCAGGATCCGGTGATCGTACGCCTTCAACCGAATTCGAATGCGTTCTCGTAAGCTGCTCATGAATCTCTTATCCTAAAATCTCGCTCACCGTGCCAGCCCCAACCGTGCGCCCGCCCTCGCGAATCGCGAATCGCAAGCCTTTATCCATCGCGACCGGCGTGATCAGTTCGATCTCCAACTGCACGTTCCCGCCCTCGTCTTTCGAAAGCACGTAAACTTCGCCCTTGAACTTCTTATAGCCCTTGATCGACCCCGGCTTCGCCACCACCTGCCCGCGCTCGACATCGTTCTTTTCAATCCCGCGCAGCAAGAGGCCGACGTTATCGCCCGCCCGGCCCTCGTCCAGCAGCTTCTTGAACATCTCAACGCCCGTCACGACCGTCTTGCGAGTGTCCGTGAACCCGACAATCTCCATATCCTCGCCGACCTTGCAAATTCCCTGCTCGATACGGCCCGTCACCACCGTGCCGCGCCCTTGAATCGAGAAAATATCTTCGATCGGCATCAAGAACGGCTTGTCCGTCACGCGCTGCGGCATCGGAATAAACTTGTCGACCGCTTCCATCAGCTCGTCGATCGTCTTTTCCCACTTCTCTTCGCCGTTCAACGCGCCCAGCGCCGAAACTTTAATCACCGGCAAATCATCGCCCGGGAAATTGTATTTCGTCAGCAGTTCGCGCACTTCGAGCTCGACCAGCTCAAGCAATTCCGGATCGTCCACCATGTCGACTTTATTCAACGCGACCACAATGTACGGCACACCGACTTGCCGAGCCAACAAAATATGCTCACGCGTCTGCGGCATCGGACCATCGGTCGCAGCCACCACGAGAATGGCTCCATCCATCTGCGCCGCGCCCGTGATCATGTTCTTGATGTAATCGGCGTGACCCGGGCAATCGACGTGCGCATAATGCCGGTTCGCCGTCTCATATTCCACGTGCGCCGCCGCAATCGTGATCCCACGAGCCTTCTCTTCCGGAGCATTATCGATCGAATCGAAGCTACGGAACTTATTCTTCGGATTGTGCTTGGAAAGCGTCTTGGTGATCGCCGCCGTCAACGTCGTCTTGCCGTGATCAATATGACCAATCGTCCCCACGTTCACATGCGGCTTGCTGCGATCAAATTTTTCCTTCGCCATAA
>JBEKPC010000105.1:0-18709 GCA_049521155.1 Bryobacteraceae bacterium
ATGAACTACCGAAACGCCCCCACCGACGATCGTGGCGAGTATAAAATCACCATGGTCGATCCCGGCGAATATTATCTGCGTTGCAGCGTGCCGAATCGGCCGCAGGCAACTCCGCATAACTTGCTCGTCCCGCAATACTACGCCGGAGCGCGCGATTCGAAAGATGCTTCGCCTCTGATCCTCCGTGGCGAAGAGGCCCTCACCGGAATCGATTTCCATTTGACAGCCTCCCATCCCGCAACCATTACCGGCCGCGTCACAGGAGTTCCGCCCCTCGATCCGCCGGAGGAAGTCAGCCCGTCCGGCCCCGTCCACAGACGCCGCGGCGACGGTCGGGGAGTGACGGTCAATCTCACTCCCGCCGGAGAGGACCAAGTGTGGTGGGGCAGCAACGGAGCGGGTGCTCCGGGTCCGGACTATCGTTTTGAAATGTCCGAACTTATTCCCGGGTCCTACCGCATTCAGGCCAGCGCCACAGTCAAAGACAAAACTTACTACGCCTCCCAACTAGTCGATGCGCAAGAAGGTGCCAACGACTTCGTGCTCGCCATGCATCCCGCCGTCACTGTAAAAGGCCGCCTGAAGATCGAAGGCCCTGGCGCGCAACCTTCCCAAAACCTCACCATCGCGCTCTCCCAGGCAGGAAGCGGACCGCAGCGCGAATCCTTTTCCTCGCCCGTAGCCAAGGACGGCTCCTTCTCGATCGAGCAGGTCCCACCCGGCGAATGGGCCTGGAATATCAACCCCAATCCAACCGGAACCTTCGAAAAATCGGTCCGTTTAGGCGACAAGGACTACCTCTTTAAACGAATCGAAATCCCGCCCGGATCAGACGCGCCGCTCAATATCGTGCTCAGTTCGAATACCGCCGCAATCGAAGGTCAAATCGAGGCCGCTGGAGCGGATGCCGGGAAAGCCGGCATTCTGCTCGAACCCGTTGGAAAGTGGCACACCCTCACGCGTTTTTACTACAGCGCCACCGGCGACGATAACGGCAAGTTCAAGTTGAGCGGCATCGCGCCCGGCCGTTACAAGATCTTCGCACTGGAAAAAATCGCCACTACCTCCTACCGCAACCCCGAATCAGCCGAGCTGCTCGATGCGCTGGGCGAGGAACTGGAAGTAACCGAAGGCGCGAAGATCCAGTCGAATCCCAAGCTGATTCCCCGCGAAAAAGCCAAGGAGATCCTCAAGCCATGAAGCTGCTCATGGCCGGCTTGATTCTTGCCGCCAGCGCCGCCGCGCAAACCCCCGATCAAACCGGCAGCATCACCGGCGTCGTCACCGACGCGGTCTCCAAACTGCCCGTGAAGAAAACCCTGATTTCAGCCCAGCCCAACGGCAATTTCAACGGACCAAGGCTCGCAGCCCAGTCCGCTACGACGGATGCCGCCGGCACATTCACTCTCAACAATCTTCCAGCCGGTAAATATCGTCTGACGTTCCAGCACTCGGATTATCCCCAGTCCCGCTTCGGCGGACAGTCAAAAATGGTCGAAGTCAAGGCCGGCGAGTCCACCGCATCCGTCACCGTGGAATTGATGCCCGGCGCCTCAGTGACTGGCCGTGTGTTGGACGAGGATGGTGATCCTTTGCTGAACTGCAACATTCAGCTTCATCCTGCCGAACATCCCGAACAAGGTACCGCGATGACCGGCAGTTCGCCATCCAACCAGAACGGCGAGTACCGCGCTTTCGGGATCGCGCCAGGCAAGTACATCCTATCGGCGCACTGCGGCAGCACGGTGTTTCAATCGCGGCCTTTTTCAGCCGGACCCGATCCGCCGCCTGCCAAAGCCTACCCAACTCTGTACTATCCCCTCACCACCGATCCCAAGTCAGCCGACTTAGTCGACCTGGTCGCCGGCACCGAAAAGTCAGGCATCGATTTCCAAATGACGCCCACGGCCGTAACCCAAGTTCGCGGGGCCTTTTCGCCCTCCGGCGCGGACTGGCACGGCAATAATCTGGGCCTCTTGCTCACCACAGCCGATCACCATGGCGACAACCTCGGACCCTTCATCGATCAGGCGCAAGGTACCTTCCAGTTCCGTCAGGTGTTTCCCGGGTCTTACATACTGGTGGCTTTCTCCAACGGCGCGGAGTCCCGTGTCGGCGCGTGGCAGCGAGTCGAGGTCAGTGACAAACCGGTCGATTTAACTCTCGAATTGCGCCGCGCCTTTGATCTCAGTGGCAAAGTAGAAATCGAAAGCAGCGGAACTCAGAATGCACTCACCCCCGCTCAGATCCAGATTGGCTTGAATCCCGAATCTCAATTCGGGCCGGGCCCTCAGCCTGCGCAGGTGGGTGACGACGGAACTTTCACCTTGAAAGGCGTGCTGCCCGGATTGTGGAATGTGCAAGCGTATGCACCGGGTGCGTTCCTGAAATCGGCGTGGCTGGG
The DNA here is from genome assembly GCA_049521155.1 of Bryobacteraceae bacterium. GTDB lineage: Bacteria > Acidobacteriota > Terriglobia > Bryobacterales > Bryobacteraceae > Palsa-187. Next base: position 2,405 of record JBEKPC010000105.1, read on the forward strand.
GAGCACCGACGTAACCAACGTTCCATTGGATCTCTCAAGCGGCGCGGCCGGCGCCCTGAAAATCATCATCAGCACCAACACCGCAACGATTCGCGGATCAGCCCCCGCCGGACAAATGGTCTACGCCAGGAGCGGAGGAGCGAGCACTGGCTCGCAAGCGGACCAAAGCGGGCAATACGTGATCCGAGGGCTAGCTCCCGGAAAATACCGGTTTGTGTTAGCGGATTCGGCGGAAACGTGGTCGAGGAATGGGGGTCAGGAGGTCACCGTGCGCGAAGGAGAGACGGTCATGATCGACCTGAAGACCGAGCCTCAATAAAGTCACACCCCTCACATTTTCTCCATCTCCTTTCCTTTAGGAACCTTGCCTCCGCTCCGCCATCCCCCCGCTTAGGACCCTCGTGTAGAGTCTGTATCTATATGACCCTTCAAGAAGAACTGCCCGCTTGGGTTCGTTCCGTATTTTCAAGTCTATGCCCGCTTGTGGGGCGGCCATTTTGGCGGCAGCCGCCCTTTTCAGGCGGCTCTTTTTTTTCCTCCACCCGCGCCTCTGCCTATTTTCGAGCGTGTGTATCTCTATGACCCTTCAGACCAAACCGCCCTCTTGGGTTCGTTCCGCATTTTCGAGTCTGCGCCCTGCCCCGGTCGCAAACCTAGCGTGGAAATCTAGCCGAATACGCTTCCAGATACTTAAGACCGCTGCCCGTATTGTAAATAACAATCCGCTCCTGCGCCGTCAGGAATCCGCTCGCCAGCAGCTTCTTCAGAGCCGCCACGCAAGCCCCGCCTTCAGGAGCAGCGAAAATTCCCTCGTCGGTCGCCAACTCCACGCCCGCTTCGAGCATCTCTTCGTCGCTCACTGCAATGCAGGTTCCGCCGCTTTGGCGCACGGCATCGAGCACCAGGAAATCTCCCAAAGCCTTAGGAACACGCAACCCACTGGCGATGGTTTCCGCGTGATCGAAAAATTCGCTGCGCGCCTGGCCGAGTTGAAATGCCTTAACGATCGGCGCGCAGCCTTCGGCTTGCACCGCGATCATCTTCGGTCGCTTCGAAGAAACCCATCCCAGCGCTTCCATTTCCGCGAACGCTTTCCACATGCCGATCAGGCCGACGCCTCCGCCGCAGGGATAGAAAATCGCGTCCGGTAACTGCCAGCGAAACTGTTCGGCGACCTCATAACCCATCGTTTTCTTGCCTTCGATGCGATATGGTTCCTTCAGCGTGCTGACATCGAACCAGCCTTCCTCATCTTTGCGCGCCGCGACGATTTTCGCGCAATCGCTGATCAGCCCGTCGACCAGCGTGACGTGCGCTCCCGCCGCCCGGCACTCGATATAGTTTGCCTGCGGCACATCGCGCGGCATGAAAATATGCGCTTCGATTCCAGCCGCGGCGGCGTACGCGGCCATCGCTCCGGCGGCGTTCCCAGCCGATGGAATCGCGACTTTCGTGACGCCCAGCTCTACGCACATCGAGACCGCGCAGGAGAGTCCGCGCGCTTTAAAACTGCCCGTCGGATTGACGCCTTCGTCCTTTACCCACAGGTCTGCGCTGCCCAGCCGCGCGCCAAGACGCTTGGTATGAACCAGCGGCGTCATGCCTTCGCCGAGCGAGATCATCGCCGCCGGCTTCGATACCGGCAGCACCGGCGCATAGCGCCACATGCTGGTGGGACCGCTGGGAATCCATTCCCGGCTCCAGCCCTCGCGCAGTTTGTCCAGGTCATAGCGGACCAGCAAAGGTCCGCCGCATTCGCACAGATTGTGGAGCTGTCCCGCCTCATAGCGTTTTCCGCACGCGGCGCATTCCAGGTGAGTGATGGTCGTCATTACTTGGTAGATAAAGTTTGAATTTCGTCGAGAATTTTGAGCAGTTCCCCGCGAGGATCTTCGGCTCGGGTGACTTGCCGGCCTACCACCAGATAATCCGCACCGTTAGCGACCGCTTCCGCCGGTGTCGCGATGCGTTTCTGATCTGCTGCCGACTTTCCAGCGGAGCGGACCCCGGGAATCACCAGCTTCATCTTCGGCCCGGTCATCGCCCGCACTCGTGCCACTTCGAGCGACGAACAGACGATTCCATTCACCCCCGCCTCGATCGCGTGGCCGACTCTTTTCTCGACCAATTCAGCCAGCGTAAATGCGCTTCCGTCGTCGCGTACGTCTTGTTCGTCGAAGCTGGTCAGAACCGTGACCGCCATCAGTTCCAAGGAGCTACCGCGCCCAGCCACCGCGGCTTGCATCACCTGTTTCACCGCGTGGATCGTCAGGAAGTCTGCGCCTGACGTCGAGATCGTCGCGACCGCGCGCTTCACTTGCTCGCCGATATCATAGAGCTTCAGGTCGAGGAACACGCTCTTGCCCTGCCCTTTCAGCTCGCGCACGAAATCCATGCCCGCGGCGGCGTACAGTTCCAGGCCGACCTTGTAGAAATCCGCCGTCTCGCCGAGAGAAGAAACCAGCCGGCGTGCTTCCTCGGCGGACGGTACATCGAGCGCGATGATGATCATAAAACTCTCAGCGGCTTCCTTTCCCGTTCCAAAACGCGCCCAATTCGATATGCGGCAGGGAAATTTCTTTCCAGTTCTAACGCGTCTTTTTCAGGCAGCGCAATCAGCAATCCGCCCGAGGTTTGCGGGTCGTACAACAAATCATCAAAAGGCGACGACCCTTCCACACAGGACGCGACAAACTCCCGATTATTTCCCAGTCCTCCGGAAAATGCGTGTGCCTCGGCATATTCGATAGCGCCGTCAAGAAAACGGACCAGCGAGGAGTTGATCTCCAACGTGACATTGCTTCCCATCGCCATTTCGCGGGCGTGCCCGAACAGTCCAAAGCCGGTAACGTCGGTGAGACCATGCACATCGAGAGGCTCGATCGCCTCGGCGGCGGCGCGATTCAGGGTCAGCATTTGCGCAATCGCTCCATCGACGTGCGCATCTTTGGCGATGCCGCGTTTGAGGGCCGTCGAAATGACTCCGGTGCCGATTTTCTTGGTGAACATCAGAACATCGCCCGGACGCGCTCCGGTATTGGTCTTCACCCGATCGGGATGGACCGTTCCAGTAACGGCGTAGCCAAACTTGATTTCTGGATCGTTAACGCTATGGCCGCCCAGAATGACGCAGCCCGCTTCGTGAATTTTATCGGCGCCGCCTTTGAGGATCTGTTCGAGGGTTTGAAGATCGCCCGAGCCGGGCCAAGCCAGAATCGACAGCGCGGTGAGCGGACGCCCACCCATGGCATAAACGTCACTAAGCGCATTTGCCGCCGCGATGGCTCCGAACGTATAAGGATCGTCAACGACAGGAGTGAAGAAATCGACAGTTTGCACAATCGCCAGATTGGCGCTGATGCGATAGACGCCGGCGTCGTCGGAGGTGTCGAATCCAACTAATATGTCAGGATGCGCCACGCGGGGGATGCGCGGCAGCACTTGGTCCAGAATCCCGGGACTCAGTTTCGAAGCGCAGCCACCAGCCTTGACCTGTCCCGTCAGCTTTACGGTGATATTTGCGGACACTTCTCTTAAGTGTACAGTGGGCGGCCCGAAGGTGGGAGCGCACCCACCCCACTGTTCTAAGCTGCGGCGATTTCCTTGACTTTATTCTTGCTTCCCGGCGGACGGCCCCGCCGTTTCACAGTCGCCATCCAGGCTGGCGGACGCCCTCGGCGCTTCGTCCGACCCTGAGAAAGGCGCTCCAAAGTGAGAATGGCCTCTTCAATCTGCTCACGTTCGTGGCGTAAATCCGCCAGCATTTTGAGTACATCCATTGTTATCGTTTTAAACTCCTTTACACAATCTCTTAAATTCACTCCGGTCCCGGCTCCGTTCTGAAAAAAGAACAGGAAGAAGCAAACTTTACCGGTGCAGTTCAAGCATAAACCTATTTTTGGGCGAATTTCAATAGTTTTGTTCTGAAATCAGAACAGGAATTCAAAAAACCTCCCCTTTTTAAGTACTGCCAGTCCCATCCCTGGCTTTTAGACCAGCCGCCGTCTTTTCCAGTGGAAATAGAACGGCAATCCGGCGATAATCAGCACCAATCCAATCCCCGATTCCCGCGGTGAACTGACCAGTGTGGAATAAAGTAGCGCCACCGCCACCAATACGAACAGGGCGGGCACCACCGGATAACCTAAAACCCGGTACGGACGCTTCATGTCCGGTCGCCGAATGCGCAAAACAATGACCGACGCGGCCGTCATTCCATACAGGATCCAGCTTGGGAAGATCACCAGCGTATAGAGCTGCTTGTATTGTCCGCTCAATAAGATGAGTGAGGACCATAGTCCCAATAATACGATGCTCGGTCCAGGCGTCCGAAAGGAAGGATTCACCCGGCTCAGGGCGCGGAAGAAATAACCGTCGCGGGCCATCGCATAAGGAACCCGCGAGCCTGAAAGAATGGATCCATTTAAAGCCGCGAAAATGGAAATCATAGCAGCCACGCTGACCACTGCCCCGCCCGGCTGTCCCAGAACGCGGCGCATCATGGTCGCCGCAACCCTTTCGCTCGCCCCGACCTCGGGTCCGCTCAGAACATAAAAATAGGCCAGATTCGTCAACAGGTAAACCGCGATCATTAATAGGGTCCCGGAAATCAGCGCCAGGGGCAGATTGCGCTGCGGACGCTCGATTTCCGAACCCAGCATGCCCGCATTGTTCCAGCCGTCGTAAGCCCACAGAGCAGCCACCAGGGCCGCGAAAAAGCCGGGGATTCCACCCGGATCGGCCGGCATTCCGACGTGGAAATTGGCGCTCGATCCATGGCTCGACAGCAGCCCGGCGACGATTAATCCGCCAATCAGTGCCAACTTTAGCGCAGTCACGCCGATCTGCACGCCGCCGCCGACGCGTACTCCGATATAATTCACGGCCGCCAGAAACAATATGAGACCAATGCCCATCAATTGGCCGTACCGAATTTCCAGCGGTCCGCCGCCTGGACCGATCGGTAATGCGATGGTGTAGAACGCCACTTTGAGCCCCGGGAAAAAATCCGCGGTGTAGGTGTAAAACCCCGTAGCCAGTGTGGCGATCGATGCGGCTTTCGCTACCCATGTTTGCGTCCAACCATAAATAAAGCCCCAAAAAGGACCGTAGGCGGCCGTTAAATAAACGTACTCCCCGCCGGCTTCGGGAAGAGCTGCGGAAAGTTCGGCGTAAGTGAGGGCTCCGAACAACGTAAGCACGCCGCCGAAGATCCAGACCACGAAAACCATGCCGGGCGTGCCCACCGCCTTGACCATGTCTGAAGGGACCAGAAAAATTCCGCTGCCGATCGCGGTTCCGATAACGATGGCGATCGCCGCCCATAATCCCAAGGCGCGGCGCAGGGTGGGTTCAGTTTTGGGTTCCAGGATTCTTCTCCCTGAAAAGATAGGATGCGGCTAATCCGATCACAAACGTGGCGGAGGTGCCTATGAGAACGTACCACGTCCATGCGATGGGAGTGAAGAATCGCACGTAAAGCATCAGCAGCAGGCCGGAAGCCATGGCCCACATCGCCGCGACTTCCCCCACTCGCTTGGTGAGCAGCCCGAGCAGAAATACGCCCAGCAGCGAGCCATAAATGATCGAGGCGATGGATAATCCGGCTTGCAGCACGCTGCCCCAATGACGCGCGATCAGCGCAACACCGAATAGAATTGCTCCCCAGACTACCGTCGCATACCGAGCTCGCCTCAACCATGCGGAATCGGAGGCGGCGCGGGACAACGGTTTCAAGAAATCCATCACCGTGGTCGACGCCAGCGCATTTAGCGCCGCGCTGAGGTTCGACATGGCCGCCGCTAAAATCGCCGCCATTACCAATCCGGAGACGCCCACTGGAAGATGCTGCCAGATGAACAGGGGATAGATTTTGTCCGGTACGTCGGGCGCCTTCCAGTGGTTTTCCGAATAGAGGACGAACAGGCATAACCCGATTACGAGAAAAAGAGTGAACTGGATCAAAATCACCACCCAGCTCGCGAAAAGGGCAGCGCGGCTTTGCCCTTCGGTGGGCGCGGCGAGCAGTCGTTGCACCATTAACTGTTCAGTGCCGTGGCTGGCGGTGGTCAGGAAGCATCCGCCGATAATTCCGGCCCAAAAGCTGTAAGTCCGCGTAAAAAAGACGGCTGGCGGGGCCAGCCGGAAATCGAACACCTGAAATTTCCCCAGCGGTACGGCCACCGCCACCACATGTGACCAACCGCCGGGAATTTCGTCCAAAATGATATAGAAACTAAGGACCGCGCCGACCACATAGAGGACCATCTGGATGACATCGGTCCAGATGACGGCAGTAAGGCCGCCTTCATAGGTATAGATCAGCGTTAGGCAAATAATGACGACAATCGACGTCATTTCCCCGGTGCCGAGAATAATCGAAATGACGATCGAAATAGCGAATACGCGCACACCTTCAGCCAAAGCGCGCAAGATCAGAAAGGTTCCCGCGGTAAGCCTGCGGATACGATTCCCAAACCGGACCCGCATCAGCTCATAGGCGGTATAGAGCTCGCCTCGAAAGTAGGCCGGCAGGAACAGGGTGGAAATGACGATGCGGGCCAGGAGGTATCCGAACACGACTTGCAGGAATCCAAGATTTCCTTGAAAGGAGAGCGCTGGCGTGCCGATCACCGTAAGCGTACTGGTCTCCGCGGAGACGATGGAAAGCGCGATCGCCCACCAGGGCGCGGTGCGTCCCCCGAGAAAATAATCCTTCAGCGTTTTTTGAGATTCGCGGAACTGCGTGCCGAACCAGGTGATGCCGGCGAGATAGAGAACGATGACTCCAAGGTCGGTCCAGCGCATTGACAGTCAGGATACTGGAAAGCGAAAGCAATTTCACGTAACGCCGCTAAGGCGCAAAGGTTTTTGGAACAAGTTCGCGTCGGGCGGTGTCCAATATACTCCGATCAGCGTATGCTGGAATCATCAACAGGACGCGGCGCTTGCGGGTATCCGCCAGGTTCCGCTATACTCCATAAATTCCCGGAAAGGTTCATGAGCATCGAAGATTGCGTCAGATTGCCAGTGCTATTGATCGTAGGAGCAGCGTTTGTCTCCAGTCTGGCCGCCCAGAAGAAACCCGACTGGAAAGATCCCGCCGAGTACGACCTCTATAAGCCGATTACCCAGACGCAGGACCCGCACATCTGGCTCGATTCCCTGGATCGATGGACCCGGCAGTATCCGCAAAGTGAGCTGGGCGAGATCCGGCGGCAGCTTTATCTTGAGACCTACCGCCAGTTGAACAAGCCTCGCGAAGCCTTCAACGCGGCTGTGGAAGTGCTGCGCGATAACCCGAATAATCTGTTCGCATTGTCGACCATTGTCGGTGGGATTTATCAGCTCAACTCACCTGCCGCGGCCGACCTCGATATCGCGGAACGGGCAACGACCACAATTCTGGCGAATCTCGACGGGATCTATGCCAAGGAAAATCGCCCCAATGAGATGACCGATGCCGATGCCGCCAAGGCCAAGCCGGAGATGCGCGTATTTGCCCAGAAGACCGCCGGTTGGATCGACTGGACCCGCAAGGATTTCGCCCGCGCCGAGGTGGAACTGGCAAAATCGATCGCGCTCGATCCCAAGCAGGGACAAGTTTCCTACTGGCTGGCGGATTCCATGCTGGAGCAGAATAAGACCAATCCTGAGAAGCAACCGGTTGCGTTGTTTTATTTCGCTCGCGCGGCATCCTATGACGGCGCGGGTAGCTTACCGCCGGCTGATCGAAAAAATCTCACGGCCTATTTGAATACGGCCTACGTGAAGTATCATGGCTCAGAAGAAGGATTGCCGCAGTTGCTGGCCACGGCCTCAACAAGCGCTGTGGCGCCTTCGGGATTTCAGATTAAGAGCGCGGCGCAGATCGAAAAGGAACGGATCGAAGCCGAGCAGATGTTCGACAAGACGCATCCGGAGCGGGCGCTGTGGAAGGATCTCAAGGCGGCGCTGACGGCTACCGGTGGCGATACGTATTTTGAAACGAATATGAAGGATGCGCTCGTCCCACGTCTAAAAGGACGGCTGGTGGCGATGATGCCCGCGGTGAAGCCCAAAGAACTGATTCTTTCCATCGAAAATTCGGCGGGCGATGTAACATTGAAGCTGGATGGCGCGCTTCCAGGTAAAATGGAGCCGGGCGGCGAACTCGAGTTCGAGGGCGTCGCCAGGAGTTTTACAAAAGATCCGTTTATGGTAACGTTCGATACGGAGAAGGCCAAACTGAGCGGCTGGACCGGTAAGAACGAAGCTCAAAAGAAGACTGCAAAGAATAAGAAGACAACGACACCCGAGTGAGGCTCACGTGACCTTTTCAAAAACCAAAAAACTAACAATCGCCTGCGTGGCAATGATGGCGTTCGCGGCGGCTCAGGCTCCCCCTCCGGCGGCCGCGCCCCCCGCCAAGCCCTTTAAAGATGATGCCGAGCGAGACCTTGCGATCGCGGCGAACATCGAGAAAGATCCCAAGGCCCAGGTCGAAAAGCTCGACAAATGGAAGCACGACTATCCGACGACCGCGTACGATGTCGAGCGCTTGAATTTATATTTCATCGCCTATGGGGCCTTGAAGCAGTATCACGACCAGGTCGTGACCGCCCAGGAACTCCGGAAAACACTTCCAGCGGACTTGACGCTACTTCGGACCATTTTCGTCGACGTGGCGCAGATTAAGCCACCAAGCCCCGAGGATCTGGCGGCGCTATCCGATGCTGCGAATTTCATTATTACCAACCCCGATCAGGTTTTCGACCCGGCGAAGAAGCCTGCCGATCAGACGGCAGCGCAATGGGACCAACTCAAACCGCAGATGGTCGCCTACGCCAAAACACAACTGGACAGCGTGGCTGAGGAGCAAGGCACGGACGCGGTCATCGCCCGTCTGAAGCAGGATCCGACCCGAGTCGCGCTGAATGTCTGGCTCGGGAAAAAGATCCTGGCCGATGCCAAAGACCATCCTGAAAGGCAATCGGACGCAATCTTCCACTATGCGCGGGCAGCTTCCTACACTGGGCCCGGCTGCCTTGATCCAAAGGCTCGGGAGAGTATGAAGAGCTTCGTCGATCGGGCCTATAAGACCTACCATGGGTCAGCCGAAGGCGAGGATAAGCTGCTGGCTGCCGCGTCCACTTCAGCGTTGCCAAACGGCTTTGTGATTCCGAGCACGGTCGACGTTGCTAAGGGAGAGGCTGCGGCCGACGAGGCAAAACGCGCGGCGAACCCGATGCTGGCGGCTTGGAACGATACGAAAACGATTCTCACGGCTGACGATGGACAGGCAAAATTCGATGCCGAAATCAAGGACGCCGCTCTTCCCAAGTTCAAGGGCAAGATCGTTTCCATGAAGCCGGCAATTCGTCCCAAGACCGTTGTCGTCGCAGTGGCGAAGGACGGCGTAGCGGACTGTACGCTGACCTTCGAAACTCCGCTAGCGGGCAAGATGGAGCCGGGCGAGGAGTTGGAGTTTGAAGGAGTCGCAAAATCCTTCACCAAGGAGCCTTATATGCTGACCCTCGCGGTGGACAAGGATAAGCTAACTGGCTGGACGGGCAAGAACGCTCCGGCTGCTCCACGGGCTCCCAAGAAAGCGAACTAGTCGGCCCTTTTTGCCAACACCCAGCTATAGAAGGTGCGGGGGATAAAACCCATCTCGCTATCCTGCTGGCGATAAAAGTGAATGAAGTGCTGCACCGGGCGGCGGACCTGCGGGTTCGCCGCCATTTTTATGGCTCCCAGCGCCGAGAACAGCGCGGCGATCATCAGAATCCGTTTCATGCCTAATTGACGTCATTACCCTCCGAAGAGTTTGCTTTCTGCTCAAGATCGATTCATACGGCCGGCCGCCGACTCGCGACGGCCCGACACCGCCATTGCTTTCGTGGCTTTGGCGAGTCCAAAGAGCGGCATGTTGACGTAAATCGTCTCATAGTCGCCGGCTCGAAGCCGGTAAGTCTCGTGCCACACACCGACGTCGCCCGACTTGCCAATGGCACGGTTAAATGCCGTCCACGCAGGCAGATGCGCGCGATCACGATTCTTGGCGTAGGCGTTCAAGTGTTCGACCGAGCGCCAATACTGGAGGACGAGGAAGGTCCTGCCGGGCCACAGATGGGAGCCCAAGAATCCGAGATCGGGATTCTGCTCCAGTTCCCGCAACATGCGCGGCATCGCTAGAAGCACCGGGAACCATTTATGGATCTTCCAGGGTTTGTTTATCCGCATCCCGATCAGAAAAACCACGGCTTCGCCATCCACCTCGGCGGTCATTCGGTCTTTGATCACTTTCATTTAAGCCTCCTATCTAGACGTTGTAAAGATCATAAACGATAATCTTGACAGCGTCAAGATGGTTCGCTAAACTTTCTGTGTGGCAAAGCGATACCATCATGGAGAACTGCGGCAGGCACTGCTGGACGCCGTCGACGACCTGGTCAGAACCAAGGGAACGGAGGCGGTAACATTAAGGGAATGCGCGCGTTTGGCGGGGGTCTCCCACGCGGCGCCGCTGCATCATTTCAAGGATCACCACGCTTTGCTGGCTGCTTACGTGGCCCAACAGTGGACCGCCGTCGCGGAGCGCATGCGCGTTCGGAGGATCGCCGCGGGACCTGATCCTTTCGACGCGCTCATCGCCGTCGGACTCGCTTACATCGAAAGCGGGATGCGGACGCCGGGGCTATTCGGACTCTTACTGCGTCCCGACCTCTGCCCGCGGCCGGGGGACGCAGGCTTCGAGGAAGGAGCGAAGCCTGCCCATGACGAATTGACCGACGCAGTAAAGCGGTGTACGGGCGGGACCTCGGATGACGACTCGCTGGTCGAGTTGGCGTGGTCGTCAGTTCACGGATTCGTGGAGCTGCAACTCCTGCTCAGGATTACGGAGTGGGAAGGCAAAGCGGTCGCCATGCTCGAACGGCTGCGGCCGGTTTACATCTTATAACGGCCCAGATCCTCGTCGTTGAGGTTCTCCAGCCATTTGCGCAGCTCTTCGTTGTTGCCGACCTCGGCCACCGCGGCGACACTCTTCGACGTTTTCAGCACGGCGTCATCGACAAAAATCGGGCAGTCGAGCCGCAGCGCGATGGCCAGCGCATCGCTGGGGCGCGAATCGACGGAAATCATTTGGCCGCCGCGCTCCAGCCAAATCACCGCGTAAAACGTGTCGTCTTTCAGATCGCTGACAACGACCTTCTTGACGCCCGTTTCGAGTCCGAACAGCAGATTGCGAATCAGATCGTGCGTCATCGGACGCGGCGTGGGCATTTTCTCGATTTCAAGCGCAATTGCGTTCGCCTCGTAAATGCCGACCCAGATGGGAAGAATCGCGCTGCCGTTGACGTCTTTCAGCACGACAATCGGCATGTTGGTCACCGGGTCCATCATCAAACCCCGGATTTTCATTTCGACTTCCATGCGTTCCTCCTTAATATAGAGATCAATTTACACACTCGCCGACCAGGGAATTGGCGCCCGCCCTGGTCACGCGGACATCGACATAGCGGCCCAGAATATCGTCGGACGCGGCCGGCCGCAGGAAATTCAGCGTCTTATGCTGCGAGGTGCGTCCGATCCATTGGCCGGTCGCTTTATTGAAGCCCTCGACCAAGCACTCCTCCACCGTCCCAAGGTAATCGGCGTTACGGCGGGTCTGAATCCCGCGCTGCATTTCCTGAACGATCATCAGGCGGCGGGTTTTTTCCTCTTCCGGAATCTGATCGGCCAGAGCCAGCGCGGGCGTGTTCGGACGGCGCGAATACTTGAACCCGAAAATGGAGTCGAACTCGACTTTCTTGAGCAGATCGAGAGTCTCTTCGAAATCCGCTTCCGTCTCGCCCGGGAACCCGACAATGATATCGGTGGTGATGGCGATGGGGCGCCGGGCGTTCTTCATCCACTCAATGCGGCGCATATATTCATCGCGCGTATAGAGCCTCTGCATAGCGTCAAGAATTCGCGTCGAACCGCTCTGCACGGGCAGATGGACATGATTGCAGAGATTCGGATTGTCATCGATCGCATCGATGATCGGCTTTACAAAATCGCGCGGATGAGAAGTGGTGAAGCGCACGCGCCGCATCCCCGGCACGCGGCCAACCTGATCGAGCAGCGTGGCAAAATCCCACCCGGCGGGCGAAGGATCGCGATAACTATTGACGTTCTGCCCCAGCAGTTGAACTTCGGAATAACCGGAGTCGGCAAGCTGTTTCGTTTCCGCCAGCACGGACGCGCTGGTACGGCTACGCTCCGGTCCGCGCGTGAACGGGACCACGCAATAGGCGCAGGATTTGTCGCAGCCTTCGATAATCGTAAGGTAGGCTCGATGAGGATTCTCGCGGCGTGTGAGCGGAGTCTCGAACGTGTCGTCGGTATCAAGACTGAGCCCAGTGACGCGCTTATTACCCGCTTCGAGCTGCACCAGCATCTGCGGCAACTGGTTATAACTGGCCGAACCGCACACCATGCTCACGTGCGGCGCCTTTTCGAACACGCGCTCGCCTTCCTGTTGCGCCACGCAACCCAGGACGACGAATTTCTTGGCTTTCCCTTGCCGCTTGAACTGGTCCAGGCGATGGAAAACCTTCTGCTCCGCCTTATCGCGGATGCTGCACGTATTGTAGAAAACCAGCTCCGCCTCGTCAGGCGTCGCGACCTGGGAATAACCTTCGCCGATCAGCGTCCCGATGACTTTTTCCGAGTCATGCGCATTCATCTGGCAACCGAAGGTTTCGATGTAGAAGTTCTTCACTGCTGTCTTTATTGTACGGGAACAGTGGGCGCGTGCGCCAAAATAAGGGATTCCCTCTATTGAAGCCGCTCGGGGTTTCGCTTAGTGTTAAAGTATGCGGACCTATCTTCTATTCGCCGCCGCCGCTGGTCTGGCAGCCGCTCAGAGCGTGGCCACCACCTCTGTCCCCGATCTTAACGGGAATCCGGTTCCGGGGTCGACAACGGTCGTGACCGACGGCATCGTCACCGATCTGCGGCAATCCATCAATGGCCGCGAGGTTCCTCTCGAACAGGTGGAGCAGAAGGTTTTAAGCCAAAGCGGCAACACCACCGTTACGGAGCGCCTCATTCGCCATTACGGCGCCAACGGGGCCCTGGTCTCTACCGATCGCGTAGTGACCGAGGAGACTAAGACCGGCGAAGGCGAGTCCACCCTCCATTCCACCACCTATCGCAGCGATCTCAGCGGGAATATGACGGCGGCGGAGCGCAAAACCATCGAAACGCACAAAGACGGCGCGACAACGGTGACCGAAACTGCGGTCGAGAAGCCGTCGCTGAACGGATCATTTGAAGTCGCCGAGAAACGCACCGCGACCAGCGCGCCGGAAGGCGATGGGAAACGCGAGAGCGAAACAGTGCTGCTGCGCAATGCCAACGGTGACCTGTACGAATCCCAGCGCATCGCCACCACGGAAACAAAAGATGGGGATAAGGTGGTCCGCAACACGGCGATTTATGAGCCGAATGTAGACGGGCAAATGTCCTTGAACCGGCAGAACGTGGTCAAGACGACGACCAATCCGGATGGCACCTCCAGCCAGGAGATTGAGGTTTTTGGCAGGCCGTCGAACGCCCAATCGCAAGACATGGGCGCAGCCCCGACGTTGACCGAAAAGAGAATCATCGAGCGCCAGAAAAGCTCCGGCGGCGCGATTGTCGAGACGCAAAGCGTGCAACTTCCTTCGGTGAGCGATCCCGGCAAACTGACGGCGGCCAGAACGGTTTCCGAAACAGTGTGCAGGGGCGAGTGCGATAAGAAACCCTAAAAGAGATTAGGCAGAAAACTTTCCCCCACCACGATCTTCGCGCCGTAATTCTCGGCCACCGTCTGCCCGATATCCGATAGCGAGCCTCGCGTGCCCAGATTCACGCCGTGCTTCACCCCCGGCCCATAGACAAGCACCGGCACGTACTCGCGGCTATGATCGGTCGAGGGAGTGGTCGGGTCGCAGCCATGATCCGCGGTGAAAATCGCCAGATCGCCGGCGCGCAGTTTGGCTCCGAACTCAGGCAGCCAACGGTCGACTTCTTCGAGCGCCCGCGCGTAACCTTCCACATCGTTGCGATGCCCATACTGCTGATCGAAGTCCACCAGATTGACGAAAATCATTCCACGATCGACCTCATCCATGGCAGCTAGTGTCTTGGCGAGCCCGTCCGCGTTGCTCTTCGTTTTCTCGTACTCGCGAATGCCCCGCCCAAGGAACACGTCGAAGATCTTGCCGATGCTGTAGACATCGATACCTCGCTCGGCAAGCTGATCGAGCAACATTCCCTTCGGCGGAGGCACGGCGTAATCATGGCGGTTCGGCGTTCGTGTGAACGCTCCCGCCTCGCCGGCAAATGGACGCGCAATCACGCGGCCCACTTCATAAGGACCGCGCAGAATCTCCCGCGCCGTCTCGCAAATCTTGTACAGCTCGAACAGAGGAATCACGTCCTCATGCGCGACCACTTGAAACACGCTATCGGCGGATGTGTAGACGATCGGCGATCCCGTGCGCACATGCTCCTCGCCCAGTTCCTTAATGATCTCGGTACCGGACGCGGCCTTGTTGCCGAGTGCGTGGCGGCCGATGCGACGCTCGAATTCGTCCATGACCTGCGGTGGAAAACCATGCGGGAACAACGGAAACGGCTTCGCCAGATGGATCCCGACCATTTCCCAATGCCCTGTCGTGGTGTCTTTTCCAGGCGACGCCAGCGCACATTTCCCGAACGCTCCGGCGGGTTCCGAAACGGGCGCGAGACCCGTCAACGGCTTGATATTCGCCAGGCCAAGTTTACAAAAATTCGGAAGATGCAGCGGACGCATGCGCGCGATATTGCCGAGCGTATCGCTGCCCACATCGCCGTATTTCGCTGCGTCCGGCATTTCGCCGATCCCCACGCTATCGAGAACGATCCAGATGACCCGCTCAAAAGTCATGAGCCTCTTCGAGCGCGCTGTGAATGCGTTCAGAGAGCTGATTGACGAACTGCTCCGGCAGAAAACCGTTCATACGGCTGGACATGTGCCCTTGCTTATCGAAAATAATCGTCGTCGGAATGTCGTTCACCTCGAGCAGTTTCCGCAAGCCGTCTTCGAAGTAAACCCGCGCCGTGCTCCAGTTCTGCTGGCTCAGAAACGGCGCCACCATGCCGTGATCCTCGTCGGTATCGATCGAGAGCAGCACCACGTCATCGCGGCCTTTGAAGCGTTCCTTCACCTGCTCGTACATCGGATGCTGGATGCGGCACGGACCGCACCAGGTGGCCCAGAAATCCATGATCACCACCTTGCCCTTCAAGCTGCCCAGCAGCAGTTTCTGCCCGTCCAGACCGCTGATTGTGTACCCCATCGGATCGCTGACGCCGGCATTCGGGTCCAGCGCATTGAGAATCTTCTGCCGCTCTGCGACCAGCGCCGCCATCCGGTCGTACGATTGGAGAATTACCTCGCCGAGCCCTTTTTCTGATCCGTGCGCTTTGCGATAAAGCTCGCCCATGCGCTTCCGGTCCAGCGCGCGATCGGAATCCTGGGCACGGATATCGGGAATCGTGAAAGCATCGGCAAAATGCATCACAGCTTGCTCCTCGAAGCCCAGCGAAGCCAATGCCCCGCCCCATTCGCGCGCCGATTCCTCGCACGCATACGTAGAAAATGAGAGCGCTGCCAGCTTCGATGCCTCGCTAAAATCAGCCATCTCGGCCTTCGCGCGAGCCTGATAAAGCAGCCCTCGCGCGACGCCGCGATCTCCTTCTTCCCGCCGTTTCGCCGCGCCTAGCCCGATCGCCTGCGGCAGCTTTTCCACGATCTCCTGAAAGTGCCGCGCATACTGAAACGCTTTCTCCGCATGCTCCTTCCCGCCCAGCGTCAGCTCCGCCTTCGCCACCCGGTCCAGAAAGAAAATATCGTCCGGCGTCGAAGCCAGCGCGCGTTCTCCATAAAGCACCGTGCGCCGATCGTCCTTACTATCGATCGCCGCCTTCGTCAACGCCTTCTCGATTTCCTTAAGCTGCGTCGCGTTCGGATATTTCTTCAGGAATGCTTCGAGTACCCGCGTCAAATCAATGGGGCTGGTTCCCGCTTCGTTCACCGCGTTCTGCAAATCGTCATGTTCTGTGTTCGCTTTGGGGGGGGCCGGCTGAGCGGGAGGAGTTTGCCCCATCGCGACCACCGCGGCCAGCAGGAACATCGCCATTTTCATCGCGCTTTCGCCTTTGACGCCCGAATCGACTCACCCAGCATCGCCGCGCGCTGCCGCGCCATGTGCAGATAAATTTCATTCTGCGCAATCTGGTCGAGCAGCG
>JBEKPC010000106.1:0-18708 GCA_049521155.1 Bryobacteraceae bacterium
CCAGCTCGATCCTCTTGTCGCCCGCGGGCATTACGATAAAAGGACTCCTCACCCAAATTAACTGAGAGAGCCGAGGATCACGCATTGGGTCAAGCACCGCTCATAAAAATCCGCGAAGCAACCGCCGCCGAAGTCTGTGCGCGCTTCAAACCGACCGACTCGGGAAAAAAACTGCTCCGGGAGGGAATGAATCCCCGCGAATTTGTAGGCGCCCTGATCGAGAATAAGAAGCTCGTCGACGCCATCGATTTCATGGCGCACGCCCTGCCGGTTCGTGAAGGCATCTGGTGGGGTTGTTTGTGCATGCAGCACGCCTTGGGAGACGATCTCGCCCCGCCGGACCGGGTCGCGGCGACGGCCGCCGTCCAATGGCTGCTGCAACCAACCGAGGAAAATCGAGCTGCGGCCAAAGGCCTTGCGCTCACCGCGGACCCCATGTCCCCCGCAGGCGCCTTGGCGATGGCGGCGAGCCTCACAGGTGGAAGCATCTATCCGCCCGAATTACCCTTCAAACCGCCTCCGCCATTTGCCCCGCAGGGCGCAGTCGCCCGGGCCGTCAAGATCGCTTCCATAAAAGGCGAGCCTGCCGCGATCCCCAAGAACCAGAGATCGTATGTGGAACTCGCCATTCAAGTTGCCGAGGGACGTCTGATTTAGGAGAATTGGAAACTATGGGACAACCCGCTGCCCGTGTCACCGATCCGCATGTCTGCCCCGCTGTCGACGTGCTCGTACCGCATGTCGGCGGACCGCTTCTTCCGCCTTGCTGCCTCACGGTCCTGATCGGCGGCTTACCGGCCGCGCGTATTACGGACTTGCACACCTGCGTCGGTCCGCCCGCTCCGATAGCGATGGGCTCCATGACCGTTTTGATCGGCGGGATCAACGCCGCGCGGATGGGAGATCCTACCGACCACGGCGGCGCCATCGTGATGGGAGACTTCACCGTTCTGGTCGGTGGATGACCCATGTCCGCGCCTCCCGTCGCCATCCCCTATGAGAAACAGGCCGATCCGCAGATCCATCGCGGCTGCGGCGCCGCTTGCCTCAGCATGGTTTATAAATCCTTCGGCAAAGAAGTGCCGCAAGCCGATATATGGCCGCTGATCGCTAAAGCGAACCGTTTCGGCAGCATCGCGTCAACCAGCCATCTGATGGCGCTGCACGCCCTGAGCCAGGGGTTCAGCGCCATGGCGATCCAGGCCCGGCACCCGGTCCAGGTTCTCCGCCTCTGCCGCGACGCGGGAATCCGCGCGATCCTCAACCAGCGCCCCAGGCCGGATGTCGCCACTGGCCATTACACCGTGCTGGTCGATATCGACGATAAGACGGTCGTCGTCCACGATCCCGCTCTAGGTCCTGGCCGCCGCATGTCGCACGCGGAGTTGATGCAGCTATGGCAGCCCCAATCTTCCGCCTCCGAAATTACCGGCAACGTCGTGATCGCCATCGCCGCCGATCCGGTAGCCATTCCTGCGTGCGAATTTTGCCACACCGCCATCCCGCCCAAAGTGGATTGTCCGAAATGCAAAAAAGCCGTCGGCCTCAGCCCGGCCGCGGCGCTTGGTTGTATCCGCGATGGCTGCATTGCCCGCATGTGGAACTACGTAGCCTGTCCGTCCTGCGACTTTATGTGGAGTTTCAATGATGCGGGAACTTCCACCGGCGATGTTCCCCGCGCCGCAGCCGCCGAAGCGGATTCGAACATGGCGCTTCCTGATCTTGCGAAAGCCTTCGCCGAACTGGATAAGTTTTGCGCGCATGTGCTCAGCATCCCCGCCGCTGCGAATCATCCCGACCTCAAGGCTCAGATTGATTTCATGCAGGCCAGTAAGGAGCCGATCCGTCTCGCGCAAATCGCGGAGCTCACCGCTATGAAGGCGCGCCTGGATCAAATCACCGCCGCTCATGAGGAATCGACCAAGAAAGCCGAAGCTGATCGCAAGAAACAGGAGGAACTCAACGCCCCCCCTCCTCCTCTCGATGGAACCGCCCTCGGCAACGCTCTGCTGAAGAACCTCGGCTTCAAGTAGACCGAAGTGATATTCTCGTGTGGAAAGGGATGTGATCCATGTTCACCAGAAGAGACTTCGGAAAGATCACGCTGGCAGCGTTGCCGCTCGCATCGGCCTTCGCGAAAATAAATTCCAAAATTAATGGAGTCCAGCTCGGCGTCCAGACGTATAGTTTCCGCGATTTTCCACCCCAGGGAATCGTCGACGCCGTCATTAAGGCCATGACCGATATCGGCCTCGGAGAATGCGAAGTCTCCGCCGCGCAGTTTGAACCGGAGCAGCCCAGAATCCCCTTCGGCGCTCGCGGCACGCCGCCCGATCCAGCCATAGTCGCCGCGCGAGAGAAAGCCCGCAAGGACCTGCGCGATTGGCGCCTCAGCGTCTCGATGGACCACTTCAAAGGCCTTAAGAAAAAATTCGACGATGCCGGCATTTATATTTACGCCTACAATTACAGCTTCAACACCAGCTTTACCGACGATGAAATTGAGCGCGGATTTGAGATGACCAAAGCCCTCGGCGCCCACTGCATCACCGCGTCAACCACCGTCAGCGTCGCGAAGCGAGTCGCGCCCTTCGCCGAAAAACACAAGATGATCGTCGCCATGCACGGCCATTCCAACATCACGAATCCGGAGGAGTTCGCCAAGCCCGAAAGCTTCCAGGCCGCCATGGATATGTCGAAATATTTCTGGGTCAATCTCGACATCGGACACTTTTTCGCCGCCGGCTACGATCCGGTGGCCTATATTACGGAGCATCACGACCGCATCACGAATCTGCACCTCAAAGACCGCAAAAAGGATCAGGGCCCGAACACCCCTTGGGGCGAAGGCGATACTCCCATCAAGCCCGTCCTCACGCTGCTCAAGGATAAAAAGTACCCGATCCCCGCCTATATCGAATACGAATATAAAGGCGCGGAAGGCCCCACCGCCGAAGTCAAAAAGTGCTTCGAATACGCGAAATCCGCGCTGGCGTAAACCATGTTGGGCATTGCCACCACGTCGTACATCAACGGCGATCCCATTCGCGACGCTTACGAATTTTTGGAGCATGCTCATTCGCTCGGCGCCGCCGGAATCCAAGCGCCCCCGGTTGGCGATCTTCCCAAAATTCGCGACCGCGCGAACAACCTCGGCATGTTTGTCGAAGCAATCATTCCTCTTTCCTCGTTCGAAAAAGGCGTTCAGAACGCGAAAGCCATGGGCGCGACTTGCGTCCGCGTCAATGCCGGCGGCCGCCGCTACGAAGACTTCTCCACCCTCGCCGATTTTGAGAACTTCAAAACCAAAGCCCTTGCCGCCATCGCAGTCGCCGTCCCGATCGCCGAGAAATACAAAATCCCGCTCGCCATCGAGAATCATAAGGATTGGACCCCCGACCAGCAAATCGCCATCTTCAAAAGTTATTCCTCTGAATATTTAGGCGCCTGCCTCGACTTCGGCAACAACATCGCCCTCTGCGAGGATCCCATGGAGGTCGCCCAAAAACTTGCCCCCTACACCATCACCACTCATGTCAAAGACATGGGAGTCGAGCCCTATGCGGACGGCTTCCTCCTCTCCGAACTGCGCCTCGGCGACGGCTTCCTCGATCTCAAGAAAATAATTTCGCTCCTTCGCCCCGGCGTTCACCTCAACCTCGAAATGATCACTCGGGACCCTCTAAAAATCCCCTGCCTCACTCCCCGCTACTGGGCCACCTTCCCCGACGTCAAAGCCGATCAGCTCGCGCGCGCCCTTCATCTGGTCCAGCAGCACGCGCAAAAACTCCCGCGCGTCAGCCAGCTCCCCAGGGAAGCTCTGCTGCGGGTCATGGAAGAAAATAATCGTGCCTGCCTCGACTATGCCCGCGCGAATCTCTGAGGTATGCTGTAGCCATGCAACCCGACCAGGCAGCGTTTCTCCTCAACACGATTTATCTTCCCGGACTGAAGGGCGAGCATCGCCTCACCAAGGGTGTCATCGAAGCGATTCCCGAAGATAAGGGCGATTATCGTCCAGATGAAATCTCGAAAACCGCGCTCGATCTCGCCTGGCATATCGTCGGCGCGGAGATGAGGTTTATGGGCGTCGTCTCAACCGGCGCCTTCGATCTCAGCCCCAACCCTCTGCCGGCTTCCGTCAAGAACTCGAAAGATCTGGCCGCCTGGTATGCACCGAACTTCGAACAGCATCTGGATCAGCTCAGCAAGCTATCGGACGAGCAGTTGCTCACGATCGTCGACTTCCGCGGTGTATTTCAACTGCCGGCCGTGATGTACCTCGGCTTCATGCTGAATCACACCGTTCACCATCGCGGCCAATTATCGATGTATCTGCGCCCGATGGGGGCCAAAGTGCCCTCGATCTACGGCGAAAGCTACGACGCGGCCCAAGCTCGCAAGGCCGCGCAAAGCGCCTGAAACATTTACGCTCGTAGCGGTGTCCATGGGCAGATGGTGCCCGCAGCCGATCCGTTAACTTCCGCCAAAACGGCCCACCTCCGCTACGTCACCGGCGATGAACCGGGCATTACGCGCCGCCGCCACGGGAAAAATTTCTCCTACCTTGGCATCGATTCGAAGCCGCTTCACGACCAGGCCGCGTTGCAGCGAATCCGCTCCCTCGTGATTCCGCCCGCTTGGGAGCACGTATGGATCTGCCCTTTCGAAAACGGCCATATCCAGGCCATTGGACGCGACGCGCGAGGCCGCAAGCAATACCGCTATCATCCGCGTTATCGCCAGGTGCGCGACGAAGCGAAATTCGATCGCATGCTCGCCTTTGGTGCCGTTCTGCCCAAAATTCGCACCCACGTGAATCAGGATTTGTCGCTTCCTGATTTGCCACGTCGAAAAGTTGTCGCGGCCATCGTGCGCCTGTTGGACGAGACTTGCATTCGTGTCGGCAACGAAGAATACGCCAGGACCAACAAGTCTTTCGGATTAACAACCCTGCGCAATCGCCACGCCGACGTGCACGGAACCAGCATTCATTTCCATTTCCGCGGCAAGAGCCATCAGGAGCATGACATCACTCTGCGCGACCGCCGACTCGCCCGGATCGTCAAACGATGCCAGGATCTGCCGGGCCAGGAATTGTTCGAGTATCAATTGGATACAGGCGAGCCCGTCAACGTCACTTCCTCCGACGTCAATGAATACCTTCGCGAAATTACCCAGGAACACTTTACCGCCAAGGATTTCCGCACCTGGCATGGCACCGGTCACATGGCGCGGGAACTGGTGGCGTTAGGACCCGCCGGCACCGAAACGGAGACCAAACGAAACATCGTGCAAGCTGTGAAGGAGACGGCCCGGCACCTCGGCAATCGCCCCGCCGCCTGCCGCAAGTATTACATCCATCCCGCCGTTTTCTTGAGCTACACGGAGCAAACCATCTTCTCTGTTATCCAAAATATCCCCGACGATTCGCCCGTGCCACCCGGCGGACTCCGTCCCTTCGAGCGCGCCGTTCTTCGTTTGGTCGAATCCTACGCGGCTCCCAATGAAAAGCCGCGCGCGAAACAGCGTAAAATCGCAGCATGACTCGACGCACGCTTCTCGGGGCCGCACTGGCTGCTCCTTTCCTCCAAGCCGGCAACCGCTTGCCGATTAAAAAAGCAGTCGAATTCAACATGCTCCCGAAATCGCTCAGCGTGCTCGATGCATTTCAATTGGCGAAAGATTGCGGCTTTGAGGAGATCGAATGCCCCACCACGCCGGAGCGATCGAAAGCCGAGGAGATGCTCGCCGCCTCCAAGCAGGCCGGCCTGCGCATTCACTCCGTCATGAATGAGGCCCACTGGACCTATCCTCTTTCCTCGCCCGATCCGGCGGTGGTCGAAAAGAGCATAGAGGGCATGCGCACCAGCCTCCAAAACGCCAAGCTCTGGGGAGCCGACACGGTTCTCCTGGTTCCCGCCGTCGTGAACGCCGAAGTTACCTATGCGCAAGCGTGGGAGCGCTCCCAGCGGCAGATTCGAAAACTGCTGCCCATCGCCCAGGAATCGAAAATCGTCATCGGCATAGAAGAAGTATGGAACAAGTTTCTGCTCAGTCCGCTTGAATTCGCGCGCTACATCGATTCCTTTGAAAGCCCTTATGTGAAGGCCTATTTCGATGTCGGCAACGTCGCCATCAGCGGCTATCCGCAGGATTGGATTCGCGTCCTCGGCAAGCGCATCGTGAAGCTGCATATCAAGGATTTCAAATTCGAAAAAGGCGTCGCCTCGTGGTTGCCTTTAAAGGAAGGCCAGATCGATTGGCATGCCGTCCACGCGTCGCTGGAAGCGATCAACTATAAAGGCACCGCGACGGTCGAGCTCTCCGGCGGCGATGGCGGCTATCTCAAAGAAGTGAACCACCGCTTCGAGCAGATCCTCAGTGGAGAATAAAAAGAATGAGAAAATTCGCGCTTGGATTCGTAATAGGGCTGCTCTTCGCTGGGCTCGTCGCATTTATTATTGGCGCCGCCATCATGCGCTTCAGCGATCACCCTCCGGTGGTGGCCGATGCGTCGACTCTGGTGCTGCATCTGGAAGGCGAGTTGCCGGAGCAGCCGCAAGTCGAGCTGCCCATCCCTTTTCTCGAAGATCAGCAGCCCATGACGTTGGTCGAGACGTGGCAACTCCTGCGCAAAGCTGCCGTCGATTCGCGCATCAAAGCTTTGGTGCTGGAGCCTCGTGATTTGTCCGTCGGCTGGGCCAAGCTCGAAGAGCTGCGTGCCTCCATCGTCGCGTTTAAGAAAACCGGTAAGCCCGTCTACGCATATTTGCGCGGCGCAGGCACCCGCGAATACTACGTCGCAACCGCCGCCGACCGCATATTCATGGCTCCCGAAGACGAGCTTGATTTGAAGGGCCTGCGTGCGCAGTTGATGTTCGTCAAAGGAACGCTCGACAAGCTCGGAGTCACCATGGAGTTCGAGCACATCGGCAAATATAAAGACGCGCCGGATATGTTCACCCGCACCACGCCCACGCCGGAGACGCTCGAAGTGGAGAATCAGATTCTCGATCAATACTTCGGCGACATCATCTCCGTCATCGCCGAAGGCCGCAAGAAACAGCCGGATGCGATCAAGACGCTGATCGACGATGGACCGTTCGTCGGCAAAAGCGCCCTCGATGGCGGCTTGGTGGACGCTCTGCTCTTTGAAGACGAAATGTACGGCCAGTTGAAAGACGCGGCGAAGCTTGAATCCATCAAGAAAATCGGCGAAAAGGATTACTCGAAGGTCGAAGTCTCCGGTGTCGACGGCAAAACGAAAATCGCCTTCATCGTCGGCCAAGGAGAAATCACGCGCGGCGGCACCAACGAAAGCGTCAGCAGCGACGGCATCACCGCCAGCGGCATGGTGAAGCTAATGCGTCAGGTGGAAAACGACGCATCCATCAGGGGAGTGATTCTGCGCATCGATTCGCCCGGCGGCGATGGCATCGCATCAGACGATATTCTCCACGCCGCAAAAGAACTGAGCGCCAAGAAGCCGATGGTTATTTCCATGTCGGACCTCGCCGCTTCAGGCGGATATTTTATCGCTATGACAGGCGATCCGATCGTGTCCTATCCCAATACCCTCACCGGATCCATCGGCGTATTTTTCGGCAAGGTGAATCTCAAGGGCTTGTTCGACAAAGTCGGCATCGCCACATACACATTGAAGCGCGGCCGTTTTTCCGATATCGATTCCACCACCGCCCCTCTCGACGATGAGCAGCGCGCGAAGCTGCGCCGCGAGATCGAAGTATTCTACAAAGGATTCGTCGAACGCGTCGCCTCCGGCCGCAAGAAGCCCTACGATGTAGTGGAGCCTTTGGCGCAGGGCCGCGTATGGCTCGGCGCGCAAGCGAAACAGAACGGCCTGGTCGACGAATTAGGCGGCTTGGACCGCGCCATAGAAATGGTGCGCGACCGCGCAAAAATCTCATCCTCCGAAAAAATCGTTCTCGTCACCTACCCTCCGAAACGCACGGTATGGGAACTTCTTTTCAAAGGTTCCGACGAATCCGCCCAAATGGAATCCCATCTGCGCCCCTTCATCGGCAAATTGCCTTTCCGCGCCCTGGCCCACGGAGGCATCCTGCGCCAAATGCCCTTCACAATCGAAGTAAAATAACCCGCTTCCGCATCACCGTGCCGTGACCGGAGGGAGTGCAGGGAGTGGAGGCGGCACGTTATTTAACCGTGGACCTGCGCCTCCGCGCCAACCACCTGTGTACAGTAGTGAATAGAGCTTCACCCCGCAAATGTCCCCTGACCCCGTCCTCGAATTCGAAGCCCTCCGCGCCCTCCTCGGCCGCTACGTCCGCAGCTCCCTCGGCCGAGCCGAGCTTGAGAAAGTCGAACCAACCTCCGACCGCGCCGCCATCGAAGACGCATTAGCCGACACCCAGGAATCCGTAGCCTACGTCCGCACCTCTTCTCAACCCCAGCAGCGAGGCGCCTCCACTCGCGTCCGCTTCGATCATATTGCCGATCTCGGCCCCACCCTCGCCCACCTCCGTATTGAAGGCACGACCCTCGACGCCGCCGAAATCTACGAGCTCTCTCGCCTGCTCGACCTGGCCTCCGAAGCCCGCGGCGTGCTCCTCTCCGCCTCGGAAAAATTCCCCCGCCTCGCCGCCCACGCCGCCAAAATCGCCGATCTTCGTGAGCTGGTACAGGAACTCCGCGGTAAATTTCTCCCCGATGGAACCTTGGCCGATGACGCCAGCGTAGCCCTGGGCCGCCTCCGCCGCGAATGCGAGAAGCAGCGCCATCTCATCCAGGAATCCCTCGAACGTTTCCTTCGCGCCCATCACGAGGATCTGCAAGAAGACTTCGTCACCATCCGCAACGACCGTTTTGTGGTGCCGGTCGTCTCCGGCCGCGAGCGTCGCGTCGACGGCGTCATTCACGGAGCCAGCGGTTCCGGCCACACCCTTTTCGTCGAGCCGATGGAAACCATCAACCTCAACAACGAATTGGTTCGATTGAGAGATGATGAGCTCCGCGAAATTCATCGCCTCCTGCGCGAATTCACCGCCCGTCTGCGCGAACACGCCTTGGAAATCGCAGCCACAGCCGCGGCGCTCGCCAAGCTTGAACTCCTGTTCGCGAAAGCCGAATTCGCCCTCGATTTCAATTGCGTAGTCCCGCGCCTCAGTCCCGATCACGCCCGCAAACTGATCCTGAGCCGCGCCCGCCATCCCCTGTTAGAGGACATCCTCCGCGCCAAGCGCAAAGCCGTCGTGCCCGTCTCGCTCTCCCTCGATCAGTCCGAGCGCACGCTCCTCATCAGCGGCCCCAACACCGGCGGCAAAACAGTAGCTCTCAAAACCGTTGGCCTGCTCGCCCTCATGACTCACGCCGGGCTCCCCGTGCCCGCTCTCGAAGCCGAATTCCCGCTTTTCGATCAAGTTTTGGCCGACATCGGCGATCATCAATCCATCCAGGAAAGCCTCAGTTCGTTCTCCTCGCACATTTTGTCGATCAGCAAAATGCTCGAAGAGGTCACTCCGGATTCGCTGGTCCTGGTCGACGAACTGGGCCGCGCCACTGACCCTGAGGAAGGAGGAGCCCTCGGCGTCGCCGTCCTCGAAGCCTTCCAAAACGCCGGCGCATTCACCCTCGCCTCCACCCATTTGATGGCCATGAAAGTCTACGGAGCCTCCACCAAAGGCGTCCGCAACGGATCCATGGGTTTCGACGACGCGACTCTCGAACCCACCTATGAACTCCGCCTGGGCGCACCCGGAAAATCCGCCGGTCTCGATATCGCCAGCCGCCTCGGCCTCGATCCGCATCTGATCGCCGTCGCCAGATCCCGCATGACCAACGTCGAGCGCGACGTCTCCCGCTTCTTAACGGAACTGCATGACCGCATCGACGTTCTGGAGCGGGAGCGCGCCGAACTAACCACCCGCACCGCCGCCATCGAAGCCCGTGAAAAGTCACTGGAACAAACCTGGGAGAAAAAATACGCCGCCAAAATTCGTGAGCTCGAACAGCGCGCCTCGGAATTAACCACCCAATTCGAGCAGCGCGCCGTCGAGACCATCGGCGAGCTCAGTCAGAAAGCGCAAGTAAAAGTCGCCAAAGCAAAACGCGAATTCAAGGAAGCGGTAGAAGCCTTAGCGCCCGTGCCCGCTTCAGCCGCTCCTCCGCGCCTGAAAATCGAGCCTGGCGCTCGCGTGCGATTGAAAGGCATCCGCCAACCCGCCAGCGTGCGCCGCCTGCTGCCCGGCGATATCCTCGAAGTCGACGCCGGCTTCCTCAAAATGCAGGTCTCGATCTCAGATGTGGAAGAAGTGCTCGCCCCCGCCGATAAGCCCAAGCAAAGCGTAACCTTCCGCCAAGGCCCCAGCTTCGACACCGGCTATCGAGAAATCAATGTCATCGGTCAGCGCGCCGAGCAGGCGATAGAGCAAGTCGACAAAATGCTCGACAACGCCGCCCTGGCGCAAGTCGAGCGAGTAAGAATCGTCCACGGCCACGGCATGGGAATCTTGAAAAAAGCCATCGCGGACCTATTAAAGCAAAACCCCCACGTCGAAAAATTCTACGTAGCCTCGCAAGAAGAAGGCGGTTCCGCCGCCACAATCGTCGAATTAAAATAACCAGTAGTTCGCTAATCGGTCCACCCGGACGCCTTGTGGGGCGGCGCCATGCGCTGCCAGCGATGAGCGCCTCCGGACCGTTACCGAGCCGTGACCGCAGGGAGCGGTGTCTTATAGATATTTCCTAGAGTGCCGACGACTAGACCATGTGTCGAGACGCCCGGCCAGCAACCGCAGCCACCGAACCGCCATGCGTAAGCATGCGGACCATCAGCCAAGGATTACATCTCCAGGTCAATCACCGGAAGCACAGCATCGTGAGTCCGCGCCCGCAGATCCGCAGCGACGCCCACTTGTGGAACTCGGTGAGCAAAGCCGTCTCGACCCGTTCCAGATCTCGTGCGAACTTCCCGTCCAGTTCCGCGAACTTCCCATCCACATACTGTTTCAATTCCTGGTCCATTACTTGCTACTTTCAAACGCCAGGGCCTGCTGCCGCTGCCAAGCCAATTTACCCTGATACTCTTCCCATAACGTAGTGCATCCCGCCCAATAATACCCACCCACAAACAGCATCAGGAATGGAACCGCCAGGAAATTAAACGACTCGATCGCAAATATCACCATCCCCAGAAAGTACGTGCCCACCGCCAGCTCCGCATAGGGAAGCCAGCCACTCCGGCGCCGGTATTGAACGTTCTGAATCTGGACCTTTCGTTGCCCGCCGATCGCGTACTTCGGCGTCCGCGCAAACCCCGTCTGATACCCGATCAGCGCCTCAAAAACCGCCCTCGAATTGATGATCGTGAGAGCAACTCCAGCCGCCATCAGAGCCGGCAGGAACAGGAACGCCCGTTTCCAGGTCTTCGGATATAACTCCCGATGCGCAATCACATAAAACGCCGAAATCGACCAGAATGACGCCGCGATTAACGGCAGATCGATCAGCAGCATTTCCGGCCAGCCCTGATAAAAGCGCACGATCATCACCGGCAGCATCAACGCCGAAACGATAATCATCAATGGATACGAAATATTGGGAGTCAGATGAAAAAATGCCTCGGCTTTTACCCGCCACGGCAGGTCCGATTTCAAAATCTTCGGCAGCAGCTTCATCGCCACTTGGGTCAGCCCTTTTGCCCATCGCGACTGCTGCACCTGAAAACCGTAGGTATCGATCGGCAATTCCGAAGGGCATTCGATCGACGGCAAATATACGAATTTCCACCCTTTTAATTGCGCCCGATAACTCAAATCCGAATCTTCCGTCAGCGTATCGTGCTGCCACCCGCCGGCATCGTCGATCATTTCGCGCCGCAACGCGCCCGCCGTGCCATTAAAATTGAAGAACAACCCCGCGCCGCTGCGCGCCACATGCTCGAGCACGAAATGCCCATCGAGCAGCATCGCCTGCACTTCCGTCAACAGATTGTAATCGCGATTCAGATAAGTCCACCGCGTCTGCACCATGCCGACCTTGGGATCGGCGAACTGATGCACCACCCGCTCTAGAAAATCCACCGGCGGAATAAAATCGGCGTCGAAAATCACCACGATCTCGCCCGTCGCCGTTTTCAATCCATTTTGCAGCGCTCCGGCCTTGTATCCATTCCGGTTGGTACGATGAATATACTCGATCGGCAATCCAGCGGCTTTATATTGCGCCACCAGGCTCGCCGTGAACGGATGCGTTTCGTCGGTCGAATCGTCCAGGATCTGAATTTCGAACAGATCCCGAGGATACTCCATTTTGCTGGCCGCTTCGATCAACCGCTCGATTACGTACTGTTCGTTATAAATTGGAAGCTGCACCGTCACGCGCGGCAATTGCTCGTACCGCTGCGGAGGCACTTCGGAAAATTTCTTCTTATGCTTCCAATACCCGCGAATCATCTCATAGCGATGCAGGCCGTAGCAGGAAAGCACAATCAGCGTCGCGAAATACGGCGCCATCATGGTCCAATCGAACCAGTCCAGATGGTGAATTCCGGCGAACGTATTGTCAAACAGGGAGTCCATGAACCGCTGCGTTGCGCTAGGCGCACCTACAAGCAGAAATGCCGGAATGTTGGCGGCGGACACTTGGTCTATTATATCTTGAGAAGTTACTTCTCATGAAGCAAATTCGATACTCCCTCATCTCGTCCGCCTTGCCCACCACTCCAGATTCGCCGGATGTTCGCTATGGCCCTCCCGCCGATGCTGCCACGCCGGGGATTCGCCTGCTACCCCCTTGCGCTCCCACTAAGATCGTTTGTGTGGGCCGGAATTATCTGGAACATGCGCGGGAACTTGGCAATGAAGCTCCGTCGGAGCCTTTGCTTTTCCTGAAGCCGCCCTCGTCGCTCATCGCCTCAGGCGATGCGATTGTCTATCCCTCCCTCTCGCAGCGGGTCGATTTTGAGGGAGAACTGGGCATCGTCATCGGCGACCGCGCCCGTAACGTCCCGCGCGAAGAAGCGCTCGATTACGTCCTCGGTTTCACCATTGTCAACGACGTCACCGCGCGCGATCTTCAGAAGAAGGATGGCCAGTGGACGCGCGGCAAGGGTTTCGATACGTTTTGCGCCGTCGGCCCATGCCTGGTGTCGAAAGATGAGCTCGATTTCGCGTCCCTGCGTGTCCGCACTTTAGTCGATGGCGAGGTCAAACAGGACGGGTCAATTTTGGACATGATTTTCCCCCTGGATGTTATAATCGCCTACATTACCTCGTTCATGACTCTGGAGCCCGGCGACCTGATCGCCACCGGCACGCCTCCCGGTGTGGGTCCTTTGACGCCAGGGAGCATCGTCCGCGTCGAAATCGATGGCATCGGAGTCCTCGAAAACTCCGTGATCTCCGAAGGGGCTAAATGAAGTTTTTTCTCGACACCGCCAACCTCGATGAATTGAAGGCCGGCGTGCGTTGGGGCATCCTCGACGGCGTCACCACCAACCCATCGCTGATCGCCAAAGAAGGCATCGCGATGGAAGATCAAATCCGCAGGATTTGCGACATTATCGATGGCGATGTCAGCGCCGAAGTAATCGCCACCGACGCCGACAAGATGCTTTCGCAGGGCCGCAGTCTGGCCCGGATTCATAAAAATGTGGTAGTGAAAGTCCCTTTGACCCGCGATGGAATTCGCGCCTGCTCCATCCTTCATAAGGAAGGAATCCGCGTCAACGTCACGCTGTGTTTTTCCGCCGGGCAGGCGATTCTGGCAGCCAAAGCCGGCGCCGCCTATGTCAGCCCTTTCGCCGGCCGCATCGACGATATCGGCGGAAACGGCATGGACCTCATCCGCGATATCGTTCTGATTTACAAAAACTACGGTTTTAAAACGCAGGTTCTGGCCGCATCGCTGCGCAATACGAATCATGTCATTGAGGCCGCGAAAGCCGGCGCGCATGTAGCCACGCTGCCATATAAAGTGCTGGACGCGCTGTTCGCCCATCCTCTGACCGACAGAGGATTAGAGCAATTTTTGAAGGACTACGCAAAGGTATTTCAAGAAGTCCCGGCATGACCACGGAGGGCGTTCAAGTTGCCGCGCTCTGCGGCGTGGCGGTGGTCCTCATCGCGCTCGCCGGCTGGATCCTGGCGCGTGTGCATGGTACCCCCGAAAAACGCGAGCGCAAACGCCGTTTGAATGTTCACCGCCAAGGCCGTTTAGGCGACGCCATGATTTCAGAAGCGACCGATAGCACGCTGTACTATTTCTACACCGTTCGAGGCGTTCACTATACAGCCTCGCAAGATGTATCCACCTTGCGCGAATATCTTCCCGCCGACCCCCACCGCCTGATCGGAGTCGCAGGCCTGAAATATTCATCCAAAAATCCGGCCAACTCTATTCTGGTGTGCGAAGAGTGGTCCGGATTAAGGCCCCCAGCCCCAGTAGGCGAAACCTAATGGAATTAAAGACTTTGCTGGCGAAAGCGACTCCTCTGCGGTCGGGGGATCAGTTGGCTGGCATTGCGGCGGAGTCGGCCGCGGAACGCGTCGCGGCGCAGATGGCGCTGGCCGATACTCCGCTCTCGCGGTTTCTAAATGAGCTATTAGTCGAAGACGAAGTCACGCGTTTAATTATAGATACGCATTCCAGTGAGCGATTTGCGCCGATCGCGAATTTGAGCGTCGGTGAATTTCGGGAGTGGCTGCTCGAAGCCGATGGTGCCGCGATTTCCGCTCTTTCTGTGATGCCGGAGATGGCGGCGGCCGTCTCTAAAATAATGCGTGTGCAGGACTTAATCACAGTCGCTGCGAAGATTCGCGTAGTCACCCGGTTTCGCGACACCCTCGGCCTGCCAGGACGCTTGTCGACCCGGCTCCAGCCGAATCATCCCACCGACGACCCACGGGGAGTTGGCGCTAGTATTGTCGACGGCTTATCCTATGCCAGCGGCGATGCGGTGATTGGGGTTAATCCTGCGTCCGACGATTTGCGGTCGGTGGAAAAGCTGCTCTATCTGCTTGATAAAATTAGAGAAACGCTGGAAATTCCGACGCAGACCTGCGTGCTGGCGCACGTCACTACGCAGATGGAAGCGATGCGGAGGGGCGCGCCGGTTGACCTGATTTTTCAGTCGATTGCCGGAACCGAGGCCGCCAACCGGGCTTTTGGAATCGATTTACCAATATTGGACGAGGCTTGGGCAATGGCGAAAGAGCGCCATCCTGATGCAAACGTTATGTATTTCGAGACGGGGCAGGGAAGTGCGCTCTCCGCCAACGCCCACCATGGCATCGATCAACAAACTTGCGAGGCGCGAGCTTATGCGGTCGCGAAACGATATTCGCCGCTGCTGGTGAATACGGTGGTCGGGTTCATTGGGCCGGAATATCTATATGATGGCAAACAAATCACTCGGGCGGGATTGGAGGATCATTTTTGCGGCAAGCTGATGGGCCTGCCGATGGGGTGCGATGTTTGCTACACCAATCATGCGGAGGCCGATCAGGACGATATGGATGTGCTGCTAACTCTTTTAGGTGCAGCAGGATGTAACTACATCATGGGAGTGCCGGGTGCGGACGACGTGATGCTCCATTATCAGAGCACTTCCTTTCATGATGGGCTTTACATCCGTGATTTGTTGAAGTTACGCCCTGCGCCGGAGTTCGAATCGTGGTTTGAGCGCATGAAATCGGGCGGATTTGAGAAAGCGCTGCTGTTATGCTAGCCCGGATTTCGCTGGGGCGGGTGGGGCATAGTTTGCCTACCAAAGAGCTGCTGGCGTTCCAATTGGCTCATGCGCGGGCGCGAGACGCTGTCTTAAATGACCTTAACTGCTCATTTTTCGCTGCGTATCAGCCCTTAATCGTCCATAGTTCGGCATTAAATCGCACTATTTATTTGCGCCGTCCGGACTTGGGCCGCCGCGTTGCGGACCCTGCGATTCTGACGCGGGGGGATTATGATGCGGTTCTGATTCTCGCCGACGGCCTTTCGGCCACCGCGGTGCATCGTCATGCAGGACGGGTGCTCGATGCTTTGCTGCCTTTGCTCGACGGGTGGAAACTTGCGCCGGTCATCGTAGTCGAGCAGGGCCGGGTGGCCATCTCGGATGAGATTGGAGAATTGCTGGGCGCCAAGCTGAGCGTCATTTTGATCGGCGAACGTCCGGGCTTAAGTTCGCCGGATAGTCTGGGCGCTTATCTGACCTGGTCGCCTCGCGTGGGACGCAATGACGCGGAGAGGAATTGTGTTTCGAACATTCGCGCGGAGGGCTTGACGCCGGAGCTCGCCGCGCAGAGGATCGCGATGTTGATGGAGGCCGCCAGGGGACAGCGTATCAGCGGAGTCCGCTTAAAGCCGCTGGCGGTTTCAGGTATAGGTTGAAGCGGCAAAGAGATCGACTTTAGCGAGTTCGGCGCGACCGAGGGAGCTGCGGACGTAGCGGCCGAGGAGGGCGCGGAGGCGATGGTTATGATTACCAAGAGGAGGGATGATGCTATGCCGATGAAGAATCCGGTTCACGAGGACTGGCGCGGGGAAACGCTTGGCAGAATGCGCAAGCTCATCATGGAAGCGGATCCGGACGCTGTTGAGGAGCTGAAGTGGCGGGGCACTCCGGTTTGGTCGCACGACGGCATCATTTGCACGGGCGAAACCTATAAGAAAGTCGTGAAGCTTACCTTCGCCAAGGGCGCGGCGCTGACAGATCCGGCGGGTCTCTTCAACTCGAGTCTGGAGGGAAACGTACGCCGCGCGATCGACATTCATGAAGGAGAAGAAGTTGACAAGGCAGCTTTCAAGGCGCTGATTCGCGAAGCGGTCGCATTCAACGGGGCAGTGAAGAAAGCGAAGTCCCGTCGCTGAGCAATTGGAATGCGCGCTCTATTACGGTGAGCGTGCCTTCGGTTAGATGCAGCGTTGGTAATTTTGCGCGCGGGACCCAGGCTACGTTCGCGGCGTCGTCTCCGGCGAGGAGCTTGCCACCTACGACGGTGCACAGATAATCGTGAAGGATGTAATGATATTCGGTGCGACCTTCGGCGTCGGGCATGATGCGCTCGAAGATTTCGACCATTTTTCGGGGGCGGACGAGGAGGCCGGTTTCTTCCCGCACTTCGCGTTTCAGGGCGTCTTCGATTTTTTCGCCGGGTTCGATCAGGCCGCCGGGGAGGGACCAGTATCCTTTTAAAGGGTCGCGGGCGCGCTGGACCAGGAGGATCGAGGCGCGGCGGATGATGAGGGCTCCCACGCCTGGAAGCGGATGCTTGGGGTAGCGGCGGCTCACGGAAGAAGTAGCCAGTAGCCAGCAGCCAGGAGCCAGGAGGCAAGGTGGGGAGGCATTCTAATATTGCAACGCTCCTTTTACTCCGAGTCTGACGCGATAGACGAAGGTTCTGGCGGTGATGTATAGGCTTTCGAGGTCGCCATCGCCGAAGGTTAGATTGGACGGGGTTTGACTGAGCTCGATGGATCCCAGCAGTTTCGCTTCTTCCGAATAAACGTAGACGAACTTCGCGGCTACGTAGAGATTGCCTTTTTCATCGGTGCGGATGCCGTCGGGGACGCCTTCAATGTTGGCGACGGCGACGCGTTCGTGGGAGGCTGCGCCGGATTTATCAAGATCGTAGGCGCGCACGAGGCGGGCATCGGAATCGGCTACATAAAGGACCTTGCCATTGGGCGACAGCGTGATCCCGTTGGGGCGCGTCTTCCATTTCGCGATGGCTTCCAGGTCGCCTTTCGGGGTGATGTGGAAGACTCCGAAGAAGTCGAGCTCGCGATGATCCTGCTGGTCTCCAAAGGCGGGATCGGTGAAGTAAATATGGCCGTCGCGGCGGACCACGATGTCGTTGGGGGCGTTCAGGCGCTTGCCTTCGAACTTCGCCGCCAGCACTTCCACGACGCCTTTTTTTGACGTGCGGGTAACGCGGCGGGAGTGAAATTCGCAGGTGTAGAGACGGCCTTGGAGGTCGAAGGTATTGCCGTTGGGTCCGCCGGGAATTTCCGCGTAGACCGATCCGCCGGAGCCGGGAATGAATTTCTGAAGCTGGTTGGAGATGCAGTCGCTGAAGAGAAGGAAGCCGTCTCTGGACCATGCGGGACCTTCGGTGAACTGAAAGCCGGAGGCGATTTTCTCGATTTTCATGTCGGCGAAGTTTTGCGCGGCGGCGAGGGGGATGAGTAGCGCGGCAAGCAGCAGGCGTCGACACGAGTGTCGACGCGGCACGCACGAGTGCATGCGCCACAGGATAAATTGCACCTTCTGATTATGGCAAGGCGAAGGCGACTACGGAATCGCCCATTTTCGAGCCCGCTTTGCCGTGGCCGCCGGCGCAGATCACTATATATTGTTTGCCACCGACAGAGAATGTCATGGGCGTGGATTGCGCAGAGGCGGGCAGGTCGCCTGACCAAAGCTCGCGGCCGGAATCGACATCGAAAGCGCGGAGCTTCTGTTCGCTGGTGGTGGCGGCGACGAAGATGAGGCCTCCTCCGGTGACCATGGGGCCG
The DNA here is from genome assembly GCA_049521155.1 of Bryobacteraceae bacterium. Classification (GTDB taxonomy): domain Bacteria; phylum Acidobacteriota; class Terriglobia; order Bryobacterales; family Bryobacteraceae; genus Palsa-187. Next base: position 18,496 of record JBEKPC010000106.1, read on the forward strand.
CCCAAAGCGAGACCTCCGGGGATCGCGCCGCCGTTGGGCAAAGGAATCGAGCCGAGCGGCACGGACCATTTTTTCATGCCGGTAGCGAGGTCGACGGCGATGAGTTCGCTGAACGGCGGAGGGTTGCAGGGCAGGCCGCTGGGGGCGCGAAGATGTTCGCGCATCATGGCGTAGGGAGTGCCGCGCTGGGGGCCGACTTCGAAGTTGAAGCGA
>JBEKPC010000107.1:0-18620 GCA_049521155.1 Bryobacteraceae bacterium
GGATTCGCGGTGATGCCGGAGAAGGAATCGGATCCGCCGCAGTTCAGGCCGACTGAGATTTTCGATGCTGGAATCGCCACGCGCTTTTCGGCGGCGGCGCGCTCAATCCATTTATCGATGGTGCGGCGCGCGGCCTCGACGGTGGCGCGTGTGCCTCCGGAATTTTGCAGCGTCATGCCGACCAGGCGATCCGTGCGGGGAGTGCCTGCGCCCAAATAATGATCGATCTGATTCACTTCGCAGCCGAGCCCGAGAATCACCGCGGCTGACACGTTGGGATGGTCCAGCACCCCGGCCAGAGTGCGCCGGAGCTGCGCCAGGTCGGGACCGGGAGATTGTCCGCATCCATCGCCATGAGGAAATGCGACCACTCCGTCGACACCGGCGGGCAGGGAAGTTTTGTCGTAGCTGGAGGCGATCCATTCGGCGGTGTGGGCGGCGCAATTGCTGGCGGCGACCACGGCGATGTAGTTTCGCGTGCCGGCGCGGCCGTCCTCGCGAGCGTAGCCCATAAAGGTCGGAACGTCGGCGGGCGTGGCGGGCAATGCGATATCGCCGCTTGGAAATTCGTAATCGAACGTGAGCTCTTCGAAGGCCACATTGTGGGTATGGACGTGATCGCCGGGCTCAATCGGGCGGCTGGCGCGGCCGATAATCTGTCCATAGCGGATCAGCGTTTCGCCCGGCGCGACGGGTTTGACGGCGACTTTATGACCGGCCGGGATCGCCACGCGGGTACGGATACTTTGTCCGCCCACGTTCAGCGCGGCGCCTACGCTCAAGGGCACGCGGGCAATGGCGACGTTGTCGCGCGGATGAAGCTGGATCGCCGAGTTTTCCGCGGTCGGGAGTTTGGAGATGCCGAGAAGGCTCATGATTTCTATCTTAAGAGTACTGTTTCGCAGATCTGCTCGCCAGTATGGACATGTAATTTTCCATTCACGGGATGAATCCAATAGCCATCGACGCCAGGTACGGGAATTTGCGGCGGGCCATCCACCACCAGGAATTCTCCCGCTTCCACGCCTTCAATCAATTGCCCGATATGGATATGGACGTGGCACTGGGTGCGAACGTTATCACCGTTGTACGCAATTCCCCAGCGATCGCCCCACTTTTGCTTCGCCATGTCGATGGCTTTGGTCCACAATTCAAGGCGGACGTCCGGTGTCAGGTCCGCGATACGCTGCATTCCCGATTTGTCTTCGCGCGGCAGCGCCAGCATACGATTCGGCTTTTTAGGATTCGCGTCCGGCAGGAAGAAAATGCGAAGTTCGGGCGACTGCTCCTCGGTGACCTTGGTGAGACTGCATTGGCGGGCGTTGAGCGTCTCGGGAATTTTCAGGTCGCAGGGACACGGCGTCTGCGCGTACGCGCAAATCGACACCAGACATGCCGCGACAATCCGCATTCAAACATTATACTGGAGGCTTGTCGCGAAGCTGGCTGATTGTCCCATTGCTCATTCTGTACCTCCTCGATTTGGGGGGCGTCGGATTCCTCAGCACGGACGAGCCGCGTTATGCGTCGATCGGGAGGGAGATGGCGAGGTCGGGCGACTGGGTGACGCCCCGTCTCGATGGTGCGCCCTGGTTTGAAAAGCCTCCGCTGCTCTATTGGATGATCGGGGCGGGGCATATCGCGCGACTGCCCGGCGAGTGGGCGGCCAGGCTTCCGGTGGCGCTGCTGAGCTTGGCGTTTTTGCTGCTATTTTTCTACCTGATTGCCCGCGAATTCTCGCCGAAAACAGCCATCGCGGCGGTGACGATTCTCGCGACCTCGGCGGGCTGGCTCGCCTATAGTTTCGCGGCGCTGACGGACCTGCCGATGTCGGCTCTGCTGGGCGCAGCGATGCTGGTGACACTGCTCGAAAAGCGAAAATGGAGCGGGCTCGCGGCGGGAGCGCTGTTGGGGTTGGCCGTGTTGGCCAAGGCGTTCGTGCCGCTGGTATTATTCGCGCCGGTTTTCCTGATCGCGCGCGGAAAACGGCTGGCGATCGCCGCCGGATGCGTCGCGGTCGCGCTCCCATGGCACGTATTGTGCTTCCTGCGCAACGGGAACGCTTTCTGGGCCGAGTATTTCTGGCGCCAGCAGTTTTCGCGATTTTTCACACCGGAAAGACAACACGTGCACGCCTGGTGGTATTACGTGCCGGTGCTGCTGGCGGAACTGTTCCCGTGGATTCCGTGCGTCGCGCTCTTGGCGCAGCGGTCGCTCTTTGCGGACATCCGGATCCGCTCCCTGGCCGCGTGGCTGCTGTACGGCTTCGTATTTTTCTCCGCGTCGCAGAACAAATTAGCCGGCTATCTGCTGCCGCTGCTGCCCGGAATGGCGTTGCTATTGGCGCTAGGACTGGATCATGCGATCGAAGATTTGAAGATCGCACCCTGGCTGCTGGCGGCGAGCACCGCCTCGCTCATGGTGCTGCCGACAGTAGTCAACGCGGTACCGCAGGCGATGCTCGCCGGCGTCGGACGGACGCACATCGACTTCTCTCTCGGGATGCCGTTTCTGCTGATTGCCGGAGTGGTGTGGTGGCTTTCGTGGTCCGGCAAGCCCTCGCTGGCGATCCTGGCGGCAGGCATGGCCGTGGTCTTCGGTGTCGCGTACTTCAAAGGCGCGGCTTTCCCCGAGCTCGACGACCGCGTCTCCGTGCGAGGTTTCTGGCGGACCCACAGCGCGGACACCGCCGGAGCCTGCCTCGATGGCGTAGGACGGACCTGGGAATACGGCCTCAATTACTACGCCGAACGTCCGTTTTCAGCCTGTGCACCAGATCAGGCGCCGCGAATTTCGGTGGTGCAGGGCCGGCTGACCGTAGAACCCTAATCCTCAAAAAGCCTGGCGACCGGCAGTTCCCAATCCGGCAGCAATTCCGGCGCGCTGAGCATCTCTTTCATGCCTCGCGTATAAGAAGTGCCGCCAGGTACGAAAACGCGGACCTCTTGTTCCTCGGGATAGACCACCCACACCGCCAGGCACCCTGCGGCCAGCAATGCATCGATTTTGCGATTCAGATCGCGCGCTGTTTCCGACGGCGAAACGACCTCGACCGCAATCTCCGGCGCTCCCACAAAATAACCGTCGCCGCTCGTGGCGCGAGCCCTTTCGATGCGAAGTACCGAGACATCCGGCTCGATCCAAGTGGGCGGATCTTCGGATAGCTTATAGCCGGCCTCGACATAAACCTCCGCAATTCCCCGATCCTCGAACGCGGCCAGCGCGCGGCTCATTCGTCTTGCGATTCTGCTATGTTTCGACTTCGGAGGCGGCAAAACAATCAGTTCCCCTTCCACCACCTCGCGATGGAACCCGTCGCCATCCGGAAGCTGTTCGAACGCCTGCCACGTAATTTGACCGGTGGTCGTCGCCATAAGCCTATTCGAGTCCCTCAAAAATCTTGGCGACCGGCAGTTCCCAATCCGGGAGCAATTCCGGCGCGCTGAGCATCGCCTGCACGCCTCGCGTATAAGAAGTGCCTCCAGTCACGAAAACGCGGACCTCTTGTTCTTCCGGATAAACGACCCACACCGCCAGACACCCTGCGCCGAGCAATGCATCGATCTTGCGATTCAGATCGCGCGCTGTTTCCGACGGAGAAACCACCTCGACCGCAATCTCCGGCGCTCCCATAAAATAACCATCGCCGCTAGTGGCGCGAGCCCTTTCGATCCGAAGTACCGAGACATCCGGCTGGATCCAGGTAGGAGGATTCTCAGAAAGCTGATAGCCCGCTTCCATCAGGACCTTCGCGATCCCGCGTTGCTTCAGCGGGAGCAATGCTTCGGCAATCGCAGAAGCGATCAGGCTATGTTTCGACTTCGGAGGCGGCAAAACAATCAGTTCCCCTTCCACCACCTCGCGATGAAAACCGTCGCCATCCGGAAGCTGTTCGAACGCCTGCCACGTGATTTGACCGGTGGTCGTCGCCATAAGCCCATTCTAGACGCAAAATGAAAAAGGGGCGAGCCTTTCAGCCCGCCCCTTATGGGAGAAACAGATCGCTAAGAATTACTTCTTCTTCCCGCCCTTTTTCTTCGCTACCTTCTTAGCAGCCGCTTTCTTGGGAGGAGCCTTCTTCGCCGCCTTTTTCGGCGCCGCCTTCTTTACTGCCTTCTTAACAGCCGCCTTGGGAGGAGCCTTCTTCGCCGCGGCCTTCTTAGCGGGAGCCTTGGCAGCAGCTTTTTTGGCAGCCGCCTTCTTAGGAGCAGCCTTTTTGGCAGGAGCCTTGGCAGCAGCTTTCTTAGGAGCAGCCTTCTTAGGAGCAGCCTTCTTGGCAACCGCCTTGGCGACAGGCTTCTTCGCCGGCGGAGGCTCCGTCTCCTCGACCACGATGATCGTTTCCGTCACCGTCACGGGAACCGCAACAGGGATCGACGCGACGGGAATATCATCGTCATCATCGCCGTAGTCGCCCAAGTCATCGTCGACGTTGATCGGCGACCCTTCTTCGTAGTCGTCTAATTCGTCGTCCTCGACTGAAAGTCGATACTTCAGCATTCTTATCTGCCTCCTAGAGGGGCGCGCATCGCGCGTCGCCAGAGCGTAATCAAAAATTAGAATATCGCGTTTTCCCGTTAAGGCAAGAGAAAAAGCGAAAGGAGAGAAAAAAGACCGCTTAACTGTTCGGAGTCCGCAGCGATGCCGTGTGCTTCACTGCGCCTTTGCCGGCGCTCCGCTGGGCCGTTTTCGGTGCAGCCTTCTTCTGGCGCAGCGAGGACGCGACCGCCGTAGCCGCCGGACGATGCTTCGCCGCCGCCGTCTTCACGCCAGTCTTTTTGACCGCGACCGTTCGATCCCCCGGATATCCCACCGGAATCGCGATCAGCGCGCCCGCCTCCGGCAGCGCCTCGTGATTCACCTGGCTGATCGAAGCCGTCTGCGCGCTATACCGTTTGGCTAGCCCCGCGAACGTATCGCCATCGCTCACCCTGTGCACCCGCCACGCATCGCGCTTGCTGGCCGGCACCACCGCAAACGCCGTCTGTACCGCTTGCAATGTTCCCTTCGGCACATGCACGCTGAACCCTGCCGGAGCCACCACTTTCAGCAATCCTGGATTCAGTTCCTTAAGCTCGCTCAGCGGAAGGTCCACTGCATCGGCGATCAGCGCCAGATTTGTGGCCGATTCCAGCTCGATCGATTCCGTCTCCACCGCGATTTCCACATCCAGATGATCCAGTCCATACTCCGGCGCGTTCTTGCCCATAATCGTCATCGCCAGAATCTCCGGTACATAGTTCTGCGTCTCCTTCGGCAGCGCATTCAGCCGCCGCAGTTCGAAGAAATCCGCATATCCGGTGCGCATCACCGCATGATCCACGCACGCCGGGCCGCAATCGTAGGCCGCCATCGCCAGATACCAGTCCCCGAAATGCGCGTACAGATCCTTTAAATACCGTGCCGCCGCGCGCGTCGCCTTTTCCGGATCCATGCGATCGTCGGTAGACGCCGTCTGAATCAACCCGTAATCGCGCCCCGTCGCCTTCGAGAACTGCCACAACCCCACGCACAGCTTGTTCGACATCGCGCGTGGCAAATATCCCGATTCCGCCTGCGCCAGAAAGATCAGCTCCTGCGGAACGCCTTCCTCGGCCAGAATCCTCTCGATCATGGTTTTGTATTTGGCCTGCCGCCGCAGCCCCGCCGCGATCACCCTTTTGCCCCGCTCGCTGGAAAAGAAATTGACCGCGCCAATTACTGTATCGTGTTGCTGTAAAGGCAGTTGGGAAGCCGTCTGGTGAATCACATCCTGCACTTTACTGCGCGTCATCGGATTCACCGAAAACGTCATTTCAACAATGTCGTCCTTGGGGCTTTTATCGTACGCAACCTTGTCCGATTCGCCCACCGCCGCCTGATCGGCGTCATAACGGTAAATCGCCTCGATCAGCTCATCGAGCCGCCGCTCCACCCGCGACCGCTCCGGCAGATTCTCCGGAGCCGACATCAGCGCTTCCACCGCCCGGTCGAACTGCAACCGCGCATCCGCCGCGCGCCCCGCTTCAAGCGCCTTTTTCCCCTCGGCAAACCGATCGTCGGCCCTCTTGATCAGAAACTCGGCATCGGTCGGACGGGCCAGAGGAGCAACCGGCGCCGGCATCGATGGAACTTCATTGCCGTAAAACACGCTCGGCGGCGCGGGAGGATCCAGCACCGGCTCAGCGGGCGCAGCCATAGCTCGCGCCGGAGGCAGGAAAAACTGTTTCACAGGTTGCGGATGGTTCGTCAGCGCACAGCCGGACAAAAGGACGGTACCGCCGGCGAATAAAGCTCTGCCGGCCCGGGACTTATAGTCGATCCGCATGCCTGTTAGTTTGTCAGTTTAACAGAAACATTACAGTGCGCGTCAAGTCACTGGTGGGGCGGACCCCCGGTCCGCGGCCGACGCCCTCGTCGGCCTTTCGCGAAAACATGGACGATATCCCAGCTAATTCCCCGACACTAGAGCTTCGCCGCCAAATCCACAATATCGCTGGCCACCACGTCGAAATCTCCGATTTTCGCCTCGTCGGCCTTCTTCTCGCCCCCGAATTCGCCGGGCCTGTGGATGAACCCGGTCCGTAGCCCGCAATCCCGCGCCGCCTCCAGATCCCCGCGATGCGCCGCGCACATCATGACTTCTTCCGGCTTCAGCCCCAATAAACTGACCGCCGTATCATACACTTCGCGATCCGGCTTGTAATGCCGGGCGAGCTCGGCCGATAGAATCAGGTCCCACGGAATCCCCGCATGCTTGGCCATATTGCTCAGCAGCGCCACGTTGCCGTTCGAGAGCGGCGCAATCGTGTATATCTTCTTGAGCCGCTCCAGCCCGGCAATCGAATCGGGCCAAGGCTTCAGCCGGTGCCAGACGTGGTTCCAATGGTCCTTCTGAGCTTCAGAAAGCCCATCAATATGGAATTCCCGGAGCAGATCCTCCAGCAGCACCCGATGCAGATCATCGAGGTTGGTCCACGGAATCTCGCCCTTCCGGACCCTGTTCATGGAAGGCGCATATCCGGCTCGCCACCGATCGGCAAAATGAGCCCAATCGATGTCGGCGCGCCAAGCTTTGCCTTCCTCGATAATCGACCCGCGCCAGTCGACCACCGTGCCAAAAACGTCAAAAACGAGTGCCTTCATCATGAGGATTACGCAAAATTCGGCGCCTGATTACGCCTTTACATGATAGAGTAACCACAATCGTGAACAGGTTCATCATCATATTTTCGGCGTTGGTGATGGGCGCAGTCGCGCTTTCCGGCCTCTACCTCTTTATTAAAGGGATTCATCGAATCTACCTGGCCACGGAGAGCGCCAAGTGGCCCACCACCGCCGGAACCGTGGTCGGCTCGGAGACCACCCGCACCGTTTCCGACGAAGGAGACCGCTCCGAGTCGGTGAGCTTCTCCACCAACACCCTTATCCGCTATGAAGTGAACGGCCAGGAATACTTCACCGACGTGTTGTATTTCGGCCAGACCGTGGGCTCCAGCGACAAGTCCGAAGCCGCCCTTCAGCGCCTGCAATTCCCGGCGAATAAGCCGGTCACGATTTCCTACAATCCCGCCAATCCAGCCACCGGCGTCCTGAAGCCGGGACTGCACGCCGAAGCCTTCTGGCTGCCCGGCGCGGCCCTGGCGTTTCTCCTCCCGGCCATCCTGTGCCTGATGATCGCGCCTAAGATGATGCGTTCCGGTTCCACTCCCCCCAACACCCCGTCCTTCGCCGATTCCGTGCACAACGCCATGGAAGCCGCTCGCCGTGGCGAGGCGCCGCCGGATGCTCCCATCGCACCCCCTGCGCAAGCGGGCGACATCGTGATGCCCATGGCCGCTGCATTTATGGGAGCAGTCGCCTGCGGCCTCGGAATCCTGGCACTCACCTCCGGCTTTCAGCGGATCTGGCACGGCTCCGCCAGTCAGGGTTGGCCCACCACGCAAGGCACCGTGATTTTCGCGAATAAAGGAGGAGGAGACAACGGCGAAGACAAGCCCGACGACAGCACCGACAGCGCTTCCGCCGCCCGGTTCGTCTATCAATATGAAGTGGCAGGCACCCGGCACTTCAGCAACCTCCGCCGTTTCGCCGCGATAGAAGGCGGCAGTGAAATCGAACAAGTCGCCTCAAAATACCGCCAGGGCGCAGCCGTAAAGGTGTCCTACTTCCCAGCCGACCCCGACGTCGCCGTCCTCGAACCCGGCAACGCCCCCGACGCCCTCTGGCTCCCCGCCATCGGAGCAGTGCTGCTCTTCTTCAGCCTGGCAATTTTCATCTGGGTAGTCCCAAGGCTGGCAAAATAACATACCCCGAACTGGCACTAACGTAATGGAAGAGATCAGCCCGGTGGGGCGGTCCCCCCGGACCGCGGCCGACGCCCTCGTCGGCTCTTCTTACCCCGCCATCCACAAATTCTCCGCAAACGCCCACTCGTAGTCGATCCACTGCGCCGGGCAGGAGAATCCGCTCTCCTCGGCCATCGCCGCAACCTGCGGGAGCCAGTATTTGTGGCTGCTCTCCGTCCAAATTGTCTCCCCCGCATCGAAATCAACTTCGATCTCCGCCGCGTCAATCGAAACTCTCTGCGCCTGCCGCGACCGCAGGTGCATCTCGACGCTCCCCGCCGCCTCATTGAACCGCGCCTCATGTTCAAACTGCGGGAGAACAAAATGCCCACCCAATTCCCGATTAATCCGCGCCAGCAGATTCAAGTTAAACGCCGCCGTCACGCCCAGAGGATCGTCATAGGCATTCAGCAGCACCGGAATCGGCTTCATCAGATCGGTTCCCAGCAGCAGAAAATCTCCCGGCACCAGCATGGACCGGATCTTCCTCAGGAACACCAGCGCCGCCCGCGCTTCGAAGTTTCCGATCGTGCTTCCCAGGAACAGCACCAGCAGATTCTCCCCCTCCTGCCGGCGCGCCGCGACCTCCAGCAGGCCGTCCAGATATTCCCGCTCGATCCCTACCACGCTCACGGCGCTAATATCGCTCACTTCCCGCTCGCATGCCGCCAGTGCCGTCGCCGATATTTCAATCGGAAAATACCGCGTGTGGTGGCTATGCGAAAATGCGCTCAAAATTCGCCGCGTCTTGGTTCCACTTCCGCTGCCCAGTTCCGCAATGGCGACGCCCTTCGGCACCAGCGCCGCGATAGAGCGGGCATGCCTTTCGAGGATGCGGTCCTCAGCCCGCGTCACTCCGTATTCCGGAAGCGCCGTGATCACCTCGAACAATCGCGATCCCACCGCATCATATAAATACTTCGAGGGCAATTCCTTCTGCCCTTCTTTCATCAATCCGGCGCAAATATCCTCGGCAACACCAGTTAAGGTAATCATCGCGTTACGCACCTGAATCCGCAGTAGACGTATTGATAATTCGGTTGGAACCAATTCCGGAAAGACGGCCGCAACAAGCACTCCGCTGTCCGCGCCGAGCCGCCCTTCATTACATAATGTTGATCGTCGAAAAAACTGGCCGAGTAACCCGCATAAAACGGAAACGCCTTAAATCCCGGAAACGGCCTGAATAACGTTGATGTCCACTCCCATCCATTTCCCACCATGCCCGGATCCGCCGTCACCGGCACAGGATCCCATCTCTGAAATCCGGCGTTTCCAGGCAGCGAGCCTTGCGCGGCCAATTGCCATTCCGCTTCCGTCGGCAGCGACTTCCCAACCCACCGTGCATAAGCGCTTGCCTGGGAATGACTCACATAAACCGGCCAGTCGAGCGGCATCGGAATTTCTTCAAACATGGTTCGATAGGTGTGTTCATCTTTCCAGAACACTGGAGGCGAGCCGCCTTCCCGCACGAATTTCAAGTAGTCGCCATTGGTGACCTTATACCGGTCGATCTCGAACGCCCCCACCTCGACGGCGTGCGCATCGAACTCGTTATCCCATCCAAATCCCTCCGAACGCCCCAGAACAACCGACCCCGCGGGCACCGCAACCATGCCAGGCTTTGCCTCGCGCCCAGTAACGACTGCTTGCCGTTGCGGAATTTTCTTTTCCAATGGCATTTGATGCAGCAGGTAAGCCAGCGTTTCAGCATGCATCAACCGATGCTCAATCGCCACGTTCCACAGCAATTCATCGGCCGGTGTTTGATCCACCGCGGCGCGAGTCTCCCGGTTGTAGTTCCGAATCTGTTCGATCGAAGGCCAATCGCCCGGCTGATCGGTAGGCAACCCCGTTCCCACCGGATCGATGCCAAATGCAAAAAGCTGATCGAACTCGGAATGAGGTCCACCCCGCAGCAGGTTCCCGTCAAATGCTTCCAAGTGTCCGAGATAAAACAGAATTCGATGCCGCTCCGCCACCGGCCGGTCATAGATCGCCGATGGCTCAAGAATCTGGAACAGCGCATCCGTCCGATTACGCGCGTCGGCTAATCGATCTGCCATCATAGAAACGTTAGAGCCTCGAATGGCTCCATTATTTCATGAACACGCACGACGCCATCATTATAGGGACCGGTCAAGCTGGTCCAGCGCTGGCAGCACGTTTTTCGAAGGCCGGCATGAAAATCGCTGTCATTGAACGGAAATTGTTTGGCGGGACATGTGTCAACACCGGCTGCACGCCCACCAAAACGCTGGTGGCCAGCGCTTACGCGATTCATTTAGCGCGCTCTTTTTGCAATGACTTGCAGGTTGACATGAAGAAACTGAAGGCGCGCAAAGACGCCGTCGTCGCTCAGTCGAAGGTTGAGAAGTGGATGAGAGGCCTCGAAAATTGCGAGGTGATCGAAGGCCACGCTCGATTCACCGCGCCGCATACGGTGAGTGTAAACGGCAAGACGCTGATTTCGGGGAAGATCTTTGTCAATGTCGGACAGCGCGCGAGGATTCCAGCGGGGCTCGAGCAGGTTCCGTATTTCACGAATTCGACGATGATGGACGTGGATTTTGTGCCTCCGCACCTTTTGATTCTAGGCGGTAGCGCGGTTGGGCTTGAATTTGCGCAGATGTACCGGCGATTCGGCAGCAAGGTCACAGTGATCGAAGAGGCGGCGCGGCTTCTGCCTCACGAGGACGAGGATGTCTCGGCTTCGGTGCTCGATATTTTGAAAAAAGAGGGAATCGATATCGTCTTAAACGCGCATAATGTCGCTATTAAGGCGCTCGATCAAGGCTTACAGGTCCATAATATTGCCGGTTCGCACCTTCTTGTCGCGGTCGGGCGCATTCCCAATACCGACGATTTGGGACTCGATGCAGTGGGCATCGCGACCGATGAGCATGGATACATTCGGGTCGACGAGGACTGCGAGACCAACGCCCGGGGCGTGTGGGCTTTGGGCGATTGCAACGGCTGCGGAGGGTTCACGCACACCTCTTATAATGATTACGAAATCGTCGCGGCGAATCTTCTCGATAAAGGCGCGCGGCGGATTAGCGATCGCATTTACTGCGCCGCGACTTACATTGATCCTCCGTTCGCCCGCGTCGGCATGACGGAGACCGACGTGCGGAAATCGAAGAGGCCGGCGCTGATCGCGCGGCGCGAAATGACGAAGGTTTCGCGAGCGGTGGAAAAAGGCGAGACACTGGGGTTCATGAAAATTCTGGTGGACGCGGAGACGAAGCTGATTCTAGGCGCGTCGATTTTAGGTACGGGCGGCGACGAGGCGATCCACTGCATTCTCGATACGATGTACGCGGGCGCCCAATATACCGTGCTCCAGCGCGCGGTTCACATTCATCCGACGGTTTCGGAATTGATCCCGACGATGCTCGGCGATTTGAAACCGCTCTAAATGGCGCTGGTCGAGTTTCAGAACGTCGCGTACGAAATTGCCGGCACGCCGGTTTTAAGAGGCGTCAGTTTTTCCGTCGAAGCGGGAGAAACACTGGTGCTGCTGGGCCGCAGCGGGTCCGGGAAAACGACTGCGCTGAAGATGACGAACGGGCTGCTCTTTCCAACGTCAGGGCAGGTGCTGGTCGAGGGCAGGAGCACTCGGGAGTGGGATCCGATCCGGCTGAGGCGGCATATCGGATACGTGATTCAAGAGGTGGGATTGTTTCCGCACTTCACGATCGCCCGCAATGTCGGGCTGGTTCCTACGCTCGAAGGTAAGTTCGATCCTCGGCGCGTGGATGCCCTGCTTGAAACGGTCGGATTGAAGGGGTTTGGCGAACGGTATCCGAGGCAGTTATCGGGCGGGCAAAGGCAGAGAGCGGGAGTGGCGCGGGCGATGGCGGCGGAGCCTCCGTTAATGCTGCTCGATGAACCGTTCGGGGCGCTTGATCCGGTGACCCGGATGGATTTGCAGGATGAGTTTCTGAAGCTTCGGGAGAAGACGACTTCGATTTTTGTGACGCATGATATTCGCGAGGCGATGCGGATCGGAACGAGAATCATTTTATTGGCGAATGGCAAGGTCGATTGGATTGCTCCAGCGCAAGAATTTCGCCATGCCGATACGGATGAAGCGCGGGCGTTCCTGAGGACTTATGCGTAGCGACCTGCTCAACGACCTTCTAGAACTCACCGTGGAACACCTGGTGCTGGTGTCGATCGCGATGGGATTGGCGATCGCGATCGGAGTTCCGGCGGGGATATTTTTGACTCGGCACGTGGCGGCGCGGCGCTGGATGCTGGGGTTCGCGAGTGTGATGCAGACGATTCCCAGTCTGGCTCTCTTTGGATTCCTGATTCCGATTCCGTTTATAGGCGGGATCGGGAAACGGACGGTGATTGTGGCGCTGGTGCTGTACGCGCTGCTGCCGATTCTGCGCAATACATTTGTGGGAATCCTCAACGTCGAACGGGCGGTGTGCGAATCGGCTATTGCGATGGGCATGACGGACGGGCAGTTATTGCGGCAGGTGCAGTTGCCTCTGGCGGCGCAGACGATTCTGGCGGGGATTCGGGTGGCGACGGTGACGACCATCGGAACCGCGACCATTGCGGCGGCGATCGGGGGCGGGGGATTGGGCGTCTTCATTTTCCGCGGCGTGGCGACGGTGGACACGGCGCAGATATTGGCCGGTGCGGTGCCGGCGGCTTTGATGGCGCTGCTGGCGGACGGGGGATTGGGATGGATCGAACGAAAATTATCGGCTGCCTGATTTTCCTGCTCGCGTCATGTGAGCAGAAGACGCACATGATTCGCGTGGGGTCAAAGAATTTTACCGAGCAGGTGGTGTTGGGAGAGATTGTCGCGCAGCATCTGGAGAATCGCCTGCATGAGAAAATCGCGCGCAGTTTGAATCTGGGAGGAACGCTGCTGGCGCAGCAGGCGTTGCTGAATCGCGAGATCGATGTGTATCCGGAATATAGCGGGACGGCGCTGGCGATGGTGCTGAAGGCTCCGCGAGACACGAATTTGAAGGCCGAGTATGCGCGCCGGTTCCATTTGGCTTGGCTGGAGCCGCTGGGAATCGACAACGGATTCGCGATGGTGGTGCGGCGGTCCGTGGAGTTTAAAACGTTGTCGGACGCGGCGCGGGTGCCTTGGGCGCTGGGAGTCGGCTATGAGTTCGAGCGGAGGGCCGACGGGCTGGCGGCGCTGAAATCGGTTTATGGGTTGCAGTTGAAAGGCTCGCCGAAAACGATGGATTTAGGGCTGCTTTATAAGGCGATCGAGCAGGGGCAAGTCGACATGATTGCGGCGAATGCTACCGATGGAGTGTTGTCGAAGATGGATTTGAAGATTTTAGAAGACGACCGGCATGCGTTTCCGTCGTATGAAGTTTCGCTGGTGGCTCGGGAAGAGTTGCTGTCGGCGAGGCCGGAGGTGGGCGCGGCGTTGCAGGAGCTGGCGGGGAAGTTTACCAACGCAAAGATGCAGGAATTGAATTACCAGGTGGATGTAGAGCATCGGGCGGTGGGGGTGGTGGCGGGGGGATTTTTGAGGGCGGCGGGGTTGAATTAACCAATCCTGCGGTGAGCCGGTGTCTTCAAAGGCCTTGCTCCCCGGCCTTCTTTTTCGTACGCTGGAAGGCATGGAAGTGCTCACCCGTGATGAGATTGTACGCTTGACGCCGCCGGAGCGCTTGGCGCTCATCGCGCAGCTTTGGGATAGTCTCGAACAGGAGCAGCTTCCCTTGACTGGTGCGCAGGAAGCCGAGCTTCAACGCCGCCTTAGTTCGCTCAACGAAGATAAGCGCAGCGGGGTGACGTGGGCATCGCTGAAAGCTGAACTTGAGCAGCGCTGCCCGTAGTGTACTCAATTGTTTTCACTCAGGCCGCGCGGAGGGAGCTGATCGATGCGCAAATTCCGTTTTGTCACTCAGACCGAAGCGCAACCGCAGGGTCCACCCGAGCCGCACGCGCGGCAGGCAGGAGAGACGCCGCCAATCCTATTCCAAACAGTAAAATAGGAACCGCAATGAACGTCCCTGGGTCCAGTGGCTTGACACCATAGAGCATGCTCGTCAGCAGCTGCGTCGCCAGCGCCGCTGCTCCCACGCCAACTGCCAATCCGAGTAACATCACCATAACGCCCTGTCGGAGAAACAGCCACAAAACATCGCTCTGCTGAGCTCCGAGGGCCGTACGCACTCCGATCTCCTGCGTCCGGGACGCTGTTTCATACGACACCAAACCGTACAACCCGATGCACGCAAGCCCTACTCCCAGTCCTGAAAAAACACCGAGGACCCGCGCCAGCAGCCGCTCAACGAACAATCCCTGGTCGATCACCTCGGACTGCGTCTGCACGCGTATCACCGGCACGTTCTCATCCAGATCATGCGCTGTCTTCCGTACCGCCGGAATCAAAGTCGCTGGAGGGGTATCGGTTCTAAGCGCGAATACGGCCGGCCCATTAATGAGTGGAAAGTATACCGTCGGCTTATCCTTCTTAGTTAGTGAGTCGTACTTGGCATTGCGCAACACGCCAACAATCTCCCACTGCTGGTGACCTGATGCAAAGTATCGCCCGATTGGATCGCGCCCGTTCAGAAACTCCCTGACAAAGACCTCGTTCACCAGCGCGACCGGCAGTCCACCGCGCACGTCCGGCAAACTCAAAGATCGTCCTCGCAGTACCGGTAGCCGCATCGTCGTGAAATACTGAGGGCCCACCATCAGAACTTGCGCCTTCACAGATTGCTTGCTGGGCTCTCTATCGACTCTGATCTCCAATGTTTGCAGGCTGCCATCCAGCAACGCATCCGACGAATAGCTGGCCGACTCGACGCCCGGTAATGCGGCCAATCGCTGTTGCAGGTCTTCGTAAAAGCTCTCCACATGCGCCTTGTTGTAACCGGCCAAGGAGGGATCAATCCACATCAGCAGGAGGTTCCGTGTGTCGAACCCTGGATCCACGCTCCGAAGCTCGCCCAGTGTGCGCAGCATGAGTCCAGCACTCGTCAGCATCACGATCGAAAGGCCTACCTGCACGACGACTAGCACACCTCCCAGTCCCAGCCGGCGCGCCCTGCCCGCATGCGTGGCCGATAGCCAACGCGCCGTCGTGCCTCTATGGAACTCCACGGCCGCTCGCATACGCGCTACTCTTACTGCCGGAGCCATCCCGGAGACAATTCCTGTGGCCAGCCCGGCACCGATCGTAAACAGCAGAACTCTCGTATCCGGCTGCACGTTGATGCGCAGGGGGAACCAATTGGCGGACGTGAACGCCACTAGGGCATGGGCGCCCACATAGGCCAGCAGAGCGCCCACCGCCGCTCCCAAAAGCGCAAGCAGTAGACTCTCTGTCAGCACCAGCCGGATGACGCGCGAACGGCTCGCGCCCAGCGCGAACCGCACGGCCATCTCCCGCTCTCTGGACGTGGAACGCACTAGCATCAGACCCGCCACATTGGCACAAGCGATCAGCAGTACAAGGGCTACCGCAGCCTCAAGCAACAACAACGGCTTACTGAAAAGCGGGCGAAACCCGACAAGCCCTTGCTGCGCAGGCGCCAGTTCCATCCGAGGATCGTCGTTCGTCTCCCAGGCCGGGTCCGCCCCGTGCGTCGTCGCATTCCGGAACAGTAGGTCGACTGCTGCCCCTGCTTGTGTCCGCTTAACCCCGGGGCGCAGTCTTGCCACTACGGTCAGCCACCACGATTTGCTGTCGTGTTCATCGCCGGCCCACCCCAGCCCGAGGACCTTACCCTGTGTCAGCGGCACATAGAGATTCTGCCACCACCCCGGCGCCAGCCGCGTGAAGGACTGATCCGCAACTCCCACGATAGTGAAGAGCACGTTGTTCAGCCGGATCGCCCTGCCCACAACATCCGGATTGCCGCCAAACGCACCCTGCCAATAGGCGTAGTCCAGAACCGCAACGGGAGCTGCGCCGTTCTGGTCGTCCGCTGCAATGAGCGTGCGCCCCACAGCGGGCCGAACGCCCAGGGTCTCGAAATAGTCACCGGAGACCAACTCTGCGGTCGCAATACCGGCCTGCCCATTGCCCGCCAAGTCCAGTGTTGCCGGACCCGCAAAAGCAGTCGCGCTCGCAAACAAGTCGCGCCGGTCTTTGATGTTCGTAAACATTGGAAAAGACAAATAACAGGCGCCGACGGGACCGGTATCCCTCCAGCAGTCGCCGGAGTTATACACTGCGGAAGTTTTAGGCCAGTTGTGGGCCGACCATTGCGGCACTATCAGCTGCTCCGGGCGCTCCACCGGGATGGACTGCAACAGCACCGCATTCACAAGGGTGAAGATAGACGTGTTTGCACCGATTCCAAGCGCCAGCGTCACTACTATTACAGCCGTGAAACCCGGCGATTTCATCAGCGTCCTCAGCGCGAAGCGCACATCCTGCCAGACCATCACCATCTCAACACCCGCGCGGGCCGCCCTGCTCTCCCGTACTGCCTGCTTCATGTGCCCGATTCTTGTCTTCCGCATCACACCTCCTCTCCGCGCTTTATCCATGACGGGGTGGCGGCCGTTTTCCCTTTTCCTCCTGGCCCAGGCACGGGCAGACCCCCCTGCCGCAGAAGCGAGAGGGGAGGTCTGCCTCGCGTGTCAGCGCTACGCCTTACAACCAATGCCCTTCTGAGAGCAAGTGCATGTGTCCCCGGTGTTTGTGCAGGTACAACTACAACCCGGATTCGCGGTACAGCTACAACTCAGTGATAACGGTCGGACTGTGTGTGCTGGTGCTGCTGCTACGACGTAGCTGCCAACACCTAGAAAAAGCAGGACTGCCATGTTGCGTACGATTATCTTACTTATTTCACCTTCTCCTTTTTACGACTGTTTGACGTTGGCGGGGCGGTTCCCGCCCTTTCCCCTCCGCACGGGATAACACTACGTAGGGAGGAAACCCTCCGACCGGGCCTGGAGCTGTGCCCTCGACGCCACGATACCCGGTCGCTGCTAACCCTATTTCCGGATAGCATCAAGTATTGCCTTCTGACCGGTTGCCTGCTGCTCCCCGACCCATGTTTTTTCCACCCTGCCATTTCGATCAACGAGAACCACTGTAGGCGTGGCGGAGATGTGAAACTGCTGCAAATTGAACGACGCGACCACCGGCACATCCAACTGCGCGTCTTGTAGCATGTGTGTCGCTGCCGTTTCCCCGTCGGGAAGCACGCTAACGAGGTAGGCCTTCGATTTCCCGTCTTTTTCTGCTTTGAAGATCTCGATAAAACGGCAGGCTGTCCTCGCAAAAATGACATCCCGTCCGCATCGCCAGCACCAGGGTCTCACTGTGCTGGTCCCAGTTATATCCGGGCAATGCAGGCAAAATTGTTCCTACTGCGGGTTCCGCTGCCTGAACTGCTTCCGTGGGATGAATGAATGACCGGTAAACCACAAAGCCAAACAGGAGCACACCCGCAATGACCATGATGCTCGTCATCGTTTCCAGCGTCTCCTTGAATCCGCGACCGCCCGCATTTTCCTTCAATGTGTCTCTTCCTCTCTATCGTCTGTGATTTGAGCGTTATAGGCGAGAATGCCGCTACGCACCACGATGGGATTCAAAGCTGGTCGCGCTTGGAATTTCGGTCGGATGTCCATTGTTCGGCACGAAAATAGGCCGCTTCGGGTCGTCCGCCGTGCCGGTTCCAACCAGCGGAACAATAGCATACACATGGAAATGGGTGTCGCGCGGCGCCGGACTAGCACAGGCAAGACAAACGAATAGGGCGGCCGAGATGCGCGGCCACGGTCGAGGAAAAGCACGACAGCCTCTCCGTTCACTGCATCCGTAGCGGATGGAATTGGTGGTGCCCGAAATTGACCGCGTACCCGGCGAAGTTGGTTCGGATGTCGATCTCACTCGTCCGGCCGCCTTGACAGCCACGCATTCCGCGAGAGCAAAATTACCGTCGTCGCTTACTTGAAATTGAAACGTAATAATCCCAGTCCGGTCGAGTGGTGCTGTTGGCGTCGGAGGCCGAGGCGCAAACATCGGCCGCTTCGGGTCTGCGAGACTTCCGCTCCCAACCAGGGGCAGGATGCAGTAAACTCGCGCATAAGCGTTTTCTGGTGAGAGATGACGCGGATTGATGGGCGCGACCGATGTGTCGGAACCTGCTTGCTGTTGCGAGAAAACGGACGATACTACGCCCAGAAATATTCCTAATAATGCAACTTTCGACACACCAATAGCCTCCTCCGCGCAGATTACAATGCAATGATTTCCTCCGCTTCTGATTCAAAGCGGAAGTTATTGCAAGAGTCTCGCCGAAAATGCGTTTTTAGTCAAGGATT